>CBFIHK010000098.1:0-5619 GCA_965662305.1 Luminiphilus sp.
AACCAGAAGAGAGATTAGCGGGTAGGCGTCCTCCCTGTCGGATACGCCGTCCGCATCATCATCAAGGTCTTCTGTGAAACCGGCATCAATACAGGTTGCATCACAGGTATTGGGTAATCCGTCGGCGTCCGTATCCAGAAGCACTGCAAGGTCAAAGGCAGGAAGATCGGCACTCAACGTACCGTCTGATACCGATATCACAATGTTGGGAATTATCCCTACATCCCCCACTCCTGCTGTCCCACTGAGGGCGCCCGTCGCAGCATCCACCGTCAACCAGGGGGGTACGCCACCCAGTGCCGTAACCGAGAACATCAGGTTCGTATCGGCGGGATCCGTATCCGATACCGTCAGCCGCTCAGTCGGGTCTACCGTCTCACTGGTCGCAGGGTCATCAAAGGCCTGATACGTCACACCTATAACCGCCACACCGTTCGCGGTGGCACCGATCTGTGGCGATGTTGTTTTGAAATCGTAAAGACGCACGTGACCTGAAGCATTGCCATTACCGTCGTTGCGGTGCGCCCCCACCGCAAGGGTCTGACCGTCGCTGGACAACGCCACCGAGCGGCCCGAGTAATCACCCGCCGCCTCTCCGTCAATACCGCCACCCCGCGGGGCCCAGGCCAAGCCGTTCCAGGCATAGACCCTCACGTTACCGGCGTTAGAGCCATTACCGTCGTTACTACCCGCCCCAACCGCCAGAGTCTCGCCATCGCTAGAGAGGGCCACCTCGCCCGACAAATCCCCCTCCGCCTCGCCGTCGATATCGCCACCCCGCGGGGCCCAGGCCGAGCCGTTCCAGACGTAGACCTTCACGTGACCAGCATAAAAGCCATTACCGCTGTTTCCGATCGCCCCCACCGCAAGGGTCTGACCGTCGCTGGAGAGCGCCACCGACAAGCCCGAGAAATCTCCCGCCGCCTCGCCGTCGATATCGGCACCCCGCTGGCTCCAGCCCGAGCCATCCCAAGTGTAGGCTCGCACGTGACCGGCATCAATGCCATTGCCGTCGTTATAAACCGCTCCCACCGCCAGGATCTGGCCGTCGCTGGACAGCGCCACCGAGTAGCCCGAATTATCACCCGCTGCCTCGCCGTCGATATCACCACCCCGCTGGGTCCAGGCCAAACCGTCCCAGACATAGACCCTCACGTGACCGGCATCATCGCCATTACCATCATTAAGGTACGCCCCTACCGCCAGGGTCTGGCCGTCGCTGGATAGCGCCACCGAGCTGCCCGACTCATCACCCGCCGCCTCGCCGTTAATATCGGCACCCCGCTGGGTCCAGGCCGAGCCGTCCCAGGCATAGACCCGCACTTGACCGGCACTAGTGCCATTACCATCGTTAAGGGGCGCCCCCACCGCAAGAGTCTCGCCGTCGCTGGAAAGCGCCACCGAGCTGCCCGACAAATCCGCCGCCGCCTCGCCATCAACATCGGCACCTATTTGTTTCGTATTCGACCTGTAAGCGTCAAACACGGTAAGCGTTGCGGTCTGGGTAGCACTGTCAGACACACCGTCGTTAACCTTGTAAGTAAAGGTATCTGTGCCAGTGAAGTCTATGTTAGGTGTGTAGGTGAGTGTCTGTCCCGCAATGGCGCCTGTTGTTACAGCCGCATCACCGTTATCTGGATCTGAGAGCGTGCCGTAAGTTGGCCCTGAAACAACCGCATAGGTCAGCGCATCAAAATCAGCATCTGCGCCTTCTAAAACCACAGACGCTGACTGCGGTGAACTCATTGTGTTCTTTAATGTGGCGGAAAAGACTGACGCAGCGGTAGGCACTGTGTTTTCGGGGTCCTGCGCCGCCGCAGCTCCAACCCAAACGCCGGCAGCGATAAGTAGAACAGCTCTAGTTGATACCCAGCGCATATCTTGTTTCCTTTTTCCCCCTCAATAAAAGCTACCTCTAAAATCAAAACATTGACATACATTTCGAGTCTGATCGGCGTAACGAAGTCGCGTTTGTCACAATTGGTGTGTCGGCCTTTACCTTTGGGTTTGGCCTTAATCGAATGCTCGAATATGCCTTCATTTCAGCGCACATAGCATGAAGAAGGGACTCCGGAGTGAGGGTGACAGGCACCGAACCGAGCGCTATGAAGCAGCCCGTTCAACTCCCCTCGACACCCTTGTTTTTTCTTACCTGATAAAGCAGCCAGATCGGCAAGCGGCCGGTTGTGTTAAGAGTGGAAGATACAAGTAGCTCATTTGTAAATGTTGGCAGGCTGACAGCACCCTCAGCAGTCTTGACCTGAACTGAGCACTGAAAAATTGATTCATCGTCCAGCCCCTCCAAGGTCAATACCTCTGCCGCACTTTCAGTCTGAAACCTCCCTATCCCATCGGAACAAGTCAGTAGATAACTCAGCCCATTGCCATCAGGGTTTTCTGGGTCTACCGGTGCAGCAATTAGCGTAATCCAAAGGGTTCCATCCTCAAACGAACTGCTTACAATTGTGGGAGCCGTCGGTCCTGACTCGCTTGGTGTCACAACGGCGTAGCTGATAGATACTTCGGGCAACCCACCCAACGCAAGGCTGTCCTGAGCCCTGTCAAATAGCAACAAGTCGGCAACACCATCCTGATTAAAGTCGCGGTACCAGTTGCCAAAGTAATAGTCTACGAGACGCTTAGTAAGATCCTGATCTGATGCCTGCGCCGCACGACCGGCGTTCATACCCACTAAATCTGGCCAATAAGTGGTCGCCTCGGAAAACCCAAACGCACCATTATTGAGACCAACGGTGAGTCGCGGGTGTGCATAGCCCTGACGTTGCGGATCAGAAAACCACTCGTTAAACCACGGCATTGTGCCCGCAATAAAATCATCCAAACCATCACCATTGATATCCGCAATCTCGATCTGATAGTTCGATGCGTTGCGCGCAAGCTGCTCGACGGGGTCAAAGCGCTTTCGCTGGATGCGCCCCTGCTTATCAAAGGCAAATGAAATGTGATCAAAGCCCGCCTTCACGGCGTCATATCGGTAGCCGAGGAGTCCGTCTCCCACCTCTTCAAGGCAGGTGGCGAAGGCCTCGGATCCGTCCTGCACACCGCCACACTCAGCCTCGAGCCAAATGCTGTAAAGATCGACGGGTGCGTTACTAAACACTGGCGTAGGGCTCATATGACGCCATGCATAGGGTGCAGTGCAATGCGAGGACTCAACGCCCCACAGAAAGCTTGGGCAGTTATCGGGCGTCCATGCCTCTTGCTGAAAGAAGGTCTGCCCCCAATTTTCCATCGCGAGCGCGCCTAGCGTCTCTGGCTCTACCCCCGGATCAAGATAAGTTGCATTACGGCAACAGGTATACACCACGTATTCATACGGGGAACTCGGTGCCAACGAAAACTTCTCTAGAAAGCCATTTGGCCTATCCATCAGCGAATAGCCCCACTGGGATTGATCGAATATCCGCCAAAAAATGCCGGTAGGCGTCGGAATAACTGTCATCGAGTTCTCTGGGATCGCAGAGGGCTTCTCTACCCATCCGTAACCTTTTTGAAGCGTCCAGACCCGTAAGATTGGGACTTCGAATCGTTGACCAAACGACGCGTCTAGATCATCCGGCTCAGCGCAAATTTGGCCTTGCTGTTCGTAGCAAATACGGGTCAAAAAGGATCGATTAGTGATATGTGCCCAGGTAACCACCACTGATGGGTTGTCGGTTAAAGGCAGGTACTCGATGCCGTCCTGTAAATTGCTACCAAAGCGCGGGTCGGTCCAAACCCGGCAATCGTCTGTCTCAAAGCCAGCAGCTTCAATTTTGTCAGCAAGTGTCTCGACAAGGGCCTTTTGATATTCACAGTAACTACCTAAGCCACCCGCGCCTTTGGTGGACGTCAAGAAGTACTCACTGGTGACGTCTAGCATGTCACCGGCCTCAAAGCGGTAGACCTTAGGTCCCGGCGTCGGTAGTACAGCACCGTCAGGGAGAGGGACGGCGCTATTGGTAGCAGGGAGCCAGTCTTGCTCGACCTGGTCACGGTAGGCACCGGCACCGAAAGATGGGCCCGTAACCCAAATAGTCCAGTAGCCCTCTGAGTCCTTAAAGACGGAGACACCGCCTCCCGGCTCAGTATCCTGCCCGGTCGCGATGATTTTGGCTTCGTAAGCCCCATCTCCCTTGCTTAGAAGGATGCCTCTGGTGGCGTAGGCACCACCCGGAGCGCCCTGGTAGCGCCCGTCTTGGTTGTAAAGTGACGTCCACCTGGCTTCGGGTAAAAGCTCCGGATTTTCATCGTTACAACGCTCCGTATCCTGCTCACTGGCACGGGTATAGCAATCTGCCTGCCACAACCCGTCTCGCCAAACGTGATAAACAAAGTCCTTGTAGCCGTCACCGTTTAAGTCATAGGCGTGGTCTCGCAACTCAAAGCCAACAAACCCAAAGTACCCTGCAGTTACCTGCTCTTGCCCGAAGGTCGCGAGATTGCCATTGATGAACGAACCATTTGGCTGACTCAACATGACCAGAACATTCACGTCGGGACCTACGTAATAGTAGGGGTGAACTATTTCCTCGCCACGACGAACACAGTTATAGAAGACAAAGGGGTCGGGTACACCGTCCAGATTGAAGTCAACTGACAGAAACGGCCGCTCACCGTGCTTGAGCGAAAAATTAGGGCATTCGTGATTAATCGCGGTTTGAAAGTCAAAACGGACATCGGCGTTTACGCCCAGGGTATGACTAACGTCCACACTAGCTTGAGCGCAGATAGCAATTAGCCAAGCACAAAGTAGGCTGCAACTTCTCGAGACGAATGTGTGACATGGGCTTGAACACAATAGGAGCGTGACATGCTGACCGATACTTACGTACACCAACTCCCCCAAGCTCTCTATGTGTGGTCAGAGCATATCTTGGTGTTTTGAATCTCTCAAATCCCATGCTCTGGCACATAGGGGCAGACAGTAGCCAGCACAGCACGATGCAGCGCTAAGCAAAAAACTCGATCGAGTCACTGGGGTTCCAGCGGGGCGCCGTAAGCGAACTTAAATTTCTTGAAAAATGGAGGCTCGGGTCGGAATCGAACCGGCGTAGACGGATTTGCAATCAAGATATCGCAATAAACCGCTACAAAGTACAACAAAAAAACACAGTCATATCAATGGTTTAATGTTTTTGAGTTTTGGCGATTATTGGCGAATTTAGGGTACTAGTGAACCACCAGTGAACCAAGCAAAACACTTAATCCGTCTACAGATAGACGGACTGAAGCCTATCCGTCTAAAAAGCCCATTTGCACAAGACGTGGGCCAGGAGCCTAGGAAGCTGAATTCAGACGTGCCTTTTCAATTTGCAAAATTCCCCTCTTAAACGAAACATCTTCTAAGCACAAATTTAATCAGCGCACGGAATAGGCTGAAGACGCTTATAGCACCGGGGAACTTAAGTTATGGAAGATGAAGATCGATTTATTTACCGGGTTCTTTTAATTCTTTTTACCCTGGGATTTTTATCGAGAGCAATCGGGGCCAACATCCCCGAAAACAGCTTCCACCCGCTTATCCTAGTTAGCACCGTATATATGGCGGGAATTTACTTCCAAATTCCCGATATGAATAAGTTCATTAGGCGAAGGGATCTTTCATGGGAGACGCTG
>CBFIHK010000099.1:0-5575 GCA_965662305.1 Luminiphilus sp.
GCGGCTGCCACGTTACGGGTGAGTTTGAGGCGAGAGATAATGTACGACCCGTGTTTAATAACAAGCATCCGGTCAGTCCTCAGCGAGAGCCTGAAAAAATTATTCTGCCACCCTACGTTTACTCGCAAGAGCACGAAAAAATTAGAGACCGGCTGCCTGCGGCGATTGATTTTATCGAGAACAACAAACTGAACGAGTTTTTCGAGGGGCGTCACAGTAGGGTTGGCATCATTACCTGCGGTGGTACCTACAACACGCTGATTCGTGCTCTCGAGCGTCAAGGTTTGAGTGACGTTTACGGTAATACAGACATACCGATTTACTGTCTAAACGTTGCCTACCCTCTGGTACCGAATGAGGTCGTCGATTTTTGCAGAGACAAAAATCGGGTCCTCATTTTGGAGGAGGGGCAGCCTGAGTACATCGAGCAGGGCATAGCAACGATACTGCGACGCGAGGGTGTCGATACACCGTTACTCGGCAAGTCGATTATGCCGTTTGCTGGAGAGTACACCGGACAGGTGATGCTAGAAGGTATTACACGGTTCCTAACAGACGCCGAAACCGAAGATGTGCCGCTGAGAATGACAATTGAAGAAGTCGAGGCGCGCGAGACACCGCTCAACGAGAATGATATTTCAGCGCTCATGGATGTGGTGCCACCACGGCCGGCCGGCCTGTGTACAGGCTGTCCTGAGCGCCCTATTTTTTCAGCGATTAAGCAGATTCAAGAAGACCTAGGACCTTTCCATATCTCATCGGATATTGGCTGTCATTCCTTTGCTACAGCGGCACCGTTTAACCTGGGTAACACCATCATGGGTTACGGCTTATCGCTGGCAAGTTCCTCTGCTATTCGTCACGCCTTGCCACATAAAGCCATCAGCATTATGGGTGACGGCGGGTTTTGGCATAACGGGCTTACCAGCGGCGTCACGAGTGCGGTCTTTAATGACCACGATGGACTGCTGATCATTATTGACAATGGTTACTCTGCTGCCACGGGCGGGCAGGATATCCCCTCTTTGGTCGAGCCGAATCTCATTGCATCGACCATGGATGTCGATCAACCGAAGCGCGAGCACTGGCAGACGATCGAGGAGGCCTGCGAGGGTGCAGGCGTGCGCTGGATACGGACGGTCAGTAGTTACAACATCGCTGCGCTGAAAACGACACTGACTGAGGCGCTGACAACCACCGAACCAGGGCTCAAAGTAGTTGTCGCTGAAGGGGAGTGCATGCTGAACCGACAGCGGCGTGTGCGTCCGATGATGAAACGTGCCATCGAGGACGGGAAGCGAACCGTTAAAGCACGTTTTTACGTCGATCCTGAGACCTGTACGGGCGATCACGGCTGCATTCGCTTGTCAGGATGCCCCTCGCTGACGATCAAAGAAAATCCCGACCCTCTGCGAATCGACCCGGTTTCTTATGTCGATCATTCCTGTGTGGGTTGCGGTGTTTGCGGCACTAATGCGCATTCCGCAGTGTTATGCCCCTCGTTTGCCCGTGTTGATGTCATTCACAACGCAACATGGCTCGATAAACTGAAAGCGGTCCTCAAGCCTCGGGGTGCTCGTCAAAAAACAGGTGATGCCAAGTTAGGTTTGGAGTCTGTCTTGTGACCTCATTGTCTGAACCAAAGTCATCAACGCTCAACGTGCTCATTGCGGCTTTAGGGGGTGAGGGTGGCGGCGTCCTAACGCAGTGGCTCTTAGATATTGCAGAGCGGGCCAATTGGCACTGTCAGAGCACGTCGTTGGCAGGTGTCGCGCAGCGAACCGGTGCGACCATTTACTACCTAGAGTTCATCCCCAAAACCGGTGATGGAGACAAATCTCCCGTAATGTCGTTGTTCCCCTCGCAGGGAGACATAGATCTCGCCGTTACCTCGGAGTTGGTTGAGGCGGGCCGAATGATGAGTCGCGGATTTATTTCTCCTGATCGCACGACGCTCGTTAGCTCCTCTCACCGCGTCTACGGGATCGATGAAAAGACGGCAGTGACTGACGGCACGGCGGATACGCAAGTTATTGAGTCACTGGCGGACGCCTATGCAAAACGTCTCGTAAAGTTCGACATTGATGAAGTCGTTCGACGGCTGGGGACTGTTATCTCAGCTGGCCTGCTAGGCGCGATTGCAGGCTCCAATGCTTTGCCTTTTGATATTGCTTTGTATCGCGAGGTGATCTCTGCAGGAAATAACGCGAGCTCAAACCTCGCGGCCTTTGATGAATGTTTTGCCCGCGCGAGCAAACCTACAGTCGAGCAATTCGAGCCAGCCGACACACCTGATTTTGAACTTCCAGGCGCAACGACGGCGACGGGCCGTGAGATTTTGCCACGTATTGCCGCACTTCCGGTTGAGCTGCATGAGGTGGTTTATCACGGTGTTCTGCGGCTTCTTGATTACCAAGATCCGGATTACGCACGGGCTTACCTGACTGCCTTGGAAGCACTTCTCGAGGCGCAATCTGTTAATTGTGGGGCCGTTCAATCAACTGCGCGCTGGCTGGCACTTTGGATGGCCTACGAGGATATCCCTCGTGTAGCCCAGCTCAAGCTCCGTCCGGCGCGTTTTGACGCTATTCGCGAGGAGGTCAAGGCGGCGCCCAATCAATTAATTCAGGTCACTGAATTCTTTCATCCGCGCATCGAGGAAGTGGCTGCCCTGTTACCCCTATCTTTGGGGCGATTTGTTTTGCGCTCGGGTCTCGCACGGAAGTTCATCTCACTCTTTCTTGGGCCAAGACAATTGCGCACCGATACGTTAGTGATGCGTTCCGTGTTTCACCTGCTGGCGGCTTTGCGCAAAATGCGGCGGCGGACTCTGGGTTATGCACATGAACACGCCATGATCGAACGCTGGATAGCTGCCGTGAGCGGCGCGTCTGCAGCCGTCTCTGTAGCCCTTGCAGATTGTGGTCGACTGGTCAAAGGCTATGGTGCCACGCGCCATCGTACGACCTCGCAACTGATGATGATTGTCGATGCGAGCGTTGAAGTCGCCGGCATCACGCCTGAGCAAATTCGCAATCTGTTCGATGCCGCTCTCGATGTGACCGATGAGCAGCGATTTGAGCGTGAATTGGCAGGGGTTAGGGCGTCGACGCAATAAGCTCAGGGTTTCGCTCTGCGAGAATATCGATTTCGAAACTGAGAACCTTGTTGCCGTAATGGTTAAAGGCTTCGTTACGACTGCGGATAACGCCCCATTTGCCTCGGATTACCCGCTCGGGCTTGTCTATGATCTCGTAGGTGTAGGTAATAGAGTGGCCAGGCCTTACGGGTTCAAACCACTTTAGTTGGCTGACCGCAACACCGGCACCGTTTCGCCGTCCATCATTTACGCCCTGCGCATAGACCTCCATGTAATCGACCATTTTCCGCATCCATGTGGTTACCACGTGCCATGGCGCCGCAATCAAGCCGCGCTGGTCCATCGCTCTGGCAGCCTCAGGATCGATAAAAGCAGGTCTGGGGGCATAGCGCTTGGAGAACGCCACTAATTCTTGCTCGCTGAAGGTATGCGTACCAAAGACGTGGAACTCTCCCACGGGAATATCCTCGAACCAGCGGTTTCTGAGGAAGAGTTCGCTCATGACGATGCTCCTTCTGACGCAACGCTTACGGGCGAGGACGCTGTCACATCACCGCGTACGAGCACCACAGTTGCCATCTCAGCCACTGGCTCTTGATTTTGATTGACGACGTTCACCTCAATTGCTTGATGGTAATGGCCGGTGGGTGCCGAGGTTGAATCGGCTGCGTACAGGGTAATGTTTAGCGCAAGTTGGTCGTCGACAAACGTTGGCTTCTTCCATCGCAGGCTACTCACCTCATTGGTGTAAAGCACGTCGAGTCCCTCGTCTACTAATGCATCCTCGAGTAGTCGAGTGGTCAGCGCCGCGACCTGCCAACCGCTTGCACAAAGCGCGCCAAAGATCGATTGCTCCGCAGCCTCAGCGTCAAGGTGGTACGGCTGTGGGTCAAATTGCTGAGCAAACTCAATGATATCGGCTCGAGATAGGCTGACTGACACACTACGAAAAGGGGTTTGTTGAGAGGCGTTGGGCATTATTTGTCCGCGATGAATGGCTAGAGTGACATCGATTCGGCGGGATGATACCGCTTACAGGGTGTGCAGCGCCAATCTATGCCTTGTGCCGCGAGTGGCTCGCTCGTTGCCTCAGTATTGGGTGTTGACACAATCCAAGTTAATCAAAACATGACGTCGCGGCACCGATTTATCGGTCGCCAAGCAGAGTTGCTGATGGAGGGAACTTGCTGATGATTGCTTTTGAGAAGTTCCTGCAAGGCCCTTTATCCAGCAAGAACCATTAGTAAGGCGCGTTGGAAGAAAGCGCCTATAAGGGAAGCGCATATGAAGGACGCGCATATCAAGGGCCAGGTAATATCGAGAGCAGGTTGTTTGCATGCCTTGATCACGCTTTCGCGACGTTTAAATTGCTCTACCGTTTAGGCGTTGTGGTTCATAAATGTCTGCCGCGCGATGATCGTCGTTTGAACTTCGCTTGCGCCTTCGTAGATACGCAATGCGCGTACATCTCGATACAAGGACTCGACAACATAGCCTTTGGTGACGCCTTTACCGCCGAAGATCTGAACCGCGGCGTCGATGACTTCCTGCGCAGCTTCTGTTGCGTGGTACTTCGCCATCGCAGCTTCCCGTGTAACGCGATCAGCAGCACAGTCCTTCGTCCAAGCAGCGCGGTAAATGAGCAATGCACTGCTGTCTACCTTGAGCGCCATCTCGCCAATCTTCGCCTGAACGAGTTGTAAATCAGACAATGTGCCGCCAAAAATCTCGCGCTGCGCAGAATAGTCGAGCGTTTCATCTAACGCACGTCTTGCCATACCGAGAGACGCTGCAGCGACGGTTGATCGGAAAACATCGAGCGTTGCCATGGCCATACCAAAACCGCGCCCTAATTCTCCCACACGTTGGCTTTCTGGAATGACACAATTGTCAAACGACAGGGTTCCTAAAGGATGCGGCGCAACCAGGTCGATACGCTCTGTGACCTCGAACCCCGGCGTGTCCTTCTCAACAATGAAGCAACTGATGCCCTTGGCGCCGCCTTGATCGTCCGTTCGAGCAAAAACCGTGTAAAAGTCAGCGATACCGGCGTTGGAGATCCATGTTTTGGTGCCGCTTAGCGACCAGTTATCTCCCTGATTTTCTGCGCGACAGCTCATTGCTGCGACATCCGAACCTGCATTGGGTTCTGACAGGGCAAAAGCGCTGATCTTTTCGCCTTTGGAGACGGGCCTCAAGTAGCGCTCCTGTTGATCCACAGATCCAAACAATGAAATCGGCCCGCTACCGAGTCCCTGCATCGCAAATGCGAAGTCGGCAAGTGCATTGTGGCGGGCAAGCGTTTCACGAATGATGCAAAGGCTTCGAACGTCAAGTTTCTCTGTGTTGCCTCCCGCGCTCTCTGGCACTGCATAGGCACCGAAGCCAGACTCGCCCAAGGCGCTTACCAGACCGACACAAGTCCCGTCGAGATCGTCATGTTCGTTGGCAGTAAGCGACGGCATATGCTCGGCC
>CBFIHK010000100.1:0-5519 GCA_965662305.1 Luminiphilus sp.
TACCACAATCCTTACGCATTTGTTCCAGGCCTCGCCAACCAGTTTTTCCGTTGGGAAAGTGTAATCTGTGATTGCACGCCAAAGAGAAAATCAACCAGCTAATCCGAATACCCCATTTTTCTTGTCCGTAGGTAAGTTCTAAGCATGATGGCTAGGGAGAGGGCGCTTGCTGATGCAAGCGTAAGCAGCACTGCAATGTCGCCAAATATCGGCCATATCCAGCCCAGCAGCCAGGGGCCTATCGTTGCGCCGGTAATTGCGCTTAAGAGGAGCTTAGCACCTAGCGCAGTGCCTCCGTGTCCGGTCATCAGCATCCACGCATAAGCATTGGGGAATATGAGACCCATGAATGCGCCGATGAAGCTAGTCTCTGACAGCGGGATAAAGCCCGTGTTAACCAATAGCAGTGAGGCGAAGACACCGCCTAGACCGATGAGTGCAAACCCAAGCGTTGTAATCCACGATGCAAGCGCCGCCGCACCAAGTCGGACAACGACAAACCATCCGAAAAACGCAGCCATGTAACTGGCCCCGGTTAGCTCGTTCTCAGAGGTTTCGGCCAGGAGCGAGGGCATCCAATAGGTGAGCCCTGCTTCCAAAAATAGAATCAGAAACGCTGTGACGAGCAAGGGGGCTACTCTGCTTGTGCCGCTATCTCCGCTTGCGAGGGAGGGTAGATTGCTGGGAATGCGGTCATCAATGCCCCACGCGCCGATCATCACCACGAGCGAGAGCACAGCAATGGCCAGAAATACCTCGGTACCGGAATACATACCGGTGCTTACTAGCCATGGTGCTGCAACAGCTCCCAGGCCATAGGTGGCGTTGAGGACGTTTAAAAGCCCGGCATTCTTTTGGGAGAAGTGTGTTACGAAGAGGGTATTGAAGGACATCGATAGCCCACCAAAGCCAATACCGAGAAGGGGTGCTGCTACCAGATTTAATATCCACGATTCGCCAAAGACGACGAGAAAGCCGCCTGCACTGAGGGCGAGACTAGCCATGGCGATACGTTTGTTATTTCGCTCTTCTAGCCAACCGATGAGTGCGGAGCCTGTGACGATGGCGGAGCCGACGCCATGAAGAGCGAAGAATAGGCCCAATTCCTCAGGTGAGCGGCGCAGTTGTGCGCCAAGCTCTGCAACAAACAACCCCAAAATTCCCTGCTCGAGGCCAATGAGCACGAATGCTAAGAAGCCAAAAATAAGAATACGGCGGGTTGGAATCGTTAGCATGGGGCCTACGTATCATTAATTGGTAACACGCGTGGGTTACCGTCAGAGCAATGGGTCGCAAAGAGTACAGCTAGGTGGAAGGACGCTCAAAGATTTTATTTGTTTGCACGCACAACCGATGTCGTAGCGTACTCGGTGAGGTCATTGCTAACACAAGGCACGGTGATGTTTTCGAGGCGTATAGCGCGGGCAGTGCCCCCGCAGGCGAGGTTCATCCATCAACCCTTCGATATCTAAAGGCGCGCGCTTTAACCGTTGAGGGGCTCAAAAGTCAGTCCTGGGATGACTTTGAGGACGAAGGTTTGGATCTTGTCATTACCGTATGCGACAGCGCTGCAAATGAGATCTGCCCGCTTTGGATGGGCGAAACCCCCCGGCTACATTGGGGAATGCCCGACCCCTCAAGGGTCGAAGGGAGCGAGCAAGAGGTGGAACGCGCCTTTTACAATGTTATGGACGCACTCGATGCAAAGCTGTCCGAGTTGCGGGGCTCTATTCGCTGAACCCATGGCAGCATAAAGTTGTTGCCCTTAGAGAGTACGTTTTGGCGGGGCTATCCATAAAACCCCGCTTGGCTATAAAACCCCGTTCGGCTATCAAAACCCACTTGGCTGTTGAGAGGTGCTCGGCTATTAACAGCCGACTCGCTATTGAAAGTCGGTCGGCCGTATAAAAAGGTCTGCTACTTAAACACGTCTGGGTTGGTAACACTTGAGGTGACACCGCCGACAATGGGGCTGTTCTCGGCACTCTCGAAGCAGCGGTCAATCATCGCGTAGCGCTCGCCAACACCGCTTCTAAATGACGGGTGCGTGAAGATATAGATATCGCCTGCCTTGAGAGACTCGATGACGCGCGCTGCGAGCACATCGGGCTCGATGCCGTTTTTTACCTCGTTAGAGACGCCTACCGACATGGTTTCTGGGTCGAGGTCCTCATCTGACCTAACGAGATCTCTGTGGCTCGCATCGTAGTCTTCGGGTCGGACACGATCTGACAAATAGATGCGCGTCTTCACAAAGCCGGGGCAAAGTGCTGCGACATGGATCCCAAACGGAGCAAGCTCCATTGCCCACCCTTCAGAGAGACCAGCCACAGCGAGCTTTGTCGCGTTGTAAGCGCCGCCGTACGGGAATCCATTCATACCGGCCATGGATGCAACGTTCAAAATCCAACCACCGCCAGCAGCCTTGATATGCGGCACCATGGTTTTGACGCCGAAGACCACGCCCATCAAATTCACGTCGATGGTCCAGCGCCAATCCTCTGCTGATTGCTCCTCAATGGGACCGCTAGAGCCACCACCGCCGACGCCCGCATTGTTCATGACGGCGTGGATGGCGCCGAACTTATCTAAGGCTGCAGCGGCGACGCGCTCCCATTCACTCTCTTTACGTGCGTCCGCTTCCATCGCGAGCACTGCAATACCTTGCTCGGAAAGTGTGGCCTCTGCCTTGCTTAGCATATCTGTTGAGACGTCGGTGATTACGACGTTCATACCCTCGCGTCCAACAGCCTGCGCTACCGCAAAACCAATACCCTCTGCACCGCCAGATACAACGACTGTTTTTCCTGAAAATAATTCCATTTCACGCTCCCGCTAGGGTTTTCTATTATTTTGAGGGCATCAGCTTATCGCAATGCAAAGACTTTCACTCAATCAAGATTGAATAAATCCGTATTGCCGCCGAGTGCGGTGATGTTGTCGGTGATGGTGTGCTCGCGAACCAATCTCTTTAAATAGTCGGGACCACCCGCCTTTGGACCGGTGCCCGACAAACCGTGGCCGCCGAATGGGTTGCTGCCAACCACCGCACCTACTGTGTCGCGATTGATGTAGAGGTTTCCAATAAGGGCCTCGCTTTCTAGCCGTTCGTGGAGCCCGTGGAGTCGGCTGTGTACCCCCATGGTCAGTGCAAAGTCAGAGGTTCGGATATCGTCGATGATGCGTGAAAGCGTCTCTGCGTCGTAGCGAATCACATGCAAGATAGGGCCAAAAACTTCTTGCGTTAGCTCGTCGAGCGACGTGATCTCCCAGGCTTGTGGTGCGACGAAAAAGCCATTGTTCTGCCTTGTGGGTAAGGGGGCGATTGCAAGGCGCGTGGCGTGTGTCTCCAAGGTAGATATATGGTGATTTATAACGCGCTGGGCATTGCCATCGATGACTGGTCCAATGTCGCTTGAGAGGTCACAAGGATCACCCAATACCAGCTCCGCCATTGCCCCTTGTAGAAGCTCGATCATTTTATCGGCAACATCGCTTTGCAAATAGAGAACGCGTAGTGCCGAGCACCGCTGTCCCGCAGATCGGAAGGCTGAGGTGATGACATCATCGACGACCTGCTCGGGAAGCGCGGTCGAGTCGACGATCATGCAGTTGATGCCGCCCGTCTCGGCTACCAGGGGCGTAATCGCGCCAGGTCTCGCAGCCAGCGCGCGATTAATCGTCGTAGCCGTCGCGTGGCTGCCAGTAAATGAGACCCCTTTTATGCGCGCATCGGGCAACAAGTGCTCACCGCTCGTCGGGCCATCCCCGTTGAGAATATGCAAAACGTCAGCCGGGAATCCCGCTTCTCTGAAAAGCTGCTCTGCATACAACGCCACCAGGGGTGTTTGCTCTGCTGGCTTCGCAATGACAGTGTTACCCACTGCTAGGTTTGCCGCTATCTGCCCTATGAAAATCGCTAGTGGGAAGTTCCATGGGCTTATGCACAGCCATGGACCGCTCGCGTGGTAACGCAAACGATTGGCCTCACCGGTAACGCCGGGGAGTTCGATTTCCGAGTCCATTAGCGCTTCCGCCTGAGCTGCGTAGTAGCGGCAGAAATCAACGGCCTCGCGGACCTCATCGACACCATCATTCAGTGTTCGACCCGCCTCTAGCGCGATGAGCGAGGCGAGGTCGAGTGTATGAGTCTCTAGCAAGCCCGCTAGATTTCTGAGCAGGTCGCCACGGTGTTTTGAGGACAGCCTGGACCATTCAAAAAATGCACTAGCGGCCGCACCAACAGCCCGATCAAAATCTTCTGGGCCCGCAGATCGAAAACGTCCAATGGCCTCGCCGCTCGCGGGAGAGAAAGACACGCTGTCTGTCGAATCAATCGCATGTTTTGTAACGGCAAGCACGCATTTTTTTGCCCGCTCTGCGACCACTTGTTGGCCCATTTCAGCGATCAAATCACGATCATCGAGGTCGAAGCCTTTCGAAGCACTCCATGGAATAGGGGCGCTCGAGAAGATTGCTTTGGGTAAGGGGATTCGAGATGCGTCTGAGGCGGGTTCAGTGCGCGGATCTGAATGGGACGTTGATGATGTATTCTCTGCGCCAAACTCACTCAGGTGGCTAAATGGGTCAGCGATAAGTTCATCTACGGGAAGTTCTTTGTCTAAGAACCGATTAACGAACGAGCTGTTGGCACCATTCTCTAGAAGCCTTCTCACAAGATAGGGCAGCAAGTCCTCGTGCTGCCCGACGGGCGCATAGGTTCGAACTGGGATGCCTGGGTAATTCTCTCTGACGAGGGTGTATAGCAAGTCACCCATGCCATGAAGCTTCTGGAGTTCAAATGAAGCATCGCGGTTCTTTGTCGCTTCGATGACCTGGGCTACAGAGCGCGCATTGTGCGTGGCGAACTGACAGTAGATACGATCGCTGCTTAGCAATGTGTGCATGCAAGCCTCATACGAGAGGTCGGTGTGCGCCTTATCTATGAATACGGGATAGTCCTCGAGACCCAGCTGCTGGGCAATTTTAATCTCTGTGTCCCAGTAAGCGCCTTTAACGAGTCGCACCATGAATCCAAGCGGTCTGTTAGAAGCGAGCCCGACAAGCCATTGAGCCACCGCGATAGATCGCTTTTGGTAGGCCTGCAATACAAAACCTAAGCCGTTCCAATCACTGAGATCCTGATGGTTGCAGAGCCACTCGAACACATCCATCGACAGCTCAAGTCGCGAGCACTCCTCCGCATCGAGGCTCATTCCCATGCCGTAGCTCTTTGCAAGTGTGGCGAGCGTGAGCACTTTGTCTTGAAGTGCGGGAACGCATTTAGCTTTCTGGCTCTCGGTAAATCGTGGGTGTAAAGCGGATAGCTTGACCGAAACGTTGTGGTTTTCTCGCACGCTCGTCCCTGTGCAGGCTTCACCGACGCTATGAATCGCTTCCTTGTAGCTTTGGAAGTACCTCTCAGCATCCGTAGCGGTCCGTGCGCCCTCGCCGAGCATGTCGAAACTGCAGAGCACATTCTGGCGTTTCGCCCGCGATAGTGCGGCGTCAATATCTCT
>CBFIHK010000101.1:0-5444 GCA_965662305.1 Luminiphilus sp.
AACCGAGGATTACCCAACGCCTGCCAGGCGACCCAAAAACTCCCGCTTATCTAATACCAAAATTAACGAAACATTCGGCATCAACCCGGACGATTGGCAGAGTTCTATGGTGGGTGTTCTTCGCGAAGTCGGATCAGCAAGGACATCCACGTCATGAGAGTACTAGTAACGGGCGGGGCAGGTTTCATCGGGTCAGCGGTGATCAGGCATGTTGTCATCGACCTAGGTTGGGATGTTCTGAATGTCGATAAGTTGACCTATGCTGGCAACTTGAGTTCGCTTGAAGCCGTTGAATCGGCCTCAAATTACACATTCGTGCAGGCAGATATCTGCGATGCGAAAGCAATGTCAGAAGCGTTCGACCAATTTCAGCCGAGTGCCGTCATGCATCTCGCTGCGGAGTCGCATGTAGATCGCTCGATCGACGGACCGTCTGAATTCATTCAGACCAATATCGTGGGTACTAGCGTCCTATTGGAGGCGGCGCGGGCATATTGGTCGTCACTCATCGGCCCTGCAAAACAAGCGTTTCGCTTTCATCACATTTCTACTGACGAGGTCTTTGGTGATCTCGAGGGCACGGAAGACCTGTTTACCGAGGTCACGCCTTACGCACCCAGCTCACCCTACTCAGCCTCCAAGGCTGCATCGGATCATTTGGTTCGAGCTTGGGGGCGCACTTACGGACTTCCTGTTTTGATTACTAACTGTTCAAACAACTACGGTCCGTATCACTTTCCAGAAAAGCTCATTCCCTTGATTATCCTCAATGCGTTGGAAGGAAAATCGCTTCCCGTTTATGGCGATGGAAGTCAGATCCGCGATTGGCTCTACGTGGAAGACCATGCGCGTGCGCTTGCTGAGGTCGTGAGCAAAGGGGAAGTGGGCGAGACGTATAACATTGGCGGCCATAACGAAAAACAAAATATTGAAGTAGTCAGGACCGTGTGTTCGTTGCTTGATGAGCTCATCCCCGAGGGTCGCAAAGGTATAAACGCCTATGCTGATCTGATTACCTACGTGAAGGATCGGCCGGGTCACGACGTTCGATACGCAATCGACGCAAGTAAAATAGCGGCGGATTTGGGGTGGCTGCCTCAGGAGAGTTTTGAGAGTGGTTTGCGTAAGACAGTTGAGTGGTATCTCGCGAACGAGAAATGGTGGCGAGCTGTCAGAGACGGTTCATATCGAGGCGAGCGCCTAGGTGAAGGTCTCTGACCTTCCAGGCATGCATCTCATGGTCATCTGATCGCAGGGAGACGCTACGGCTATCGTCGTTATTCATAGGTGAAGAGGGATTCATGGGAGCCCAAAGAGGGGAGACTACGGTTTTAAGGCCGGCGCTTTTTCTCAAAAGCGTCCTGTGGCGGAAGGTGCGAGCAGGAATGCGGGAGCAGCAGGGTTTATGAGCGCTTACCAAGTCATAAGACGCTGGCTTTTGTACCTTGATGAGAGGGTGCTGGTCCCTGTTTTTGGCTCGTCGCGCCGTCTCGCATCTCTTTATTACGCCCTGATAAGCACAAAATTTGGTCGTGAACATCGAGCCGTTTTGGCCGGTCGACGCGTGTACTACCGGTCGGTAAGTAGTCCGCAAGACAGCAGTTTCATGCTGAGGCGCAATATCCATCGCTTGGAGAAGGGGCTGATTATGTCTCCCCGGAAGCCCATCTTTGCCGCAGATTACATCGAGGAGACTGTTAGCCAGTTCCAAGCACTTAAAGCATCCGGGGGCGACGAGGCCGAGTTGCAGTGGGCGAGCGACGTGCTTTCAGATTATTTTGCGGCGGTTGAGAGAGATGCCAAGATCAGTCGGGCGTTTGACTCTTTTTCCGCGGCTCTACAGTCAAATACAGATTACAAAGCATATGCACCGTATTCGAGTGATGATAGAGAGCTAAACGCACTCAGTTATGAGGACTTCTATGCCTTGTGTCGACGGCGGCGTTCTGTTCGCTGGTATGAACAAAAAGCAGTCCCAAGATCAGTTATCGATAAAGCGGTGGCGGCTGCCGCTCAGGCCCCAAGTGCGTGTAACAGACAGCCGTTTCGTTTTAGCGTTTTCGACAATCCCGATGAGGCCGCTCAGGTGGGCGCCATCACGCAGGGTACGGCAGGATTTGCTCAGAATTTCCCCTGCCTCATTGTGGTCGTTGGTGATCTCAGTGCTTACCCCTTTGAGCGCGATCGCCATCTCATCTATGTGGATGCGG
Organism: Luminiphilus sp.; assembly: GCA_965662305.1. Lineage (GTDB taxonomy): Bacteria > Pseudomonadota > Gammaproteobacteria > Pseudomonadales > Halieaceae > Luminiphilus. The sequence continues at coordinate 2,211 of CBFIHK010000101.1, forward strand.
CTTTGGCCTCAATGCAGCTCATGCTCGCTTTTGAGACACTCGGGCTGAGTAGCTGCCCGATCAACTGGCCAGATATTGAGGTCATGGAGTGTGAGATGGCGGAGCAACTTCGTCTTGCAAGCTATGAGCGCCCAATCATGCTCATATCGGTGGGCTACCCGACCTCTGAGGGAATGATTCCCTTTAGCCAAAAACGACCAGTCGATAGTCTTATCCGGTGGGAGTCGGAGTGATTGTCGAGATCAAGGGGGCCGGATTCCAAAACTACGGCGCCTGGCTCATGTATACAGCGGTGGTTCAACGACTGGAAGCGGTTTTGCCCGGTGCGCAGATAGCGATGTCTGCTCGACGTCTTGTGACTCGGGACGGGGCTCGCTATTCGGGCTTGCTGAGAAAAGTGGATCTCAGAGCAAGGTGGCTCGATCTCAATGGCTTGACGCGCTTTATTCCTCGTTGGTTGCGGCAGCGACTTTTGATGCGGGGGGTGGTTTTCGAATGCGATCTCTCAATGATTATTGATGTGGCGGGGTTTGGTTATTCAGATCAATGGGGGAGAGACTATCCTATTCGTCACGCGGCGGCTGAGGTTGTGCGCATGAACGAAAGCGGCCGCCACTATTTTTTTATGCCGCAAGCGATGGGTCCTTTTCAAACCGCAAAGGCCCGCAGTGCAATTAGAACGAGTATGCCGTTAGCGAGTCTGGTTGCGCTCAGGGATCCCGTGAGTTTTGTCGCCATCCACGAAATTACAGGGAGATTCCCGGGGTTGTCGCAATATCCTGACTTCACAAATAGTGTCGAGATGGGCGGAGATAGTTTTGAGATGCCGACGGTGCCCTATTTTGTCATTGTCCCCAATGCCAACATGCTCGTTTCGGGAGCGTCGAATACTGTCTGGTCGCAGAACTACAGCCGTGTTCTGTCTTCTTGCATCGAGTCAGCACTACATTTGGGTTTGAAAGTCGTGCTACTTAATTTTGGCGGCGCCATGGATCAGCCGCTCGTGGATGAGCTGGCGACTCGGTGTGACGAGGCTGAAGTCTGGGAGGCTAGATCTGAGCTCCACGCAAAGGCCTTGATGGCGGGAGCGACTGTGGCAATGTCCTCGAGATACCATGCCTGCGTGTCGGCATTGTCAGCGGGTGTTCCTTGCCTTGCAACCTCCTGGAGCCACAAATATCAGGCGCTCTATGATGACTACGGCGTGAGCGATATGCTCCTGTCCTGCTATGTTCAGCCCGAGGACATTATTCAGTTGGTTAAGCAACTGATGTCTCCAGCGGCGAGTCAGCGCGGGACGATTCTTGAAAAGGCCGCTGAGCAAAAGACACGGACGGAGGCGATGTGGCGAACGTTCGAGGCCACCGTTGGTGGCGCATTGTGATACAGCACCCGAATGCACCTAATTTCCTCATCGTCGGCGCAGCACGGTCTGGGTCAACGGCTTTGGCGCAGTGGCTTTCAAAGCACCCGCAGGTGTTTATGCCGAAAATGAAAGAGCCACATCATTTCTCTCAGATACCAGCCCCTATTGGTGTACAGGAGTCTGACAGTTATTACGCATTGTTTGAGGCTGCTCGTGGGTTTAAAGCTTTGGGCGAGGCAAGTACGTCCTATTTGCCAATGTATGCGGAAACAATTCCGCGGATAAAAAGTGCGCTGGGCGATCCCAAAATAATTATTTTGTTGCGCGACCCGATCGAAAGGTTCATTTCACACGTTCGTTACTATCAGATGTGTGGATTCGAAGAGAGAGATTTACTAACCATTATCGAAAAGACTGGCTCGATTTCTTCGGATCCCTGGCAGGCTTCTTTTGATGTTTACTCTCAGTGCAGTCTCTACGCTTCCGCGCTAGCTGCTTACCAAAATAACTTCAGTGATGTGATGGTCATCCCGTTCGAAAAGCTGTCTCTCGCAGATGATCTGGGTGAGGCCTTGGCGGATTTTCTGCAACTGGATACCCCTGTTGTGAGGGAGGAGGGCAAGCCCAATTCATCAGGAATTGCCCGTTTTCCGATGCTCAAACCGGTGGTAAGACCAACTTTGTTGACCCGAGGCTTGGCGCGAGTACTTCCAAGGCGAATGAAAGAAACACTAAAACGTTCTCTGCTAACAGAGGAGGCGATTGACCCTCGCGCGCGCGCGACCCTTAAAGAAAGATTTCATCCTGATCTTAAGCAACTTGCTTCTCAAGTGCCTTTTTCAATAGCGCAGTGGTGCGAGTGACACCTCCCACGGATCAGGCAAATTTGCGATTACGATTTCCGACACCTCTCTCGGCACCTCTCTCGGCACCCCTCTTGGGACCCGTCTTGGCACCTCTTGTAATGCGCTTTCTCGCTCGAGTGACCTAGGATCAGAGACGGCAAAGCAGTACCGTGGACGTCGTGTTGCTACTACGTGCGGATACCCATTCATGCAGATATCTACCTGCTCTACGGCATTTGAATGTCAGTGCACAGTGTCTTTTTCCCAGTGGTCCCATCAATCGACTGGTGAGCCGAGTGTGTCGAAAATGGCGAGTGTTGAGATGTTTTGAGCTACTGTGTGGCTTTGGCGTCAACATAAGGCGCTGTGGGGAGTTATGGTTTCGCAGCCTATTTCGCCTACCACTATTGCCAGCGTGAATGCAGTTGAGCATGCATATCGCTTAGCGATGCAACATGACTCATTGCGCTCCCAATAGCCGTGATACATACTACGTGCCCCGGTGCGGAACTGCTCGGGACCGGTGACTAATTCTCGTTGTTAAAACAACCCGAAATATGCACACAGCACTTTTTTTAAATTAATTGAAAAAAGGGCTTGCACGACTCGGATTGCTATGTAGAATGCGCACCTCGCTTCGGGGGTAACCCAAAGCAACAAAGCCAGCCCAAGCGGCGGTTTGACCCTTAAAAACAAGATAAAGACAGATGTGTGGGCACTTGTTGGAATGGTTGTTAAGTAACTATTCAGATACAACAAGTGACCAACAGTTCATTACAGAACTTTTGATTTCGAAATTGTATCTGAGCTGAGATTTGGTAGGTAAAGCAAGCTTTGCGTAACCTACCCCTCTTGCTTCGGCAGAGGTAAAAGATTCTTCAACTGAAGAGTTTGATCATGGCTCAGATTGAACGCTGGCGGCAGGCCTAAGACATGCAAGTCGAGCGAGAAAGCCCTTCGGGGTGAGTACAGCGGCGGACGGGTGAGTAACGCGTAGGAATCTACCCAGTAGTGGGGGACAAC
>CBFIHK010000102.1:0-5185 GCA_965662305.1 Luminiphilus sp.
CTCAGGAAGGGCGCTCCTGCGTACTTCCGGGCACCGGCACTTGCCTGCATGATCACGGGGGAGTCGCACTGATCAGCAGCCTCCATAATGGCGCGGGTCTGTTCTAGGTTATTCACATTAAAAGCGGGAATACCGTACTGATGCTCCGCCGCGTGATCAAGTAGCTGTCGCATGCTAATAAGCGCCATAACCGTCTCCTCATTTCCTCATCAAAATAAATACGAAATTAAATGTCCGTTTGGTCTTCTAATATCGCAACCGCAGGTAAGGTTTTGCCTTCAACAAACTCTAAAAAAGCGCCACCACCGGTCGATATGTACGACACCCTATCCGCAATCTCAAACTGGTCTATAGCGGCGAGCGTGTCGCCACCACCTGCAACCGAGAAACCCTCGCTTTCGGCAACTGCATTGGAGAGTGCGCGTGTGCCCCCAGCAAAAGCATCAAACTCGAAGACCCCCACAGGGCCGTTCCACAAAATCGTTCCTGCCGCCACTAGCACCTCAGCCATGCGAGCCTGAGATAGAGGTCCAATATCTAAAATCATGTCGTCGTCAGCTACGTCAGCTGCCAACTTGACGGTCGCTTCTTCAAAATCCGAAAAATCTTTTTCCACAACAACATCAATGGGTAACGGAATTTGCGTCTTGGCCATAAGTGCCTTTGCCCTGGGAATTAGGTCCATCTCACAGAGCGACTTGCCGACAGGGTAGCCCGCCGCAGCGAGGAAAGTATTTGCGATACCACCACCGACAACGAGCTGGTCACAGATCTCCGAGAGTCGTTCGAGCACAGCCAATTTTGTGGAAACCTTTGATCCGCCGACTACAGCAACCATAGGCGCTGCAGGTTCACTCAAGGCTCTCGCCAATGCCTCGAGCTCTCCAGAGAGAAGTGGCCCAGCACAGGCCTCGGCAGCAAACTTCGCCACACCGTGTGTGGATGCTTGTGCGCGATGCGCCGTGCCAAAAGCATCCATGACAAACACATCGCAAAGGGCCGCATAGCGCTTTGCAAGATCATCGGCGTTGCTTTTTTCACCCTCGTTAAATCGTACATTCTCGAGCAGCCAGATTTCACCCGACTCAGGTGCGCCAGAGGGCCAATCCGACTGGAGGCAGACGGGCATTTGCATAAGCTCTGATAGGGCATCCGCCACAGGCGCTAGGGAGTACTGCGCGTCGAATTCGCCCTCGGTGGGGCGACCGAGGTGCGACATGACAATGACGCGACCACCCGCATCAACCGCCGCCCTAATCGAGGGAACCGCAGCGCGCAGTCGTGCATCGTTAGCGACCTTGCCATCTCGAATCGGCACATTCAGATCCTCGCGTATCAAAACCCGCTTTTCTGATAGCGATAACTGATTCATCGAACGCATAAAAACTCCCAGACTGCTGTAGAGGTCAATTCGTAATAGTTTGCTAGACGGATGCCTTTTCGTCGCCAAAATCCGACATTGCAATAGCGATATCTACCATTCGATTGGCAAATGCCCACTCGTTATCAAACCAGATCATCAATTTAATGAGCCGCCCCGCGCTCACCTGCGTTTGGGTCGCATCTACAACACAGGAAGCGTCCATACCGAGGAAATCACATGAAGCGAGTGGCGCATCGTTAACGGCGAGAACACCAGAGAAAGAGGGACTCGCCTCACGAATCATTTGGTTGACGGCCTCTGGCGTCGTATCGCAATCGACTGCCAGAACAACATCGAGCGAGGATACATTTAGCGTCGGCACGCGCAGTGCGCGCGCCTGAATCTTATCGGCAAGGTGCGGCAAAAAGCGCTCCACCCCCTGAGCCAAGCCAGTCTCGACAGGAATCACCGAGTTGAAAGCTGCGCGCGTCTTTCTTAAATCGGTGTGGTGATAGGCGTCGATCACCGGCTGATCATTCATCGCGGAGTGTATCGTCGTGATGATGCCGGCGTTGATTCCGAGTATCTCATCGACAATAGATAGAATGGGCATCAAGGCATTGCTCGTGCACGACCCCGCAGAGACAACGGCCATGTCTGAAGTAAGGGTCTGTTGATTGAGCCCCCATATAATGGTCGCGTCGACATCAGCACTCGCCGGCTGCGATAAGAGTACGCGCTCGACCGAGCCGCCTAGATGCTGAGCGGCCGAGGTCCTGTCGAGCTCTTCCCCAGTGCAATCTATAACCAGCTCAACATTTTGTTTTGCCCAGACATCGTGACCAAAGGCCGCTTCATGGGTCAGCGAAATGGCCTTACCCGCAATGTGGATTGCGCCCTCGCTAACATCGACGCTAGAGCCAAAGCGCCCGTGGGTAGAGTCATACTTCAAAAGGTGAGCGACCGTTTCGGCATCGGCAAGCTCATTAGCTGCCACCAACGTCAAGGCGGTGCGCGCGTCTTCTCGCTCGCTTATTCGACGCGCCAAAAGACGCCCGATCCTTCCGAGCCCGTTGATACCAACGCGTGTCATTAGCTGAGAATTACATCCTCAATCGCGTCGACAACATTCTCGACCGTAAAGCCGAATTCTTTCATCAGCTGAGGGCCGGGCGCTGATTCACCAAACGAGCTCATTCCAACAACTCGTCCGTCGAGGCCCACATACTTATACCACCAGTCCATGTGAGACGCCTCAACCGCTACGCGTGCCAAAATATGGCTTGGCAAAACGGTTTCTCGATACACTGCATCTTGTCGCTCAAAGACATCTGCGCAGGGCATCGAAACAACACGTACACCTCGACCGGCGGCTGATAGCTTTTCAGCGGCATCGATTGCCAGCGCAACTTCAGAGCCAGTCGCAATCACAATAGCCTCCAGCTCGCCTTGTTCTTCACGTAGCACATAGGCACCTCGCGCAACATCAGAAACACGCTCGGCGGCACCCACCTGGTGCGGGAGGGTTTGTCGCGAAAAGACCAATGCCGAAGGGCCATCTTGTCGAACGATAGCCTGCTTCCAAGCGATGGCAGACTCAACAGCGTCACAGGGTCGCCACGTATCCAGGTTCGGTGTTGAGCGCATAGATGCGAGCTGCTCGACGGGCTGGTGGGTAGGGCCATCTTCGCCCAAGCCTACGGAGTCATGCGTAAACACATAAATAGCGCGCTGACGCATAAGCGCCGCCATGCGCACGGCGTTTCGCGCGTATTCCATAAAGATCAAGAACGTGCCGCCAAAGGGAATGAAGCCGCCATGCAGTGCGATGCCGTTCATCATGGCCGCCATGGCAAACTCACGGACACCGTAGTAGATGTAATTACCTTCAGCATCGGAGGCGTCAGCACCTTTGGCTTCGGGCCATAGGGTTAAGTTAGAACCCGCCAAGTCAGCACTGCCACCGAGCAACTCAGGCAGTGTCGGCGCAAGCGCAGCGATCGCCTGCTGTGACGCTTTACGCGAGGCAACATCAGACTCATTCGCAACACACTGCGCAATAAAGTCATCAACACCTTTCATAAATTCGTCGGGCAGTTCACCTCGCATGCGACGCTCGAACTCATCCGCAAGCTCAGGATAAGCGCTGCGATAGCCTTCCAAAGCGCCATTCCAGGAAGCCTCGGCCTGAGCACCCGACTCTCGTGCATCCCAATGCGCATAGATTTCCTCGGGCACGACAAACGGCGCGTGGCTCCATCCGAGCGCTTCGCGCGTCAGGTCAATCTCACCATCGCCAAGCGGCGCACCATGGCATGACTCGGTACCCTGCTTATTCGGGCTTCCTTTTCCGATCGTCGTCTTGCAGCAGATGATTGTTGGACGGCCGGTTTCAGCAATGGCTTCGTCGATTGCTTTGGATACCGCTTGAGAGTCATGTCCATCGACATCAGGAATCACGTGCCAACCATAGGCAGCGAATCGCGAAGGCGTGTCATCGGTGAACCAACCTTCGATCTCACCGTCGATTGAAATGCCATTGTCGTCATAGACAACGGTCAGCTTGCCCAAACCAAGCGTTCCTGCGAGCGAGCAAGCCTCGTGACTGATCCCTTCCATGAGACAGCCATCGCCAACGAAACACCATGTTCGATGGTCGACGAGCGTGTGATCGCCTTTATTAAATCTCGCAGCCATGAGCTTTTCGGCAACCGCCATGCCCACTGCGTTAGCGAGGCCTTGCCCCAGAGGTCCGGTAGTTGTCTCTACACCGGGCGTATAGCCATATTCAGGGTGTCCGGGCGTCTTGCTGTGGAGCTGTCGGAAGTCTTTAATGTCGTCGATAGAGAGATCGTAGCCCGTTAAGTGCAGCAACGAATAAATCAGCATCGAGCCGTGACCGTTCGAAAGCACGAATCGGTCTCTGTCCGCCCAGTTAGGGTTGTTCGGATTGTGCTTCAGATACTGTCTCCACAGCACTTCGGCGATGTCCGCCATACCCATGGGTGCGCCAGGGTGGCCTGAATTTGCCTTCTGGACCGCGTCCATCGACAGGGCTCGAATAGCGTTGGCGGCTTGCAGTTGCGTTACGGAGGTGGCGGCGGATTGTTGCACAACGAGGTCCTCAGTAGGGGGATTCGACTGGGGCGCAATGATCGCACGTATTCAGGTGAAATACGTCGGTAATTACGGATTTTGTAGTACCTTTTTGGAGTAACTTTTCTTCTAGTAGCGCGTAGGGCGGCGAGGAGTGGATAGGGCTGGCGTGGACGCCATTAAGATTTTGGTTTCGTGGTCGTCCGTCACAACAGTGCGGTTCTGTGTTGCGCCTTTATTAGTGTGCTTCTACTCCCCAGCTTGGTGACACACCGCCCACGCTAAGAAGACTTCCCACGCCACTATTGCCTTCCACTTTTTCCACTTTTTCTTCTTCTTTTGTCAGCTTCCTCACCACTGCGTCATCGCTTGTAAATCGCAGCGAAAGGCACGCAAAAGGGGTTTTGCGATGGGCGTTTGTTGATCGTTTGTGTAGCCCCACGAACGGGGAACTGTTTAGCGGCTCGCATGCGTTAACCCCAAAAGCTTTAAAAGCGACGCACAACGACCTCTATTAGTTTCATTTTGCCTTCACTTTTGTTAAAAGCAATATTGGAAAACCAGAGTGGGGAATTCCGCCCCTGCTCTCCATAAAAAAAGGAGTCGAACTGCAATGTTCAGATTAAAGCCATTAGCGGCCGCGACTCTTCTGGGGACCATGTTTACAGCGCACGCTGCACTCGCCCAAGAAGAGCAACTAGAGTCGTCTACGATAGAAGCTGTGGC
>CBFIHK010000103.1:0-4776 GCA_965662305.1 Luminiphilus sp.
AGTTTTGAAGGAAGTAACTTGCTATCAAATGTTTTTACGTCCGATCCTATCATTTGGTTGACCAAAAACATATCTTCATCATAAAAATCTGTCTGCATCTGCATGTATTCTTTTTCATCAATCCAAATGATTATTTTTCCCCAAACAACAGCGGCATTAGGCTTTGGGGTCAACTCTATTTTCCAGCAGGTGTAACCTTCCTTTTCTTCTTCACCAATAATTTTTTTATCATAATCTGTCACCAGTGAAGATTGTTTTACCAAATCATCATTTGTTAAATCGGTGCCCATCCAATTCTGTAACATCATTGAAGGCGGAAACTTTACTGTTCTTTCAATTGTTGGCAGGTAATTCCAAACCTCTTTTTCTCGCATGAGAAAAACAGTGCCCTTTTCTTTTGCTGGACTGGTTATTACTGAAACTGAATAATCTGAACCTTTTGACCAATCTTTCATTTTCAATTCTTTGGACCACTTTGGTCTATTGATATTGATGGTGATCTCAGAATAGGACGATTTTCCCCTAAATTTATCATCAGCATTTTTAACAATTTCATCAGCATTTTGACTAAATGAGAAGTTAGAAACAACCATTAACAATAATAATAACTTGTATTTCATGGTAAATTTTTTTTAGAATTTATGTAACCTTTTATAATGTTTTCTTTAATCGAGTTTAAAGGATATGATTCACCAAAAATCATATATTGAATACCAATGCCATCCATTAGCGCCCCTAGTTTGACAGCTTCATTTTCAGGATCATGGTGACCTATCATGGTAAAGAGCTCACTCAATTGTTTGGTGAGTTCTTCATATATGGATGAAATTGTTTTATGAACTGATGGTATTGACCCTACATGTATGGCCAAAGACACTATAAGACTCCAAAGTTCTTTTTTTTCTTCAAGCAACTTAAAGTATCCCTCAACTACTGCCTTGAATATTTTTTCAGGGCTTAAATCTTTTAAATCATCTTCAGACAAGTTTAATTCTGATGCTTCTTTTAAAGCAAAATCAACAGCCTCATTTAACAATCGCTCTTTATTATCAAAATAGTTGTAAAGAGATCCTTTTGATATGTTCAATTCATTGGCAATGTCACTTATTGAAGTATTGAAATACCCCTTGGTTGCAAATAGCCGTAGTGCCCCTCGTATGATTTTTTCCTTCTTTTCTTTTTTATGGGCTTCTAATTGTTTTTCAGTTCTTGGACTCATATTTTAAAATGAACGATTGGTCAAAATTAAAAAATTAATCCAAAGAAAAAAAATAAAAGAATTGTTTTTAGATTAAGTTTATAACTTATTATTTTACTATGTTTTGAGTCTCTCTATAAACTCTCTCAAAATTCAATCTTAAATCTTCAGTTGAAAATAGATTTGCTTTTTTAGGAAATAGCTTTTGAATTGGTTGCAGTTTGAAATGAAGTTTCTTATCCTTCCCATCCGCAAAAGTGATAAATTCCCCTTGTTTCAATCTAAAGAAAGCGTCTGCCCTCCGTTTGGATACCTCTCTTTCGCCTTTGGTGATTCGACTCTCAAAACTCAACCCACTGCTTTTACTTATGCTTTTGGTCGGCGTTTTGATAATTTCAAAAAATCGTTCATAATATTTTGCAGTATCCGGGTCATTGACCTTACCAAAGAATTGATAAGATAGGTTGCTCAAAATGGCCTTACTCGCTTTTTCACCATAGAGCATATCGTTCTGGATCTTATCCTGCATTACATAAATGGTAGCAATATCATAGCTTCGAAGTGTAGCCGGAATACGGTGCATATTGAGCAACTTTATAGTAGGTGCTTCTTCCATCATCAAAAATGAGGATTTCTGCCCCCTGATGCTCATTTGTTTAATTACTGTATGAATGATTGCGGCAATAATAGGCGAATATGCGGATTCATATTTAGGGTGGTTCACTATGGAAAGTACCGCAGGATTTTTTTCATTATTGACATTAAGAGGCACTTCATCTTTTGACAGTGCCATGAACAGTTTTTGTGAACTGATTTTTTTAAAGGCATTGGCCAGAGTGCTTTTTACTCCGGCGGTCTGTTTTTCCGATTCGATACCATTTAAAAAAGCACTTGCCATACTTTGGGAAGTCAAATCCGATTTCAGGAAGGCAACCAGTTTTTTGGTGCTGAGCGATTGGAACAGAGCGATGATGTGGGGCAGGGTGCAAAATTGGGGATAGCTCGTTTTTAACTTCCATATCATTCCACCCAACAAGCCTTCCACAGCATCATTGAAAAATTTAGAAGTACTGTTTGTACTTGACTCATCTAATCCCAGAAGATTTTCAATCAAGACTTTTGAAACTTCATGCACGCTTTCCTCATTAGGTAAATATCTCGGTGCTATGGGATTCACCCGATAGTGGATCTGGTCAAAAGCAATGGTGTAGAATTTCACCCCATTCTCCTTAAATAAAGGATAGGCTATTTCCGTCAATTCAAAATCTTTATAGTCATGAAGAATACCGCAAAATTGATGTTTGCTAAAATGCTGCAATAAATTATAGATAACGCTTTCTGTTTTACCACTACCTGCAGAACCTATAATAGACACACCTCTTTTGATGTTGTCTATTTTAAACTTCCCATATTTCAATTTAAAATGTACCTGATACTTTTTATCCATTGGTTTTTTCCATTCTGCAAAGAACAAACCATAGAGTACAGTTCCAGCAAACAAAATAGGTACAACGATATACAGGGCGATATGTTCCCATTGCCAGTTCATATCCCGATGGAGCCTGATTCAATAGCCTTGCCGATTCCCTTTTTCAGTTGGTTGATGGCCTTTATGGTGAGCTGGAGCTTGTTCGTAGGGATACTCAACAATGTGGTGTTCACCCCGGATTTTTGAAGTAGTTTAAAAGCTACGGCCTTTTCGTTGGTCGGTAATTTGGTTATCATAGAAAAATATAGTTTGGGGTCTTTTAAAAAGGTCTTACGGGCGGTATAGGTCTCCACATAATTGCGCCGATATTTGAACAAGGTATCAAATGTCTTTTCCGAATTTTTAAAAAAAGTGTCCCTATCAAAGCCCCGTTTTACGGACTTGCCGTGCATTTCCACTTCGGAGGCTTTGTGCTTGCTCCCCGGGGAAAGACCATGCCGGTTAGAGGCATCTCTACGGCTGACGATGATATGTACATGGCTCTGTGGTCCTGGTTTGGCCATTCCCCGAACGATACGTTTGCCGTTCAATCGGTGTGGGGCCTTTGCCTCCAGTTTTTGGATTTCTTTGTTCAGTTTACGGATATTGCCCGATTGTTGTCCGGCCTCGATGCCACGTATCTCTTTCCTTAATTCCAATATCCGTGTGGCATAGGGTTGGTTTTCCCGGATTTCCTTGTCTGTTCCCTTGAACGTGCGTTGCCGTTCTACCTTGGCATAGTATTTAATATCATCCACATTGATTGGCCTTCCGTCTATTTCCCTGTTAAAAGCTTTGGCGTACTCCTTCATGGCTTCCCGTGTATAGTTTTTGAGCGCTTCGGGGGAATCCTGTATGGCTTTCAGTTCTCTGGCACTTGGGTTCAGGGTGATGGAATAGAACTTGGGCTCGGTCTTTTTGAGCTTGGCCGTATTCCCGTCTATTTCCCTGATGACCTCTTCCGTGGATATTTCTTCCCCAAATTGATTGAAGAAGTGTTTCATTTCTTCTACGGTCTTGCCCTCGTTTTCCTTTTCCAGATAGGAAACGAAGTCTGCTGAACTTTGGGCATAGTTGCCATCAGTTTTTTGTGCCGTGATGGTAATGTACATCCTATAATTCTTTTTTGAGTTTTTCAAATTCATCCTTGCCCATATCCAGCTTAAAATGCCCTTTGCCAAATGTTCCTTTTACATAGGTCATTTGTTCCATTACATTCTGAACACGGTTTTTATACTGCCCGAGTTCTTGCCGCATTTCCACATAGCGGTTTTGGTAATGCTCCAGTTCCCTGTCCCTGCTAAAAGGTTCCGGCGTTCCGAAATCAAAGCTTTCTTCCTTTTCTTGGTCTTCCACTTGTGACATTTCCTGGAACAGGGTATTCAACATGACCTTGGTGGGCAGGGTCTGTTGCTTTTCGATGTTCTTCAGGATGGCAATCACGGCATTGATACGTTTGTTGGTACGATTATTTCGGATTCCTAGGTCATCGTTTGGAGAAAGGTCGTTCCGTTCAAAAAAGTCCATCACGATCTCTAGGGTACGGGTATGGGAATCCGACACCAGACGGGAAAATGTCCGAAAGCGCACGGCCGTTTTCTTTTTGATGCTGATGGCCGAAAAGCGATATTTTTGATAGGTATCTCCCATTTTTACTAGATAATCGAGATTTAAGTATTCGAGATTTGTCCTGTCTCCGAATTATTTTCCTTTAAATTCTTTACGGGTTCATCCCAGTGGTTTTTTACAGTAAAAAATTCCCTGTTTTCGGGCGATCTGGCCGCATTTACTGTAAAAGGCCTTGCTAATCAAATACTTGTATGTTTTTAAGATATTGATTAACAATGCTTTATGAGCAAACAAATAATTATAACACCGCTATGCGTGTTACCCTCTTGCTTCTCCAAATTTCGTCCCGCAGGGACCAAAATTTTCCGAACAACCCGATTAAAAATCGGTTGCCGATTTACGGAAACTGCGTTCCGTTCAAATTGCTTTTATAATGGGTATGGTCATCAAGGAAAGTCAAATCAAAAAGGGGTGATGACCGTTGGAAATATATTCAGTTCCAACTCTATAAAGATATGGAATTTAGGGTATTGGACATAAA
>CBFIHK010000103.1:4786-5047 GCA_965662305.1 Luminiphilus sp.
TTGCTTCTCCAAATTTCGTCCCGCAGGGACCAAAATTTTCCGAACAACTTGACTAAAAAGTCAGTTGCCTTTTATGTTACATTTCTATGGATTTGGTCATTCAAGGAAAGTCAAATCACCCTGTAATCGGGATTGGTAACGACCAAAAAAATGTTGTTGTTTAACGCTTTAAAGATACGATTTTCAACTTGTTGGACATGAAAAAAGCCCATCATAATAAATGGGCTTATTTGGTTCAATTTGATAGGTCAGATTTTAAAA
>CBFIHK010000104.1:0-5010 GCA_965662305.1 Luminiphilus sp.
TGTGCGAGGGCTGTGGTGATTGTGGCCGACAGTCTAACTGCCTATCTATCCAGCCACTTGAGACCGAGTTAGGAACCAAACGGATTATTGACCAGCACAGCTGTAACACGGACCTTAGTTGCATCGAGGGCTTCTGCCCCAGCTTCATCAGACTGCCTGCAGACGCGTCATCCAATCTTGTTAAGGCAAATGCCGAAGACCGTACAGCGCCCCTGCCACTGTTCGACCCACTCCCCCGCCCCAGGATCGCGAACCTTGATACGCCTTGGTGCGGGCTCGTGGCAGGTATCGGCGGCACCGGGGTTTTGACTGTAAATTCACTGCTCGCAATGGCCGCACATATTGAAGGCAAGGGTTTTGCCACAATGAATCAGACGGGGCTTGCGCAAAAATACGGGTCAGTTGTAAGCCACATCAAGATTGCTAAGTCGCAGAAAGACATTCACGCCGTCAGAGTCAAGTCCGGACAAGCCAGACTGTTATTGGCTTGTGATGCACTGGTTGCAGCGAGCCCCGATACGCTGGAAAAGCTCAGCGGAGACTGCCATGCAGTACTCAACACTCAAGTGACCGAGACCCGGGACTTTCTTTACACCGGCGTTCCCCTCGCCGCCTCGACCACTGACGCAAGGTCCGCCTCGTCTGCTAATGTGGTTTCCATATCCAATAGGTCTCTATCTTCTCGTCATGGTTCTAGTGATTCCGATATCGCCTGCGGGACTGAGAACGATCACTTCGATACACGATCGGAACCCGAGAAACGCATTCACGAAGCTATCGACACAGCCTCTAACGATAGTGAGGGGGGCAAAAGCAGCAAAGTTTCTAAAGGCAGTAGAGATACTGAGGGTCGGGTCGATGCCATGGATGCAATGTCGATCGCCACCACCCTCACAGGCGAGGCCATAGGCGGCAATTTATTTTTGCTAGGCGTCGCCTGTCAAAAGGGCGTTTTACCGATCTCACCTGAAGCGATTGAGCGCGCTATTGAAGCGAATCGTGTTGCCATCTCCCTCAATAAAACGGCCTTCACTTGGGGACGCCGCTTTGCGCATCAACCCGAGAAAGTGCTGAACCTTCTGCCAACCAAGGGACCAGAGAGGCTGGTAGCGCTTGATGACGTTATTGCCGATAGGAAAGAACGGCTCGTGCATTACCAGTCAGAGCGCTACGCGGCGCTCTACCTACAGCGCATGGACACTGCGAAGGATCAGTTAAACCATTTACCCGAGGCCGATGCATTACTTTCAGACATTGCGCGGCAACTCTACCGATTGATGGCCCTAAAGGACGAATACGAGGTCGCTAGGCTACTGACGTCCCCAAATAGTGATGATGGCGCCGTAAACACCACCCTTGCGGGAGCGAGTTTCTACTTTGCGCCACCGCTCTTCTCACGATGGTTAGCGCGGGACGGTGTACCCCGAAAAATCGGGGTCGGTGCCTGGGCAAAATACCCACTGCGGGCGCTCGCTTCGCTGAAATTCCTGCGAGGCACCGTGTTTGACCTCTTTGCCTATTCGCAAGAGCGCAGAGCCGAGCGCGCAGACCTCATCGATTATCTGGCAGATATTCAACTGCTATGTGAACACGCGACACCCGAGACCCTTGAATCAGCAAAACAGCTCGCAAGTGCCCCGGAGCACCTCAAAGGCTATGGGCATATTCGCACTAACAACCGCAAAACATGGCTTGAGCGTCGCGCTCGTTACCGTATCGAACTCTTGCTCATTCAACCCCTTCAATTAACGGATGTAGATTTACGAGGTACCCATGAACAATTTTGATCACCCCGAGTTTTCCAAACATGAACGCGTCGTGTTCATTAACGACGACTCTTCGGGGTTAAAGGCGATTATTGCCGTTCACAATACTCAAAGAGGCCCCGCTATCGGTGGCTGCCGAATGTGGCCGTATACCTGCGCAGACGCTGCGCTGACTGACGTGCTCCGGCTATCCCGCGGTATGACCTATAAGAATGCCCTCGCTGGCATCAATAGCGGCGGCGGGAAATCCGTCATTATTGGCGATCCAAGAACCGACAAGACCCCAGAACGCCTACAAGCAATGGCCAAAGCGATTGGATCACTAGGTGGCATGTATATAGCGGCGGAAGATTCGGGAACCTCGCCTGATGATATGGCCATCATGGCCCAGGTGACGCCCTTTGTCGCAGGACTTGACTCCGATCACTGCAGCGGCGACCCCTCCCCCAGTACGGCGCTAGGCGTTTATCTATCCATCCGCGAAGCCGTCAACTTCCAGTTGGGCCAGTCAGACCTGTCGGGCGTTCGGGTGAACGTACAAGGATTAGGTAAAGTCGGCTACGCGTTAGCGCGATTACTGGTCAACGACGGTGCTCTGGTAATAGCGAGCGATATCAACGAAGACAATTGCGAACGAGCACGCAATACGCTCGCTATCGAGACCGTGAGCAACGATGAATTGCTCACGCGCGCTTGCGAGGTGTTCGCACCCTGCGCACTCGGCGGGGTCCTCAATGAGAACACCATACCCCACCTCAAAACGCACATTGTGGCAGGTGCTGCCAACAATCAACTGCTTACCGACGAGGATTTCGATCGACTACATGCGGCGGGCATCCTCTACTGCCCTGACTACCTCATCAACGCCGGCGGTGTGGTCGATGTATATCAACGTCGCTACGGTGGGACACAGGCCGACATCGATCAGGCCGTGGCAGCGGTCGCAACACGCTTAAACTCGGTTTTATCCGACGCAAAGTCGCAAGCGGTATCACCGGAAATCATTGCCCGCGCGCGGGCGGAAGCCTTGATTAATGACATCCCAGACACTCCTGTAACGACCCGGGCTGCCTGAACCAAAGAGATCAAACTCACTGACCATTGAAAATGGGGTGGCTGATGGGTCTCGAACCCACTACCTCCGGAGCCACAATCCGGTGCTCTACCTGGTGAGCTACAGCCACCACTGACTGGGTGATTACCCAAGGCTCTCGGTCGTGGCAATATGACCGAAAAAAGTGGTCGGGGAGGAGGGATTCGAACCCCCGACATCCTGCTCCCAAAGCAGGCGCGCTACCAGACTGCGCTACACCCCGAAAAACGAGAGGTGATCAACACCTCGCGGGCGGCGAGTCTACAGGGTTTCTCGCTGTCTGGTCAATTGCAGTAATCGACTTTCGCCGACATTCGAATTCTGAAAGAATTGCCACCCATAAAAAAGGGGGAATCTTCATGCCAGCAACGCTTCTGGACGGTAAACACGTCGCACAATTAACCGAGGCCAATCTCACCGAGCGCGTCGCAGCACTCAAGGCCAAAACCGGTGATCGAACTCCGGTGCTCGCCACTATTTTGGTCGGCGATGATCCCGCCTCGGCCACGTACGTCAAGATGAAAGCCAACGCCTGTAAACGCATCGGCATGGAGTCACTGGCCATCGAACTACCCGCCAGCACCAAGACCAACGATTTGCTTCGCGAAATCGAGCAGTTAAACGCGAACCCTGACGTGCACGGCATTCTGCTTCAGCACCCTGTCCCCTCGCACATCGATGAGCGCGCCGCCTTCGACATGATTGCGCTGGAAAAGGATGTGGACGGTGTTACTTGCCTCGGTTTTGGTCGCATGAGCATGGGCGAGAGCGCCTACGGCTGCGCGACGCCTCAAGGCATTATGCGGCTGCTCGAGCACTACGACATCGAGCTTTCGGGTAAACACGCCGTTGTTGTGGGAAGAAGCCCTATTTTGGGTAAGCCCATGGCGATGATGATGTTGCAGGCAAACGCCACGGTCACCATTTGCCACTCGCGCACACAAAACCTCGAGTCACACATTCGACAGGCAGACGTCATTGTCGGCGCTGTCGGGCGCCCCGAGTTCATCCGCGCAGACTGGATCAAGGATGGCGCAATAGTAGTAGACGCCGGCTATCACCCGGGTGGCGTTGGTGACATCGAACTCGGTCCCTTGGTGGATCGCGTCGCCGCGTATACGCCCGTTCCGGGCGGTGTAGGTCCCATGACCATTAACACCCTCATCATGCAGACCGTACAATCCGGAGAAAAGGCCCTCGCCTAACCCGGGTTTCGCGCGTCACGGGAGGCGCCCACGTGTTAGCTGACGTCACGTTTAAAAGGGTTACAGCAAACGGCATTCAACTGCGCCTCGCCATGATGGGTGATGGGCCACTTGTTATTTTGAGCCACGGCTGGCCGGAGAGTTGGTATAGCTGGCGGCATCAAATGCCCGCGCTTGCGGCCGCAGGTTACAAGGCGGTTGCCTATGATGTGCGCGGTTACGGGGAATCGGACAAGCCGCACGCGGTCGAGGCTTACACGCTAAAAGAATTAGCGGGCGATGTTGTAGGCATTGCAGACGCCCTAGGTTACGAGAAGTTCATCACCATCGGGCACGACTGGGGTGGGCCAATTGCACTCAACACGGCACTCCTCTACCCCGAACGCGTCTACGCAACAGGGTCGCTATCTGTGCCTTATCTGGGGCGACCGCCGCTACCCACGCTCGATCTATGGCGAGAGATCTACAAGGACCGCTTTTTCTATCAGTTGTACTTTCTGAGGGAAGGTGTGGCTGAGGCTGAATTTGAGGCCGACTTGGCCGAGTCGCTGTTTCTGGTCTACACCGCCATTGACGGACGCGGCATGAAGCACCAGCAGCGTACGGAGGTAGGCGGCTTGGTGGGCATAAAATCGCCAGATGCCAACTTGCTTGAGGGTATGCATCGCTTTGACAGCTTCCCGGATTGGTTTTCACAAACCGATCTCGACTATCTCGTTAGCCAATTTGAGATCAGCGGTAAGCGCGGAGCGTTCAACCGATATCGGGCTCAAAACCTTGACTGGGATGAACTTGCGCATCTAGACGGTGCCCATGTCAGTCAACCCGCGTTTTTCATTACAGGCGAATTAGACCCGGTTAATACCTTTATCGCGCTCAGCACCTCATTCATCGAGCACGCTCGCAAGAACTACGACAATCTACTCGTTGCACGGGAGCTACCGGG
>CBFIHK010000105.1:0-4999 GCA_965662305.1 Luminiphilus sp.
AGGTCTGAGGTCTGAGGTCTGAGGTCTGAGGTCTGAGGTCTGAGGTCTGAGGTCTGAGGTCTGAGGTCTGAGGTCTGTCAGATGCTAATGTTTCGGTCGATTAAAAAAGGGCGCCGTAAGCGCCCTTTTTTGTACATCTTTCCACGAGTTTTTATCCAGCAGACGCGCCAATCGCAACAGGCCTTACAGGCGACCCCGAGCCACCGTCTATTCGAAGCGGTAGAATCATGGTGCAGAACGACCAGACTTTATCGGCAGCAATATCGCGCAGACGGCTGTTCTGGATCTGCAGAACACCGGCTTGGCTCAAGTTGTGGTGATGAATCGCAAACGGTAGACCCGCGGGCGTTCCCTCGGCAGGTCCTGCTTTGCCCTGCAACTGACCACGCAATACGGGGTCGGTAAACGGATTATCAAGTGAAACCAACACGACGCCCTGTTTGCCGAGATACTGCGCAGCATCGTAGCCAAGACCGGGGCCCATACCGTAATACTCGGGATCTTGAGCTGGATCTGACCATCGCTCGCCCCATCCTGTATGAATAAAGACGGCGTCCCCCGGAAGAATGCCTCGCTCAGACATGCCTTGCGCCGACATCATGGCATCAATATCTGCCTTGGTAATCACAACGCCGGCATCGAGTGCCTCACCGTTACCCATCGCCGCTTTGGCGTCGAGCAAAATACCGCTGGTTACAATCGGTGGAACGGTCTCGATACCGAGTTTGAGCAGGGGTGATTCGGCGCTCGGCTTGACGTCATCCTGAGAGAAGCCACCAAAGTATTTCACCTGATCGCTGGGGAAATCTCCCTCGCCGCTCCAGGGCTTTTCGAGATAGCCGAAGTGACCCAAGGCGTCCATCTGTGTTCCCTGCGCCGCGTGCTCACCGGTGACCGTTTCGCCGTTAAATGCATGAAGCGTTCCGGGCAGACCCACAGTGCCACGGAAGGTGTATTCCAATGGGACTCCAAACGGCGATCCCGGCATTGTGTTACTGCGCAGGTAAGACAGTTCGTAGGACTTCGCAGTGGGGTCAGCCATGTGTGGCGCACAGCGAGCCCAAGTGTCCGTTCCCAGCGCTTTAGCGTTACCAAGCTCATCACCAGCAGTAGAATCGCCCCACCCCGCCAACGCAGAGCTCGAGGCTACCATGGCAGCCAACGCCGCAGCGGTTACGCTTGATATTGATTTGTTGAATGCCATTCCAACTGATCTATTTTTGTAAACTGCCATAGTGTTAATCCTCATAGACTTGGCTTTCTTATTGTTGGCTATTAGGTATCGCTCGAGGCGATTTCGCTTGTTTCGATTACAAACGCCGAGATAGCAACATTCAAGACATTTTTAACTTAAACTGTTTCCGTCGTTATAAGAATAAAAAGGATTCAATATGCAGAGCTCAAACGAGACCGCATCACCTAGCTGGTATCAAATACTGGGTCCTGGGCTTTTATTTGCAGGTGCTGCTGTCGGCGTCTCGCACCTGATTCAGTCAACCCGTGCTGGAGGCATTTACGGCCTAGCTCTGATCGGTTTTATCTTGTTTGCGAATCTCGCGAAGTACCCCGCCTTCCGATTTGGTAACCAGTACGCTGCAGCATCAGGAAGCAACCTCATAATCGCGTATCAAAAACGTGGCCCCGCCGCGATTGGGATGTTCATCATCTCCACATTGCTGACCATGTTCGCAGGCTGCGCCGCAGTGTCGCTCACCACAGCCGGATTATTCATGGTTACTTTCGGTGTGCAGGCCGAGACTTTTTCTGTGGTTTTAGGTGTCTGGGTCGTGATTGCCAGCATTTTGTACTTCGGACAGTTCAAGGCACTCGACCTGATCGTAAAATTACTTCTCGCTTTTCTAACGGTCACAACACTACTCGCCACAGTCTTGGTGCTCCCCTCGCTGGCAAACGTATCGGGCCTATCGCTCTGGCCAAGCAACTTCGACACCATGACAATTATTTTCATCGCTGCACTCATTGGCTGGATGCCAGCGCCGCTCGATACGTCGGTGTGGCAGTCGCTCTGGAGCCAAGCGAAGTCGCGTGTAGAAGGACGTAAACTGTCTATGGATGAATCCGCGCTCGATTTTAATATCGGCTTTGTAGGCACAACAGTGCTCGCCATCTGCTTTGTGATTATGGGCGCAGCAACCCTCTTTAATTCGGGTCAGGAATTTGAATCAAGTGCAGCCGGTTTTGCCGCTCAGCTAGTCGATATTTATCGCGTGACACTCGGTGACACGATTGCGACGCTCGTGAGTGCTGCGGCGATGGCGGTTATTTTCACCACCACACTAACCGCTATTGATGCCTGGCCTCGTTCGATGGCGAGCGCAATGGTCATTATTCGAAACCCCGACCATCCACCCGAGCAGGAACTGAGTAATAATCGCGATCGAAGCTATTGGCTCTGGATGCTTGTTCTCCTTGCAGGTGCGGCAACCATCATCAATCTACTGACAAACTCGTTTAGTTTATTGGTGGATATTGCAACGACTGTCTCGTTTATTACCGCGCCGATTTTCGCCATCCTGAATCATCAGGCGATGTTTGGGCCAACGGTGCCTGAATCATCACGACCCAGTGAAACGATGCACCGATGGAGCCTTATTGGGATATGGAGTCTCGTTATTTTCACCGGAGCCTACATTGCTATGCGGCTGCTGGGTTAAAACCACCGGTCGTATTTTCAAGACGAAAAAATTTAGCTGAGCGAGGCTCGGTAAGGTGTCAAGTAAGCGAGAAAGCAATGGTAAGTGACTACAATAGGCGGCGATAAAGTGCTGTGCTGCGCGCCCTGCCAACTACAAACCACCTCAAGTCCGCCTCGCCTTTTGGGGCGATTTCATGGAATCGTGTTTAGCCACGCACATCACCGGTTAGACATATAATGCCGTCTGCGCTGGTTTAGCCACCGGCTACTAGGATTTAATATGGTCACCAATAAACGCATTCTCCTTAGCCAACTTCCCACCGACAAATTGACTCACGATTGTTTTAGCGCTGACGAAGTTGCGGTCGCAGCGGCCGCAGAGGGTGCGGTTGTCATCAAAACGCTCATCTTGTCGCAAGACGCTGCGAATCGTGCCTGGATGCAGGGCGCGACCTATCGCAGCGCGCTCGCCGGTGGCGATGTAATGGCGAGCTATGGCATTGGTGAGGTGGTTGAGTCCAAACATGCTTCGTGGGCAGTCGGTGATCTGGTCATGGCAGATCTTGGCTGGCAGGAATACGCTGCAGTAAATGGCGATTTGGTGACGGCTGTGCCCGAGCATGACGGCCCGCTTAGTCACGGATTGTCATTACTGGGCGTCGCAGGCCTCACGGCTTATCACGGGCTCATCAACGTTGCCGGCATCCATGCCGGTGAGACGTTGCTGGTTTCAGCAGCAGCTGGCTCCGTGGGATCGATCGTCGGGCAAATCGGGCGGATTAAAGGCGCTCGCGTTATTGGTGTTGCCGGAGGTGATGAGAAGTGTCGGTGGGTCGAGAGCGAGCTCGGCTTTGACGCCTGCATCAACTATAAAAGCACCGAACAATCGCTTCGCGATCAACTGCAAGCTGTCGCACCCAGCGGTATCGATGTGTACTTCGATAATACAGGCGGTGACATCCTGCAAACGGCTTTATTCGCCATGAATATGAAAGGCCGAGTTGCCTGCTGTGGCGCCGTGTCGATGTACGATGGCAAACCGAAGCCCGGACCCTTCGGCGTGCCCGGTTTATTGGTAACCAAACGACTCCGCATGGAAGGTTTCATCGTCAGCGACTACGCGCATCTTGATGCGGATGCCGTTCACGACTTGTCGCTCTGGGCACGCCAAGGCGAGCTCAAAATCGTCGAGGATGTTCTCGAGGGTTTAGAGCAGGCGCCAGCAGGTCTTATTGGACTATTGGCCGGTGAAAATCGGGGTAAACGAATGATTCGGGTTGCGTATAATGAGGCTCGCAGCTGTGGTATTTTGTAAAAAAAGATAAGGGGATTCTCATGCCTACACCTGAAACGGTGGCACTGCCCGAAGAAGTGGCAGAAGTTGAAGCTTTGATTGAGCGTGCACGAGTGGCTCAAGCGGCGATTGCCGATTACACGCAAGAACAGGTAGACGAACTTATCAAGGCCATGGTGTGGTCCTGTGCTCAGCCCGGTGTCGCTGAAGAGCTTGCGCAACAAACGCTTGATGAGACCCAGCTCGGGGATTACAACGGTAAGTTCGCCAAGATTTCAGTGAAGACTCGCGCAACGCTGATGGATATCCTCCCGGATAAATCGGTGGGTATCATTGAGGAAGACCTCGAGCGCAATATCATCAAAATCTGCAAGCCTGTGGGTGTGATTGGGGCGCTGTCACCCTCGACGAATCCAGAAGCAACGCCGGTCATCAAAAGCATCAACGCGGTGAAGGGACGTAACGCCATCATCATCGCCCCACACCCGCGTGCGAAGTTCATCAACATGACCATTGTCAACAAGATGCGCGACGCTATAGAGAAAATGGGTGCCCCCGCAGATCTTGTCCAAACGATGGCTCAGCCTTCTATTGGTAAGACTGAGGAATTAATGCGCCAATGCGACCGCATCCTCGCAACAGGCGGCCCCGGCATGGTTACTGCGGCCTATTCAAGCGGCACACCGGCGTTAGGCGTAGGCGCGGGCAACGCCGTAATTACCGTCGACGACACGGCTGACCTCGTCGATACTGCTGAAAAAATCCGCATCTCCAAAACGCTCGACCTCGCTGCATCCTGCTCGGCAGATAATTCAGTGATTGCTTTCGCGAGCATCTATGACGAGCTCATGAAAAACCTCGTCGCCGAAGGTGGCTATGTCGCGTCAAGCGAAGAAGCAGACAAAATCGCCGCGGTTCTGTGGCACGACGGCGCTTTGAACACAGCTGCTGTTGTAAAGCAGCCACAAGTACTCGCTGAGATGTCCGGTTTCAATATTCCGGAAGACCGAAAGTTCATCATCGTCCCCTACGAGGGAGTCGGTCGTGAA
>CBFIHK010000106.1:0-4918 GCA_965662305.1 Luminiphilus sp.
CGAGAGCACCGAGCGTGGCATCGTAAAACTTTTTGGAGGCTTCGATATCCGAGGCGCCCAGCATAATGTGACTAAACATGATTCACTTTTTCCTTGTGTTTTTTTTGAGTTGCGCAACAAGGCTACTCAAGGAGCGGCCTAGTTGTCGAGATGTTAAGATCATCAGCTAAAGATCGGTCGGGGTCCTGCCCTTTTCAAGCCCATGAGACAGATAGGGCAGAACTAATTTCAAGCGTAAAGACCGGCCAGGCACCTTATCCTCACAGCATTTACCCACCTGAGCATCTGCAACGGGTAGTTTCATGTTCTCCCGAGAAGTTACGCAGAGAGTTCCACGGGCACCCCATTAATGGCTGCGTTCCCCGAGAGCTGATCAAGGAACTGCTCGTCAGTCACGTCGTTACAGCTCACGCCCGCATGTGTGTTCGCGACTTTTGAGCGCGTGCCCTGCAATCCGTGGCCGTAACCATGTGGCAAGCTGATCACCCCGGGCATGACTTCGGTTGAGGATGATAGCTCTGCGGTGATGGCGCCAACGCGACTTTTAATCGTCACGTGCATACCTTCTGACCACCCCTCTCTTGCCAGATCGTCCGGGTGCATAAGTAGATTGCATCTCGATTTTCCTTTCACCAATCGCTGGTGGTTGTGCATCCAGGAATTGTTGTCACGTACGTTGCGACGCCCAATCAATCGATAGCTACCCTCATTTATCGTCACATCCGACAGTAGGCGAGTGATATCCGCTAATGCCTCTGAAATCGCCAGTGGAATGCGCTTATCGGCTGTCTGGAGGCGCTCAGGGCAAGAGGGCTCCAGCGGACCAAAGTCGATTCCCGACGGATGTTCTTTGAGTTTTTCGATGCTCAGATTCCACTCAGAGTCTCGTCCGTAGGGCCCAGCTTGAAGGGCCGCGTCGACCACTGTGTGGGGTGGTACTCGGGGCATAGGCTCTAGGCCTAGTCGCTCTGCAAGTCTATCTCCGAGCTCTGCGAAAATCTCCCAGTCGTGAAGCGCACCTTCGGGCTTGTCGAAGACCGCAGGGGTATAGCGGGCAGTGTTTCTAATGGCCAGATTGTGGAAAGCAAAATCGTAATTATCGTGCTCTAACGGTGAAGTTGGCGGCAAGATAACATCGGCATGACGCGTTGTTTCATTAAGTGCCGGATCGAGCGAGATCATGAAATCGAGCTCTTCGAAGGCTTCATCAACCGCACGGCCATTCGGTGTGGACAGCACTGGATTGCCTGCACCCGTAAACATCAACTTAATTTGACCCTCCCCCGGCGTCCGAATCTCATCAGCGAGCGCTGCAGCGGGAAGTTCGTAGTTGAACTCGGGCAGCCCGCGCCCGCGGCTGGCAAATCGTGCAAAGCCGCCACGGCTACTGTTCATAACCTGATCCATTGCGGGCCGAGTGAACAAACTACCGCCCGGTTTATCGAGGTTGCCCGTAATCACATTGATAACCTGAATAGCCCACTGGCAGAGGGTGCCGTAAGCCTGTGTGCTGACGCCCATACGCCCGTAGCAAATGCCAGCTTTCGCCGTTGCGATATCCGTAGCAATGCGCTCGATGTCAGACGCCGCAACACCTGTAATATTTGAAGCCCACTCGGGGGTAAGAGACAGAACAGCGTTTCGAACCTCGTCGAGGCCGTCAGTAAAGTCGGCTAAGGCGCCTAGTGATACCAAGTCATCGCGGAAGATGAGGTGAATGAGCGCAAGTAGCAGCGCCGCGTCAGTTCCCGGCTTGATGAAGTGATGTTCACTCGCAAGCTCAGCCGTCTCGGTTCTTCTCGGATCAACCACCACTAATTTCCCACCACGAGCCGTCAGATCTTTAATTCGCTTTCTGACATCAGGCACCGTCCAGATGCTGCCGTTTGATGCAAGCGGGTTGGCGCCGAGCATCAAAAAGTAATCTGTGCGGTCAATATCTGGAATGGGCATGAGCAACATGTGGCCGTACATCCACATAGCCACAAGGTGATGCGGTAGTTGGTCTACTGAAGTTGCTGAGAAGCGATTGCGCGTGCGGATATTGCGGAAGAGGTTTCGCTGGTGGGTCATCATCCCGTAGTTGTGGGCCGATGGGTTACCAAAGTAGGCGCCGATTGCATTAACACCATGCTTTTCGATCGTTTCAGCCAGCGCATTGGCTGCGAGATCAAGCGCTTCGTCCCATTCAATTTCCACGTGCTCGTATACACCTGGGGCGGACCGAATACGCTTCAAGGGCTTTCTCAGGCGATCCGGATCTTCGTGGATATCCTGCAATGCCACCGCCTTGGGGCAGACATGCCCGCGGCTTAAGGGGTCTGCTTTGTCCCCTCGAATATCAACAACTTTGTCGCCTTCTGTTTTGATGACGAGTCCACACATGGCCTCGCAGAGATGACAGACACGGTGATGGGTTTTAGTCGATGCAATCGTCACGGTTTGCTAGCCTCAGCCTTGGTGCCCAGTATCTAATTTGTGTGAGCACATATTATTGTTGGTGATTAAGAGTACATGACTTCGAACTATTTTGGGGGCGAGCATGGTTGTTTAGCCAGACACCAGTAGCTCATTCATCATTTTTTAAAGAGGAAATTGAACGCGTGACAACCCTAGGTTTTTTTATTGGTATTGCTGTCTCACTCCCAATGCTTTGGGTGGTGCGAAACAATGGTTGGGACCGCAACGCATGGTCATTGTTCATGATGACGTTACCGGTTTGGTACGCCTTGTTTGGTCTGCTCGCCCTCGATATGTCCGTCATAGCGAACGAATTAATTTACGGTCTACCGTATTTTCTTATTGGTTTTTTGGCGTGGCGCTTCGTTTCAAAATCTTGGTTGCTCATCGCCGGCCTGGGTTGGTTGAGCCATGCGTTTTACGATATTTATCACGATGTCTTTTTTGTGAACCCTGGTGTCTTTGCGTGGTACCCAACCGCCTGTTTAGTTTTTGATCTTGCAGTAGGTGCTTACCTCATTTACATAGCAGCAACCTTTGAAGAGCACGGTGACGCTTTGACGGACTCTTGAAAAGCACTGAGTGTTCGGACAGGTTATCGTACAGCCGTTGGTAGCACCGATGGCTAGGAGCGTGAGGTTCATTACTTGATGTGGGCTATCGTCAGGCTCTCAAGATCATCGGAACATCCCTCAAAGCGCCTCAAACAGTTGCTCGTGAACAAAACCAATGGTGTAAGTCCTGCGTTAAACCTTGAGTGATTGATAAAAGACATTCGAGGACGGCGCAATGGTCAGTATAGGAACCCCCTTTTCGTCAGCGGCTACCCGCGTTTTATTTTGTGGCTCCGGAGAGCTGGGAAAGGAAGTTGTGATCGAGCTGCAGCGACTTGGCGTTGAGGTCATTGCCTGCGATCGCTATGAAAATGCGCCGGCGATGCAAGTGGCGGATCGATCCCATACCTTTTCCATGCTCGACGGCGATGAGCTGCGACGAGTGGTTGAGACTGAGAAGCCAGACTTAATTGTCCCTGAAATAGAAGCTATTGCCACTAACACTTTGGTCGAACTTGAGTCAGAAGGCTTCAGAGTCATTCCTAGCGCACGCGCTGCGCAGCTCACTATGAATCGAGAGGGTATACGTCGATTGGCGGCTGAGGAACTGGGACTAGCGACTTCCCCCTATGCCTTTGCGTCAGACAGAGCGGCTTTTAACGCGGCGATTGCTGATATCGGCATCCCCTGTGTGGTGAAACCGATTATGAGCTCTTCAGGTAAGGGCCAAAGTCTTGTTCGATCCGAGGCAGATATTGATCACGCATGGGACTACGCACAAGCAGGTGGCAGGGCGGGTGCAGGCAAAGTGATTGTAGAGGGCTTTGTCGATTTCGACTATGAAATTACGCTTCTCACGATTCAGCACGCGGGCGGAGTGAGTTTCTGTGAGCCAATCGGTCACCGCCAAGATGATGGGGATTACCAGGAGAGTTGGCAGCCTCAGCCCATGTCCAGTCTCGCGTTATCGCGTTCGCGCGACGTTGCTGAGCAGGTCACCGAGGCGCTTGGCGGTTATGGGTTATTTGGTGTAGAGCTCTTCATCAAAAGCGATGACGTTTACTTCAGTGAGGTATCGCCGCGCCCTCATGACACGGGCATGGTAACGCTCATCTCGCAGGATCTGTCGGAATTTGCATTGCACGCCCGAGCGATTTTGGGGCTACCTATCCCAAATATAGCGTTCCATGGGCCGTCTGCTTCAAGCGTCATTTTGGTCGAGGGAGAATCAAGGGAAACGCGTTTTGGCAATCTGAGTGCTGCGCTGGCTGTGCCTGATACTTCGGTAAAGCTATTCGGTAAGCCCGAGGTCGTTGGCAAACGACGCATGGGTGTTGGGCTTGCGCGTGGTGAATCGGTGGAAGAGGCGCGAGCTAAGGCTAATGGTGTTTCTAGCAAAGTTGCTGTGACGCTGTGAGAGATCGTATTTTTTCGAAAGGAATTTAACCGGCTGCTGTCGCTCAAGTGGGCGGCGTCTGGGCCAGCGTGAAATTGACTCATTCAATGGGTACAAGAATATTGGCTGGACGCGCCTCAATAATTGTTTGTAAGGGCTGTCCCTTAATCTCCCTGTCTAGCAATATGAAATGGCTGGCAGGCGTCATTTCTACCCAGGTGGCGGACAGCGAAATATTTTCGGTAGCTTCCTTGCAAACGAACAGAAACCGGAACTGGACCTCGTGTCCCGATTTGAGTGGTCGGTATGCTCTGCGACTCAGTCTACAGGCCTCTTCTCCCGAGGAGGCTATCCATTGCCCCCACTCTCGTCCTCGCTCTCATCCTACCTAAGCACAGCAGTGTCGGACGGACTTCTCAAAACGGTTTTCTAAATCAGACATCCGTACCACCTCGCTCAAGCAGGTCACCGAGCTTTACCTGGGCTTGATACCGGTAAAAAATGTTTT
>CBFIHK010000107.1:0-4898 GCA_965662305.1 Luminiphilus sp.
CGCAATTGGCAGGCTTACAGCCGATTCCCTCTGCAATCTGATACCTCGCAATACGTTTTCGCCGCACGTCGAAGTATATGGAAACCAACAATGATGAGACAGTGAATCATTGAGCGTCTGCTGTTGCGGTTCATGTCACTTTCTAACGATAAGAAGTGCGTGCATTGACGCAATGCAGCTCTTGCATAGCTTTCCATTTCCTAAGTGTCTTTCTCGAAAGGCCCTACTGAAACATTCTTTTTCAGAATCCCTACGGAGGAGGTCTCTCCTTCCCTATCTGCTTTTTCATGTCCTTTCACAGCTGTATTCGATAAATTGCCATGAGCGTCTCTGATGGGGCGTTCGAATTGCGAAAAAATCAACGAGGCCGCACGTGCAGATAGAACCCTTTAAAGTCGAAATATGGATGAACGAGTGGGAAAACCGCTGCGCCTATAACTTGGCAGAAACCTGCGTTGCTAGTATTACCGTGGAGGAGCTTCTGGCACTTGCAGGAGGGAGTGCCGCCGATCTCTCCGACCTTCTCTCGATGAAACTGACCTACGGAGATATCGAGGGCTCGCCAAGATTACGAAAAGCCATTGCCAGCCTCTACGACAAACAACGTACCGAAGCCATTACTGTCACGCACGGTACCATCGCGGCGAATATGCTCGTGCACAAAGCCATTGTAGAAGCCGGCGACCACGTGGTTTCGATTGTGCCGACTTACCAGCAGCACTATTCCATTCCAAAGAGCATAAAAGCTGATGTGACGACGCTTGCACTGCGCGCGGAGGACGGCTTTCTACCTAACCTTGAGGCATTGAAGGCAGCTGTGCAGCCCAATACCAAACTCATTGCCTTTACCAACCCTAACAATCCGACAGGCGCCTTGATCGAGCGGCCCATGCTTGAGGAGATCGTCTCTATCGCAGAGTCCGTTGGCGCCTATTTGCTCTGTGACGAGGTCTATCGCGGCACTGCACAGACCGGCGATGGTATGTCGCCCTCCATCGCGGATCTGTATGCGAAAGGCATAAGCACAGCGGGGATGTCCAAGGTCTTCTCCTTGGCTGGACTGCGTGTCGGATGGGTTGTAGCTCCAAAAGAGGTCACAGAACAAATCCTCATCCACCGAGATTACGACACGATTTCTGTGGGTATGATCAATGATCACTTTGCCGCATTAGCGCTCGAGCATGCAGACAAAGTGCTCGCCCGAAGCCACGCGATCACGCGCGGCAATCTCGCCATTCTCGAAGCTTGGATTGCACAAGAACCCAAAGTTAGCTGGGTCAAACCCCGCGCTGGCACCACCGCCATGCTGAAACTTGATATTTCCGTAACCGATCGAGACTTCTGCCTCGATTTAGTTCAGAACACAGGTGTCATGCTGACGCCAGGAGACGCATTCGACATGGCAGGCTATGCACGTATTGGGTTTGCCAATGATCGCGAGACGCTCGTAGCGGGACTAGAAAAACTCTCTGACTATCTGGCCCAAACCTTCTAGTCATCTTACCTGATCGACCGAAAACTCAAACTACACGCGTAAAAACTCGCAACAAAAGATAATGAGTCCAACGATGATCAATCCAACTGCCCGCATTCTCGTCACCATAGCCACACTCTGGTATGGCCTAGTTCCGCTTTTTGCGGACTTGAACCCTTCCCACCTCTTTAACCCAAACTGGACGCCCCACGCGCGGATGCATCTGACTTGGCTATTATCCACCAACTTCCTGATAGCAATCTTCGCAATCTCGCTTCTCTGGCGAACCAACGACCTGGTCAAGTCAGCAACACTCGGCCTGTGCGTGGTTGGGGGTTTTTGGATAGCGACATTCAGCAGAAGTGCCTATGGCGGCATGCTCGTAGATCCTGATCTACACCAGCATCTTATTCTCTGCGTGAACCCAAACATCGCTGCGAACGTCATGATGGCCATACTTCTGGTATCCGGATTGCTAATACAGCTGCGACACCAGCGTGGCTGATAGAAGGCAATGCGACGTGCTCGTTGATAACCCTCTCAAACACCGTTATCGCGACGAGGCTCCGCCACACTGTGGACCATACGGTAGTGAATTAAGCGTTTTAAGAAAAAGGAAAACTCATTTTTTGTGGTAGTGTTTTATTAAATAAAACAGGCGGCCTGACTCGCCGATAAAACTCACTACAAAAAGGTAACTCACCATGGCTGAAGCCTACATCGTCGCAGCAAAGCGTACCGCTGGAGGCCGCAAAGGCGGCGCACTCGCAGATTGGCATCCGGGAGACCTCGGTGCACAAACTCTCAACGCAATCGTCGATGACAGCAAAGTCGATCCCTCAGCGATCGAGGACGTCATCGTTGGCTGCGTCTCGCAAGCGGGCGAGCAGTCCAACCAGATAGGACGCACAGCCGTACTAGCTTCAAATCTCCCGCAAAGTGTTCCTGCAGTGACGATCGATAGACAGTGCGGCTCATCGCAGCAAAGTATTCAATTCGCTGCGCAAGCGATCATGTCGGGGACACAAGACCTTGTTATTGCTGCGGGTATCGAGAGTATGTCGCGCTGCCCCATGGGTATTAACGCTCGCGCGGGTAAGGTATTCGATGTACCCACTGACCCGACGCCACAGTCGGTCAAAGATCAATACGGTATTCGACAGTTCAGCCAGTTCATAGGCGCTGAAATGATCGCCAAGAAGTGGGGCCACACCAAAGAAGCTCTCGACGCCTATTCAGTGCGAAGCCATCAACGCGGTCGTGATGCGCGCAACGCGGGTGCCTTCGATAAAGAGATCGTTGCGATCATGGGTCGCACTGCAGACGGTGGTACTGCTCTGCACAAGCACGACGAAGGAATTCGTGATGACGCCAGTATGGAGGCAATGGCGCAGCTTAAGATTTTGATGGAAGACGGGGCATTAACAGCGGCTAACGCGAGTCAGATATGTGACGGCTCTTCCGCGGTAATGATTGCGTCTGAGCAGGCCCTGAAAGATCACAATCTCACACCGCTGGCGCGTATCCATAATCTCACGGTGACCGCGGGGGACCCCGTGATCATGCTCGAAGAGCCGCTGTTTGCTACTGACCGCGCACTCAAACGTGCGGGTATGAGCATCAACGATATCGACCTTTACGAGGTCAACGAAGCATTTGCACCTGTCCCAATGGCTTGGTTAGAGCACACAGGGGCTGACCCAGACAAGCTGAACGTTAACGGTGGCGCAATCGCGCTTGGCCACCCGCTGGGTGCTACAGGCACAAAGCTAATGACAACCCTCGTTCACGCTCTGCATGCTCGCGGCAAAAAATGGGGATTGCAGACCATGTGTGAAGGCGGCGGTATTGCCAACGTCACCATCGTAGAAGCACTCTGAAGCCAGCTATGCGGATGGGTAACCATCCGCATTTGCACTCACTTCGTAAAAAGGTTTGAATGTAAAAAACGCCATAAAAATAATAAGGCAACACAATGCAAACAGAAGTTCTGGGTAAGTGCGTTAGCGCACTATTTATAGTTGCCATTGCGGCCTGTTTTTTTATGGCAAACGGTATGTTTTACGAAGCACTCGTTGTACAGCTTAATGAGTGGGCCGCTGGTCAAACGCCCGTTGCTTGGAGTACGTCCGCCTTTTACCGCTGATCGCGTCGCGCCTCTCTCGTCGTCGTTTCTAACTATTCAACGGCACGGAGATAGCCACACCCTGTACTAATCGCTTACGGTGTTGTTCCATTCCATAACACAAGGCGAGCTGTTGGTACTTACCCTGAAAGTCGCTCACCCCGTTATACTTCCGTGGCGTTCGCTTCAGATATCTAACGTCCTTAACTGACAAAGACATAACGCACTGTCCTCATTTACCTCTCGTCCATCATAGCTTTTGAAAATCTTTATGACTCAGCAATCTCGTCTGCTCATCGCGCAAACCTTGCTCATGGGTTCAGCCGCTTTCCTTTGTTACCTGAGCATGTTCGCTTTTCGAAAACCGTTTGCTGCAGCCAGCTACAGCGATGACATTACGTGGCTCGGGTTGGAGTTAAAAACAGCCTTCGTACTCGCCCAACTGTTTGGCTATATCCTCTCGAAATTCGTCGGCATCTGGTGGCTATCCGCGAGAGTGGAGAGCGGACGCTTCGGCCTACTCATGCGACTCATGTTCGTAGCCTATGCCGCGCTCGTTGCCTTTTACCTCTTACCCACCGAACTAAAGCCCTTGGCCATGTTGGTGAATGGCATGCCCCTCGGGATGATCTGGGGTGTGGTGATCAGCTACTTAGAGGGTCGAAGGCAATCGGATACCTTGCTGGTGATGCTCGCCTCAAGCTTTGTGATCGCCACAAGTCTGACCAAAGATGTCGGTCTTTGGGTGATGAATAGCTTCGCTGTCGATCCGTATCTCATGCCCGTCGTTGTTGCGACGCTTTTCTATCCGTTACTTGTAGCCTCCGGATTTGTACTTGAGAAATCACCAGCCCCTACCGAGAACGACACAGCTAGCCGCTCTAAGCGCTCGGCGCTTTCACCCTCCGAGAGTGCCCAATTTTTCAAGCAATACTGGCCTGGGCTGGTCGCGCTCATCGGGGCGTTTATGTTGCTCACCGCCTTTCGCGACTTCAGAGACAACTTTGGAATCGAGATTATCTCGAATCTCGGCTACGACCGAGAGTCAGGTATCTTCACCGCACTCGACTTTCCTGTTGCCGTTGTCTGTCTCATTAGCCTTCTGGGCATTCAGTGGATTCGAGACCACAAACACAGCCTGTATGCGCTATTCGGTGTTATGTCACTCGGCGCGGTCATTTTAATTGCGAGCACATTGCTTATGCAGTCCGGTCAGTTATCAGGCCTTAACTGGCTGATCGCAGGCGGTATCGGGAGCTATCTCGGCTACATTGGTTACAGCACGATCATGTGGGAGCG
>CBFIHK010000108.1:0-4848 GCA_965662305.1 Luminiphilus sp.
GATAACAACGGTCGGGTACGGGGATGTCGTCCCTGGAACGCCAATGGGACGCTTTGTCGCCTCGATTGGTATTTTGATCGGTTATTCGATTTTGGCTGTGCCCACAGCCATCGTAACCAGTAAACTATGGGAAAGATTGGGATCCCGCCGAGCAGCACAGACGTTGGCATGGAACTGCCCCGTGTGTGCGGGCGTAGATCATGCTATCGATGCGCAATACTGCAAACACTGCGGTGCGGATCTTGAGGTCCCTGACGAGCTGAGAGAGCAAAAGCCACAACTCCCGTGAACGAACAACCGAAAGACATATTCTCGCACCGCAAATACTGGGCGGAGTGCTATGGGCCTGCACCATGGCTCCCAATGTCCCGTGCTGAAATGGATCAGCTCGGCTGGGATAGTTGCGACATCATTATCGTGACCGGTGACGCCTACGTTGATCACCCGAGCTTTGGAATGGCGGTTATCGGTCGTGTACTCGAGGGGCAAGGGTTTCGGGTAGGCATCATCTCCCAGCCCGATTGGCGCAGTGCCGAGGCTTTCCGGGAACTGGGCAAACCAAATCTGTTCTTTGGCATCGCTGCTGGAAACATGGACTCGATGATCAATCACTACACCGCGGACAAAAAGCGGCGCAATGATGATGCCTATACGGCGGGCGACATTGCGGGCAAGCGACCAGATCGTGCCGTGATGGTCTACAGCCAACGTGCGCGCGAGGCCTATAAGGATGTCCCCGTCGTCATTGGTGGTATCGAGGCCAGCCTCCGACGCATGGCGCACTACGATTATTGGAGTGACAAGGTTCGTCGTTCGGTGCTCGTCGACAGTAAAGCCGACATATTGCTCTACGGTAACGCTGAGCGCGCTATTGTTGATTTGGCGCATGGTCTGGCTGAAGGAAAAACGATTGAACAGCTTCGGCATCTCCGTGGTACCGCCTATGTGACGACAAAGCCTGAACCGGGGTATCGCATCATTGATTCAACATCAGTCGATCAACCGGGAAAAGTCGACCCGCACCTCAATCCCTACGAGGGTATGGAACCTGAAGTGTGTGAAACGGAGGCTGCCAAATCTGATGATGAAGCCTCCAGCGCACAGGCGGCTCAGGAACCGGTGCAGGTCATCTCTCTCCTAGCCAGCAGCGCACCGTCACGCGATGTCATACGGCTACCCAGCTTTGAGGCCGTCAAAGACGACCCGGTACTCTATGCGCACGCTGCTCGCGTTATGCATAAAGAAACCAACCCGCACAACGCGCTTGCACTGATTCAAGCTCACGGTGACCGGGAGGTATGGTTCAATCCCCCGCCAATTCCACTGAGCACACCTGAACTTGACTGGGTATTTGAGCAGCCATACCAGCGGCGGCCGCACCCGGATTATGGTGACGCAAAAATACCCGCGCTTGAGATGATCCAACACTCGGTCAATATCATGCGCGGCTGCTTTGGCGGCTGTACCTTCTGCTCAATTACTGAGCACGAGGGCCGGATCATTCAAAATCGTTCCGAGGACTCGATTGTTCGCGAGATCGAAAAAATTCGAGACACCAGTCCGAATTTCACGGGTGTCATCTCAGACCTAGGTGGGCCTACTGCCAATATGTGGCGGTTGGCATGCAAAAGTGAAGAAATCGAGTCGAAGTGCCGGAAGCTCAGTTGCGTATTCCCGGGTATCTGCAAGAACCTCAATACCGACCAAACACCGCTGATTCATCTCTACCGGCGCGCACGCGCGATACCTGGCATCAAAAAGGTGCTGATTGCCTCGGGCCTGCGATACGACATTGCAGTAGAGACGCCTGAGTATGTAAAGGAGCTAGTGACGCACCACGTTGGTGGCTACCTGAAAATAGCACCAGAACACACCGAGGATGGCCCGCTCGATCAAATGATGAAGCCGGGCATTGGCAGCTACGATCGGTTTAAACATTTATTTGATAAATACACAAAGGCCGCCGGCAAAAAGCAGTATTTGATTCCCTACTTCATTGCTGCGCACCCAGGAACCACCGACAACGACATGGTGAATCTTGCCTTATGGTTAAAGCGCAACAAGTTCCGAGCAGATCAGGTGCAGACCTTCTATCCATCGCCCATGGCGCTGGCGACGGCGATGTACCACAGCGAGAAAAACCCGCTGAAGAAGGTGGATCGCGACAGCAAACACGTTCCCGCGGTCAGAAGCATCAAGCAGCGCCGCCTGCACAAGGCGTTTTTGCGATATCACGACTCAGATAACTGGCCGGCACTTCGAGACGCACTCAAGAAAATTGGGCGGCGTGACCTTATCGGCAACGGGCCCATGCACCTCGTTCCCTCTCGACAGCCGCCCAAAAGGCACCGCGTTGTAAAAACCAAGGGAACAACGCCGTTCCGGACCAAGCATACAAAGCAGTTTTAATCATTAGGCGACCCCTAAATTAAGCCTTTGGCACCTCCCTCAATAACTGCTAGGGTGTGGTTATCCGATAATCTGATAACAAGGATGCCACATGAAGTTTTTACAAAAGTCTTTGGGCGTTGCTGTAATCGCAGCCTTGGCCACACCAGCGCTTGCGCAACAGCCGATGGAAGAAGTTGTTGTAACGGCTACTAAACGCGCCGAATCCATTCAGGACGTTCCGCTCTCCGTCAGTGTCGTAACTGGTGAGGTTATTGAACGCGCAGAGGTTCGCGACTTAATTGATTTACAGTCTGTTGTCCCCTCATTGCGCGTGCCTCAGTTCCAGAATTCGATTCAAACGAACTTCGTGATTCGTGGTTTTGGCAACGGTGCCAATAACCCGGGTATTGAGCCGT
The DNA here is from genome assembly GCA_965662305.1 of Luminiphilus sp. GTDB lineage: Bacteria > Pseudomonadota > Gammaproteobacteria > Pseudomonadales > Halieaceae > Luminiphilus. Next base: position 2,808 of record CBFIHK010000108.1, read on the forward strand.
CGGTGGCTGTATTCGTTGACGGCGTCTATTTCTCGCGCTCGCAAGCACGCATCTCAGATCTTCCAAATATTCAACAGATTGAAGTCCTGAAAGGTCCACAGAGCACGCTCTACGGCAAGAACGCCTCAGCCGGTGTTATTTCAGTGACAACCAAAGCACCAGAGTTCGAAAGCCGCGGGTCTTTTGAGGTGGGTTTTGGTAACTACAATCAGGAGAGCCTTCGTGCCTTTTACACTGGACCGCTATCTGACACCGTAGCATTTAGTATCAGCGGGAGCTCACTCGAGCGTGACGGCTACTTCAAAAACGTACCGACGAACACAACGTTCAACAATCGCGATCGCTGGAGCACACGCGCGGACTTCCTCGCAGAACTCAGTGAAACGAGCGAGCTTCGCGTAATTTTTGACTACGATGAAATCGACGAAGTGTGCTGCGGCACCGCAAACCTCGTGAACGGCCCGGCGGGTGCTGCCCTATCGGCGCTATCAGTCGTGCCCGGAGAGGCCTACATACCTGAAGATGGTTTTAATTTCCGGCACTACGGTAACTTTGACACCATCAATCAGGGCGAAAACAAAGGCATCACGATTGACTATAAGACGTCCTTTGGCGACGTGGATGTTCGATCGATTACCGCATACAGGGATTCCTACTTTAACCAGCCCCTGGGTGATGTCGACTTTACTGCTGCTGATGTAATCGGAAACAGCACAGGTGAAACCGAGATCAAAACATTTACTCAGGAAATCCGCCTAACAGGCACCCAAGGCAATATCGATTGGCTGCTAGGCGGCTTCTACTTTGACGAATCCATCGACTTTGAAAACAGCATCGAATTTGGCGCCCAGTGGCGCAACTATATAAACCTTACAGTCGGTGGAGGTGACATCGCAGCGGGTTCCGCTGCTACTGGGGGTTTGGAGGCTCTGCTTGGTTTAGCGCCTGGAACATTCTTCGCAGATGGCGATGGGGTGGTTGAGACTGCGACGCAGGACAACGAGTCTTACTCTGTGTTCGGTCAAATGACCTTCCCGCTGTCAGACAAAACAGACTTTACGGTTGGCCTGAACTACCTCAACGATGACAAGGACATCACGCTTGTCCAAGAAAACAACGACGTTTTCTCGAAACTTGATATTCGTGGAGCCGACGGGATTACTGCCTTAACCAATCTTGCCTACACAGGCGGCTTTGCCGGTCTGGGCATCCCTGCAATTTCAGCGATCCCACCCGAAGCGGTGCCTGGCTACATTCAAACTGTTGCAGCAACGGTAGGCGCTATCGCACCGACTGATGACAATCCCTTTGTCGGGTTCGAGGCGCTCCAGTTCCTCCCTCAGTTGCTGGGAGTTCCTAACCCTGCTGAGCCAGGAACTTCAAGTGACAGCAAGACCACCTACACAGCGAGCCTGTCGCATGCGTACACCGATGATCTAAATGTTTACCTAACATACGGGACGGGTTTCAAAGGTACTTCCTGGAACCTCTCTCGCGACTCACGTCCAACGATGGGTGAGCGAGACAGTCTTGCGGGTTCAGGGTTTATGTTGCCAAACAATCTAACCTTGGGCACGCGACTTGCGGGTCCGGAAGAAGCAACAACGCTCGAACTCGGCATCAAATACGCCGCCGAGTGGGGTACGCTGAATGCTGCAATATTTGAGCAGAGTATCGAAGGTTTCCAGTCCAACGCATTCTTGGGCACTGGCTTCGTCTTGACTAATGCCGGTAAACAGTCGACCAAAGGTATCGAAGTCGACTTGACGGTTCGTGCCACCGACGCCTTGACTCTAGCTGTATCAGGCACCTTCTTGGATCCGATCTACGATGACTTCACGGGCGCACAGCTAAACGGTCAACCAGCAGACTTTACGGGCCTAACACCTGCAGGCATCCACAAGCGCAGCATCAGTGCGGTGGCGACGTACAACTTCACGCTCAACGGCATGGATGGCTTCGTCCAGGCAGACTACCAGTATGACAGCGCTGTCGACATTAATGGTGGCGGCGACATTTCGCTGAATAACCTTGCTCTTGA
>CBFIHK010000109.1:0-4837 GCA_965662305.1 Luminiphilus sp.
CTGTTAGCTGTTAGCTGTTAGCTGTTAGCTGTTAGCTGTTAGCTGTTAGCTGTTAGCTGTTAGCTGTTAGCTGTTAGATTCGATTCTAGCCATTTTAAAATCGCGCAAATAAAATCTAAAACCTCCAGAAATTTAGCATTCAGACGCGCAAAACGCGTACAAGATGTATAATCACTGAAAATAATTCTGGGGGTGATCATGGTCCGGCTTCGTTTGCTTGGCGCTCTGTTTGTTTCGTCTGTCTTGGGTTTGGTGGGTTGCTCGGAGCAAGAGGCCTCTTACTCTGTTACCGCACCCGACGGTGGCCTTGCATTAACGCTTACGACTGACGACTTGGGTCGGGTCCACTTTTCGATCGATGATGCGGGGATCCCTGTCGTTGGCAACAGTCGCCTGGGTTTTGCCTTCGCTAACGCCCCCAGTTTTACGGAAGGTTTATCCATTACGGCGGGCGCCCAATCTGCCAGCGACACCACATGGGAGCTTCCCTGGGGCGAGCGACGTGTTGTCCGCGACCATCACAATGAGCAGTCCTTCTCACTGACGGACGGCGATCGCAACATGACGCTTCGCGTGCGTGTTTTCGACGACGGCGCAGGCTTTCGCTTCGAATTCCCGGAGGACTTTCACGGGGGAGAGCTTCTGATTACCGATGAGCTCACCGAATTCAACATTGCTAACCCTAGCGATAAGACATTTTGGAATCCGGCCTACAACAAAGACCGTTATGAGTATGAGTACTTCAAGACGAACGTTACGGACGTCAAAACAGCGCACACACCGCTGACAATCCTCGACAGCACCAACCGCTACGTCACGATCCACGAAGCGTCGCTAGTTGACTATTCGAGTATGGTCCTTCGTGGCACCAACAGTAGCGTGCTCAACGGTGAACTCGTTGCGGGCTACGACGGTGTGCGTGTCCGCCAAACGGGCGCTTTTGTAACGCCTTGGCGCACGATTCAAGTAACTGAATCAGCACCCGAACTCCTCGCCTCGAACATGATTCTAAATCTGAATGAGCCTAATAAATTAGGTGACGTTTCTTGGGTGAAGCCCGGCGTTTATATGGGTATATGGTGGGGCATGCACCTTGGTGAGAACAGTTGGGCCACCGGTGAAAAACTCGGCGCTACCACCTCAGAGGCCAAGCGCTATATCGATTTTATTTCGGAGAATGGTCTGGATGGATTCCTAGTCGAAGGCTGGAACATCGGTTGGGACGGCAACTGGATTGCCAATGCAGATCTATTCAGCTTCACCGAGGCGCAGCCGTTTTTTGACCTAGAAGAAGTCGCTGCTTACGCGGAGGAGAAGAATGTTGATTTAGTTCTCCATAACGAGACCTCCGGCGGCATCAAGAATTATGAAGATCAGATGGAGGACGCCTACGCGCTCTACCAAAAGCTTGGCGTGAGTCATTTGAAAACCGGTTATGTGGGTTTTTCAAATGGCTACCCGCGTCATGATATTCATAATGAAGACCACAAAGACTTCTTGGTTTATGAATGGACCCACGGTCAATTCATGGTCAACCATTACCAGAAGTCGATTGATCTCGCCGCTAAGTACAAAATTGGCATCAACATGCACGAGCCCATTAAGCCAACGGGGCTTCGTCGAACCTATCCAAACTTTATGACGCGCGAGGGTGTTCGCGGCCAGGAGTACAACGCGTGGTCTGAGGGAAATCAGCCCGCACACACGACTATCTTGCCCTTTACGCGCATGATGGGCGGCCCTCTCGACTTTACCCCCGGGGTCTTTGACGTCACCTTCAAAGGAATAGACGCGAACGAACGCATCCGGACAACTATCACCAAGCAACTTGCCCTGATGGTTGTTCTCTACAGCCCACTGCAAATGGCTGCCGATCTGCCTCGCAACTACCAGGCTAAGCCTGATCTGTTCCAGTTCATTAAAGACGTACCTGCGGACTGGGAGGAGTCTCTGCCACTCGAGGGAGAGATTGGCGAGTTCGTGGTTTACGCCCGTCAGGAGCGGGGATCGGAGAACTGGTTCATTGGGGGCATCACCAATGAAGATGCCCGTGACGTAACATTAGATTTCAGCTTCTTAGACGAGGGCACATACACCGCGACTATTTATCGCGATGGCGAAAACGCTGATTGGGAAACCAATCCGTATGACGCGGTCATTGAGCAAATATCGGTGACACCCGCCAGCAGCCTTGATCTCAGCATGGCCAAGGGCGGTGGCTTTGCGATCAGCGTGATCAAGCAATAAAGCATTATTGGAAGGGCTGTTTATCAGCCCTTTTTTAGTTGGGAGATATTTCCATGATGAGTTCAAGATTCATTACCTCTTTCCTGCTCCTAATCGCCGTTTCACATGGTGCGACTGCTGGAGCTATCGATCGAATTGATCCACCTAACTGGTGGGTTGGCATGGAGAACAACACCGTCGAACTCATGCTTTACGGCGATAACCTTGCCAATGGCGAGGTCAGCAGCAGTTCTGACGGTGTAAGCGTCAGCCGAGTAACTAACGGCGACAGCCCAAACTACCTTTGGGTCACGCTTGAACTAGATAAAGCGCTCACAGCTCAAACCGTCACATTGGCACTTACCTCACAGACTAATGAGCGCGTAACGATCGAATACCCGCTTTTGGCGCGAGCAAAGGGGTCTGCAGATAGACAAGGGTTCAGCGCAAAAGACGCTGTTTACCTTGTGATGCCCGACCGATTCGCTAATGGCGACACGTCAAACGACTCAGTACCCGGACTTCACGAAGATGCGGACTGGCAGCACCCCTACGGGCGTCATGGGGGAGACCTCGCAGGCATCACCAAGAACCTGAATTACCTCGAATCGCTAGGGATGACTCAGCTTTGGATGACCCCAGTACTCGAGAACAACCAAAAAGAAGGCTCTTACCATGGCTACGCGATCACTGATCTTTATCGTGTCGATCCGCGGTTAGGTAGTAACGAGGACTACGTTGAACTCAGTAAAGCAGCTAGCAAGCGCGGGATTGGTGTTATCCATGACTTCGTGCCGAACCATATAGGTTCGGAGCATCCATGGATGTTCGATTTACCCACCAGGGACTGGGTGAATCGTGACGCCGAATTTTCGCCGACCAATCACCGACGGGAGTCACACCAAGACCCCTACGCCTCCGACTTCGATAAGTCAGAAATGACCACGGGCTGGTTTGTACCGACAATGCCGGACCTCAATCAAGATAACCCTCTTGTGGCGAACTACCTTATCCAGAACATCATTTGGTGGATTGAGACTGTTGGCCTATCGGGCGTCAGAGTTGATACGTGGCCCTACAACGAGAAAGGCTTCCTCGCTGACTTTACCGGTCGCGTCCTCGCTGAATACCCCAACTTCAGCATTGTAGGTGAGGAATGGACCATGAATCCGGCGACTGTCTCGTATTGGCAGCGAGGCAAAAATAATGCTGACGGCTACGATTCGGGTGCACCACAGATGATGGACTTCCCGATGCAGCAAGCGGTTAGAGACGCGGTTAACAACAACGAAGGCTGGAATAGTGGCCTCACCAAGCTCTACCACGTCTTGGCGGATGACTTCCTTTACCCGGACCCCATGGGGTTGATGTTAATTGCTGATAACCACGATATGAGCCGCTTGTACCCGGGTGTTGGTGAGGATCTAGCGCGCTACAAAATGGCCATGACTTTCCTTGCCACCACCCGCGGCATCCCGCAAATGCTTTACGGTACTGAGCTCTTAATGACCAACCCAGATAACGGTGATCACGGACGTCTTCGGGCAGACTTCCCGGGAGGTTGGGCAGGCGATAAGGTTGATGCGTTCAAAGGTAAAGGCCTCACTAGCGGTGTAGCTGATGCACAATCTTTCGTCAAGAAGCTATTCCAATGGCGCAGATCTGCGTCAGCGATTCACGACGGTGATCTCCTCCACTTTGCGCCACGCGACGGTATTTACGTCTACTTCAGGAGCAACACAACACAGCGTGTCATGGTGGTCATGAACAACGAGAAGAATCTCGTTCACCTAGACCGCGCGCGTTATTCGCAAGGCTTGGGTGACGCTTCTACAGCGCGTAATGTACTGACAGGGGAGCGACATCGTCTCTCGGATCGCATTCTTATCCCCGCCAAGTCTGCTCAAGTGTTTGAGCTCGACTAAAGCATGGCGGCGTGTGCCCGGAGATTTGAGATTGCCAAGCACTATTTTGAAGTGCCTGCATTTAAGCCCATTGATTAAAGGCTGTGTGTTGAAAGAGCCGTGTAGTGGAGTTGTGTATTGAAAGGCCCTTGTGTCCGGGCTGTGTATTGAAAGGCCCGTTTAGTGAGAGCGCCGTGTACTAAGAGCTATGCAATGGAACGTATGACCGAAACAAACAAATGTGTAAGCTTCTCCGCAGCTATCCGAGGCTTAGTAGTTGCAATCGGTGTGGTATGTGCTGTTAACGTCTCAGCCTCGAGTTCTTCTTCAGTTTCAGAGACCTTTACAAACCCCATTATACCCGGGGGTTACCCTGACCCGAGTATTTGTCGAGTCGGTGAGGACTTTTACATCGCGAACTCCTCGTTCGAGTACTTTCCCGGCTTACCCATCCATCACTCCAAGGATCTTGTGAATTGGGAGCTGATCGGTCACGGACTTCATCGCCGCGATCAAGTCAATGGTGCGGTCAACTTGGTTGATGTGCAGTCGGACGGCGGCATTCACGCGCCCTCCCTGCGATGCAAAAACGGCAAGTACTACCTGATCACCACCAACGTCTACTCGCCAAAATCGTCAGGAGAGCCGACGCAAATGGTGAACTTCGTGATCACAGCAGATAGTCCAAAGGGGCCGTGGTCTGAGCC
>CBFIHK010000110.1:0-4724 GCA_965662305.1 Luminiphilus sp.
CAGCCATGCCGACATTAAACACCGCGTCGGTTGTTCTAAAACGCGCGGGCGTTAACGCACCTGTAAGTACAATGGTCTTGCCGGGGATGCCCTCGAGCGCCATTGCTGTCTCAGGCATGGTGTCCGTACCGTGGGTGATGACGAAGTGCGTGTTTGCGTCTTTCTCGATATGCGATCGAATAATCGCGCGATCCGCTTCTGTCATTTCGATGCTGTCTTTTTTCATCAAGGCAACGACGTCGTAGTCAAAGTCCACCAAGGCGTCGGTCAAGATGGCGGTCGCAATCGAATCGCCGACTTCGAACTGGCTGAGCGCATCGAAGTAGATTTTGTCGATCGTACCGCCTGTTGAGATGAACTGAATTTTCATTGTTTTATCGACTTCCAAGTAGCGCGGCGCTCCCGAATTATAAACCGGCGATCAGTGTCTCCGTTTCTTCCCACGTGCGTTCTGCGATTGCCGAATCAATCGCCCATTGCCGAACACCGGTAAAAGCATTGCTGTCATCAGGCACCACTTCCGAGACATTGCAGTCCTCGCAGTAGACGCCGCCCATATTATCCAGCGCTGATGCGGTAGCTGCCCAGAGCGATGTGGCACAGCCTTGGGTTGTTGTCTTGAACAACTTTGCGGCGACCGCGGAAGGATTACCGTCGGCATCGGTCCATCCAAACTCCGCCATTTCCGCGTTGCCGAGGTGTCGTTGTAGCGGTGTAAAGATACCGCCCGGATGCACAGAGAGCGCCCGCAGCCCGTTATCTTTTTCGCGTCGATCCAGCTCGACAGCCATCAGTGACTGTGCCGATTTCGCCTGACCATAGGCTTGCCACTTATCGTAATCACGCTGCTGGTAGTTCATGTCTTCGAAGCGGACTGGGCTCATTCGATGGGCAATCGAGGAGAGGGTGACAAGGCGCGCGCCGTTTGCGTTACGCAGCGACTGAAGCAGTGTTTGCAAGAGCGCAAAGTGGCCAACGTGATTAACGCCCAATTGCCACTCGAGCCCCTGCTGGGTCCGCCCAAGCGGACAGGCCATCACACCGGCGTTGAAGATCGCGAGATCGATCGCGGGATGACTACTCGCAAAGGTTTCACCAAATTGAGTCACGCTCGGTACGTCAGCGAGATCCATAAAACCTATCTGCTCAGCAGGAACAATGCCGTCGAGGGTTTTGACTGCGCGATCTACATCGCGAGATGGAACAAATACCTTAGCACCGGCATCAGTAAGTGCCCTTACCGTCTCAAGACCAATCCCGGAGTAACCTCCAGTGACGAGCACTACTTTTCCCGAGAGGTCGAGGCCTGCCATCACCTCGCTGGCTTCGGGTTTGCTACTAAAACCGGTTTCGATGGGTTGTTGCTGTTCTGAAATACTCATAGGGCCTCTGATTTTTGAGTTTTTATGTATGCCTATACAAACACTTGGGGTGTCTACAGGTAGAACCTTTCTGCCTTTTTTGCGGCACGCTCTATTGCACTTCTCGTGGCACTCTTTTCAGCACTTTTCCTCGCGATTCTTGCAAGGCGACGGGTGCCTTCCGTTTTCCTCACCGACTCGCAAACAGCTGCGGCAATGGCTACTCTGTCAAAACGTAAGTATGTGAGAAAAATAAGGATAAACGCATGTCTTTGGAAACAATATTTAGTCTTTGTAGTGGTTTAGCGATGCTGGGTTGGCTGGGATTGGCCGTGGCGCCGAAGTCAGACCTCACTCGTCGTTTGTATCCGTCAGTTGTGGCGCCCATCATGCTTGGACTGGCCTATGCCTATTTGATGTTGAGCTTCCAGGGCGAGGCGCCGGCAGAGGGTGGCTTTGGGACTTTGGAGGAGGTCAAAGCGCTCTTTAGTGTCGATGCGCTCTTGCTAGCAGGGTGGATTCACTACCTCGCGTTTGATCTATTCGTTGGCGCCTGGATTTTGCGGGATAGTCAGGCGCATCAGGTTAATCACTTTCTGATTTTGCCCTGCCTGTTCTTCGCGCTCATGGCAGGGCCCTTTGGTTTGCTTTTGTACCTTGGCTTGCGTGCTGTACTTCAACGTACTGAAAAAGCCTAGGAGTTACATCCAGTTAACTGCGCCGTAGCCGGTATTCACTGCGAGAAACGTGAATAGAGCCATGTTGCGCCGATTTTGTCGGAGATAGGCGCCGGCAATCGCAATCGAATACCCAACACACCAGAGTGCGAACGAGAGAACAGGATCGAGCCACTTGGTGGTCATGCCAACACCTGATACGACGGTGATGATGAGCGTAACGTTCTCTAAAAGCGCTGCGCGGGGGTTACTCACCTCGGTCATTGTTCGGTACTCCGGAGTTAAAAGGTTTCTTAACTGGTCGAGAATCTGTCATTTGCTACTGCTGGCGGCCATTTCAGTGGCGCGGGCTTCGAGTGCGTCGAGCACCGTTGCGTATGCGGGCTCTAACCACGATGAATCCCAAAACCACAGGTATATCCCTCGGTCGAGCTCGTGTTGGATCACGCGTATGCCACCCTCCACGGGCTCAAGTAGCCATTGGTGATCAAAGGTAATAACACCGGGTGTACCGCCGTGTTGGTGAACTTCTCGGAGGGGCGTTACGGTTTTGACCTGGGCAGACATTTCAACCAGCGCTCCCGTCGGAAAGCGAACCGTATTGGTGAGTGAAGCACCTTCTTCGTAGGCACCGTCAACACCAACAAAGACAGGGTTCCACTCGTGATAGCGCTCAGTGTCGCTGAGGATCTCCCAAAGAAGAGCCTCGTAGACCGCAATGACACGCTCGACGTGGAAGGTTTTTGTGGTGAGAAACGCCGCGGCAACCAGCGCAACGATGATGCTGGGTACGCCCCACTTAAGGAATGTCATGACCATGGTGTCGCCCTCAAGAGTTTGAAACTGAAGGCGCCATCATAAAGACGACTGGTTTGTGTTGTCAGTCGCTTTTCAGGTTCTCTGCAATGGCGTCGAGGAAGCCGTGCATATCGACGATGCGCTCGCGCTCGGGCGTGGTGGTCTTGCCCTTTAAGTCGCCAGTGATCGTACCTTGTGCGACTGTCTCAATCAGCGCTGCTTTCAAGCGGGAGGCATAGTCATTGAGCGCCGCATTGTCTTCTCGGATGGCCAGTTCCTCTAGCGCACTGGCAACCGCGAAGATAAGCGCCGATGAATTGAAATTGGCCTCTTTTCCGTCGCTCTCCAAATAGCGCAGATACAAATCATGGGCAGTGCCGTGAGGTGCTTCGAATAGTTTGGTGCCGTCCTTACTGATAATCACTGAGCTTGCTGTCGCAAGACTTCCACCCAACGCTGCAGAGATATCAGAGAAGATATCGCCATCCAGATTCTGCGCAGGATAGAGGCCCCAGCGAGGTGGGTCACAAATCATCTTACTGAGCTGACGAGACGGGCGCATGATCATGAAAGAGGGCGGTGGTGTGTCGAGTGCAGCCAGTTCCTTCCGAATCTCCAAAATAATCGAGCTATAAACCTCATCATAGTTCACGAACTCGCGCTTCAAGCCGAAGTAGACCTCTTTCTTGTTGAGCGCCGCGTCTTGGAAAACCTGGCTGACCCAGTCTTTGATCGCCTCGCGGTCGTTCGACATAAATAGGATAGGGTCTCCTTCGTCTACGTAGCGGGCGTGTTTTTCCTCGCCATCGACGATTACCTTGATCACACCTTGCTCAGGTGCCGGCGTGTTGTAGCTGCCGTATTGATCGCCACCACCGGCGCTCATTCTCGATATCGACACATGCGCTTTGCGCTCAGGGAGACCATAGCGCTTGAGCTGCTGCACGAGCTTAAACAGCTTCATCCCGCTGACATTATCGGGTACACCCCAGAGCGCGCGCTCGGGTGGATTCGAGACAATACGTGCTGCTTGAGCGTCTATGAGTTCGTAGTGGTAGCTAAGTCCCGCTTTGGCAACTTTTGCTTTGTAGTCCTGTTCGTAAATCTCTTCGATGGCGGTTCGCATGACACCGTCGTAACCCGAGACTACGGTGTCTTTGAGTCCAAGGTAGATGTCTCGCTTTTCGTCGATCGCACGTTGGAAGAAGCGATGCGCCCAAGCCTTGACCTCATCGAGGTTGTTGGTTGCCAACATCCAGGGGTCGCCTTTGTTGAGCGAGCGGCGATGCAGCTCAACGGGGTCGCCGCTTGACCCAACGAACATGACCTTGGCCACGCCGGTTGCATTGGAGAGTTCGCTGTAGCTGAAGTCCAAGCCACCCGTTTCCATGGTGTCGACTTCGATGTCGCGATCGACCCAGTCGGGACGAACACTTTTTAGGTTTTTAAACTCGATGTCCTCGCGGGTGATGTTGCCGCTAATGCCTTTGCGGATGGCACCGTTAGGTGACTTTGTTGCCAGCGGGTCGAGCTCAGATTCTTTGACGTCAGGGTATTTGGCGAGGAGATCATCAAGCTGCGCGCGGTTGACCGTCATACCCGCGTTTTTAATGCCGACACCGTGCTCTTTCAGTGCAGCGATAGCGTCGTGAATCACTTGACCGTTACTGGTGAAGCGCTTGGGCGCAGACAGGTCGATTTCGACAAGGTTGATATCGAGTGGCAGCGAGACAAAGCGCGCCAGAATTTCGGTGAAAGCAACTTGCGCCATCTCGTCGCCATGCAGAACAACGAGCGGCTTCTCGACCTTAATTTTTTCGCCCACAGCGAACCCCCTGATAAAAAATGTGACGGCTATTTTCGCCAGTCTTTATGCGGGCGCAGAGTA
>CBFIHK010000111.1:0-4670 GCA_965662305.1 Luminiphilus sp.
ACTCGATTCGGGTTAAAGAGTGAGGACGGTAACCGGCGCTCATAAGCCTGAGACCACCGCGGGTGACTCACCTCTGGATTTACATTGGCATAAAACCCATATTCCTGTGGTGCCAACTCCTGCCAACTGGTTTTAGGTTGACGATCGGTTACGTTGATCTCAACGATCGACTTGATATTTTTGAAACCATACTTCCAAGGCACTATGAGCCGGAGAGGCGCACCACTCTGGTTGGGCAAGGTCTTTCCGTACAGACCTACGGTCATCAACGTAAGCGGGTTCATGGCCTCATCCATACGAAGCCCCTCCCGATACGGCCAATCAATAATCGAGGTGAACGACCGGGTACCGCGCATCTCGCTCCGACGATAGAGCGTTTTGAACTCAATGAACTTGCCCTCGGCTTTGGGCTCAAACCGCTGCAGCAGTTTTGACAAAGGAAAGCCAATCCACGGCACAACCATCGACCAGGCCTCAACGCAGCGAAATCGATAGATGCGCTCTTCCAGATCGAAGCCGCTAATAATGTCCTCAAGGTTTAGCTTTCCTGGCTTGTTTACCAGTCCTCCGACTTTTATCTCCCACGGGTCAGTGGTCATGCTGTCCGCGTAGCGTGCAGGGTCGGATTTATTCGTGCCGAACTCGTAAAAGTTGTTATAAGTGGTCGCTGCCTCGTAAGGCGTTAAGTCCTCTTTGGCTTTGAAAGCCGTGCCGTCCGCCGCTGCTGAAAATGTCAGGGGTTGCGGCTCTTTCGGTTGGGCGATTGTCTCACCCGCCGCGACAAGACCCGCACCTGCCGCAGCTGCTTTCATGAGATTTCGGCGGTTTAGCCATACCGACTCAGGTGTTATCTCAGAAGATGCAATTTGCGGATAGTCCTGCCAAGATTTTTTCATCATGCTGATCCTTCAAGCTTAGTGGTTACGAGACGCCAAACGTTTTTCGCCTCAGGCAACTTCAGTAGCGCAGCATTTGAACCCAAATGACGTTTCACCGGTGAGGGCAAACACCTTTCCTTCCATTAATTGGGTGTGTTGTCATCCAATTTCAAGTGCTTTTTGTATCTATGAAATCACCTTAAATGCTACAGGATTTGGAGTAACTAAGACCTTATAAGTTCATTGTGACTGACGCGAATTCGCGGTCATATTCACATCCAAGATCTTTCAACTGTGAAGAGAGGCGATGTCATCGGACATCGCAACTCGTTGCACAGAACCCTCCAAGTTGGCTGGCGCACGCTCAACAGAAATAAGCAAATTGACGAATTCAGTAATTGAATGCCCGCTAATTGGTTAAATTCAGTCGCTTTGTGCGGTCCTGACATTTACGCAGGGCTTATCAACCACTACATTATGCGCCCCGTATTAGCACCATATTGAAATTCGAGACGAGGAGTCCCTAGTGAGCAACTACTTCAACACCCTGCCGTTACGTGTGCAGTTGGAAGAACTTGGCAAATGCCGATTTATGGAGCCCGAGGAGTTTTCCAACGGCGTCGAGGCAATCAAGGGCAAAAAAATCGTCATCGTTGGCTGCGGCGCTCAAGGCCTTAACCAAGGCTTGAACCTTCGTGACAGCGGTTTGGATGTGTCCTACGCGCTCCGAGAAGCGGCCATCACCGAGCAGCGCGCATCCTATCTCCGCGCCACGGAGAATGGCTTCACAGTGGGCACCTACGAAGATCTTATTCCACAAGCCGACATGGTCCTTAACCTCACACCAGACAAGCAGCACACCGATGTGGTGAACACAGTGCAGCCACTTATGAAGCATGGCGCATGCCTGTCCTACTCACACGGTTTCAACATCGTGGAAGAAGGCATGAAGGTACGTGAGGACATCACGGTCATCATGGTCGCACCTAAGTGTCCCGGTACCGAGGTCCGCGAAGAGTACCTCCGAGGCTTCGGCGTCCCGACATTGATTGCAGTTCACCGTGAGAACGATCCCAACGGTGAAGGTTTCGAGCTGGCTAAAGCCTACGCTGCGGGAACCGGCGGCCACCGAGCAGGCGTCCTCGAGTCTTCTTTCATCGCAGAAGTAAAGTCTGACCTTATGGGTGAGCAGACAATTCTTTGTGGCATGCTACAAACGGGCTCTATCCTCTGCTTTGATCGCATGGTCGAACTCGGCATTGATCCCGGTTACGCAGCCAAGCTCGTTCAGAACGGCTGGGAAACTGTCACTGAAGGCCTTAAGCACGGCGGCATTACCAACATGATGGATCGCCTAAGCAACCCCGCGAAGATCAAGGCATATGACCTCGCTGAAGACATGAAAGAAATTCTGCGTCCGCTCTTCGAAAAGCACCAAGACGACATCATGTCTGGGCACTTCTCGGAGACCATGATGGCGGACTGGGCGAACGACGACATCAACCTACTAACTTGGCGCGCTGAAACCAACGCAACGGCGTTTGAAGAGCAGCCGCTGACTGATCAGAACATCGACGAGCAGACTTACTACGACCAAGGCATTCTTATGGTGGCCATGGTCAAAGCCGGCGTTGAGCTTGCCTTCGAGACCATGGTCTCTGCAGGCATCATCGATGAGTCGGCTTACTACGAGTCGCTCCACGAGACACCACTCATTGCAAACACCATTGCCAGGAAGAAGCTCTATGAGATGAACGTGGTTATTTCTGACACCGCTGAGTACGGTAACTACCTGTTCGACCAGGCTGCACGCCCGCTTCTCAAAGACTTTGTTGCAGGCCTTGGCGCTGACGTCATCGGCGGCGGCATGGGCGGCGACAACGCCGTTGACAACAAGACACTCATTGCCGTCAACGCTGAGATACGCAACCACCCTGTTGAGATCATTGGTGAAGAACTCCGTGGTTATATGACAGGTATGAAGGCGATCTAAAGCCTCCTGTACAAAAAAAGAAGCGGCCCGCTACGCAAGTACCGGGCCGTTTTTTTTGCCTTCGATCGCTCAGTTGGTGCTGGCGAGGGTTTACTCGTATTTTTGTTTCGTAATTTACCTGTGCTACGGGCACACTGGTATCTGAACGCCAAGTAAAGTCTCAGAAAAAGCGCTTGGAACGAGAGTCGGGTAGCCAGAGAAAGCAATACAATGAAACTGTTGGTCACAGGTGGTGCAGGATACGTAGGCTCCCATACCGTAAGAGCGCTGCTAGGCGCAGGACATGACGTAACCATCCTTGACAACCTTAGCACTGGCCATCGATGGGCCCTGCAGGGATGCGAGCTCATTCACGTCGACTTGAGAGACACCTACAATCTCAATCGTTGCTTAAAAAAACGAGGCTTCGAGGGCGTGCTTCACTTTGCGGCGAAATCGTTGGTCGGCGAGTCCAATGCTCATCCCGCGCTTTACTATCAGAACAATGTTAGCGGCACGACCAACCTTGTGCGTGCCATGCAAGCCGCTGATATTCCCCGACTCGTTTTCTCGTCCACGGCAGCCATTTTTGGCAACCCCGTATCTACCCTTATTGACGAACAACACCCGAAGGCACCGATCAATGTCTACGGGCAGACAAAGCTGGTGGTCGAGCAAATGTTGCAAGCGGTCTGCGAGAGTGCAGACTTCAGCGCGACCTGCTTACGGTATTTTAATGCGGCGGGTGCCAACAATGATGCCAATTTGGGCGAGTGGCACGAGCCGGAAACGCATCTCATCCCTAACGCGCTTCGCGCTATCGCGGGCACAGCAAATCCTTTGACAATTTTTGGTGATGACTACCCGACCAACGATGGCACCTGCGTAAGGGACTATATACATGTCGATGACTTAGCGACTTCTCACGTTGCTGCTATCGAGAAGATGAACCCATCCATTGGCTTCAATGCCTTTAACCTAGGAAACGGTAACGGCTATTCCGTTAAAGAAGTGATTGCCGCGTGTGAAAAAGCGGCAGGAGCGCAGATCCCCTTCACGATAGGACCGCGCCGCGAAGGCGACCCTGCAAAACTAGTAGCCAGTTCTGCGAAAGCACGCAGCGAACTGAGTTGGACGCCAGAACACAACAAAATTCATGAGATTGCTGAGAGCGCTTGGAATTGGGAGTGCTACCGACGTGAAAAGCTTATCTAGAATTTCGCCGTCTACTAGGCCACCAAGGCATACATCCACAGCGACGCTGCACATGTATGTGTCGTGCCCCCCTCAATACCAACGCAGGCGCGGTACCAGAAACACAACGAGGATCTATCGATTTGGTCCACATAGGCGAGACCTCAGACTCAGATGCTCGGAATATTAATCAAACTGCGCTCTATTTTTGGCGCGTGATCTATGCTCGTGGCGCGTTGACGTAACGGACCTACCTAAGCATTAACTTTTCGTGAACGCAGCGGAAGGCCTGAGCTTAGGTTCGATCCAGCGGCAGTTCAGTCGATGATTTTATACGCTCCATGGAGAACGAGGCGCTGACATCAAAAAGCTCAACGACAGTAATCAACCGCTTGTAAATACGGTCGTAGTCGCTCATGTCCGTAGCAACAATTTTGAGTAAGTAATCGATATCACCTGCCATGCGATGGATCTCGATCACCTCGGGAATGAGCGATACGCCCTCTGAAAAACGCGCAAGCCAGCTGTCATCGTGGTGCGAAGTTTTGATCATGACGTAAGCCGTCATCCCAAGATTGAGTAAATCCTGATCGAGGAGTGCCACGCGTTGCTTTATGTACCCAGCC
>CBFIHK010000112.1:0-4666 GCA_965662305.1 Luminiphilus sp.
CAGTGTCACAAAGTCATCGTGAGACGCCTTGGCCAAATCCATTGCCAAGATGGCAGGTTCGCGCCCTCCGGCAGCCAAGATATCGTCGTAAAGTGATTCCAGTCGCGCTTCATTACGACTCAGTAGCAGTACTTCAGCGCCGTGAGCTGCGTATGTGAGGCTTGCCGCCCTCCCGATACCCTCGGCGGCCCCTGTGACTAAAATGGTCTTGTCCGCGAGCGCGTCGGGGCGCGCTGTCCATGAGTTGGGTGCTACCGGCATTCGATTTGGTTCCTTATCCAAGTGCAGAGGTCGGAGGATGTCTTCACGTAAAGGTTTGCACCCCACGTCCTGGGGTCATCATGATCTTCGATGTAACCGTAGCCGACAGCGACAGTAAAGCAGCCAGCGGCGTTGCCAGCTTGTATGTCGCGCAGATGATCTCCCACGTAGACCATCTGCTCGGGCGCTACGCTGAGTTGATCGGCCGCGAGTAAAATAGCTTCGGGGTCAGGCTTGGCCCGTTCCACATCACAGGGTGTCACTAGACTGCCTGCTGGGGGCTCAAATGGCATCGCCGACATCAGAGGCTCTGCAAATCGTCGAAACTTATTCGTGACGACGCCCCAAGACCCGCCAGCGTCATCAATAGCTTTTACGGTATCTATCAATCCTTCGTAGGGCGTTGCACTGGTGCCAAGGATTTCCTCGTACCAATCCAAGTAGGTTTGACGATAGGGCTCCCAGCGAGCATCTCCCTCTTCGATACCCGTTGCTTCGGTGACGAGACGACCTGAACCGTAGGAGATTAATTTGCGTGCATCGTCGAAGGGCTTCTCACCGCTGCCGAGCTCAACACACATGCGGTGATACACGGCAACCAACTCGCTTGCCGTATCGATGAGCGTGCCATCGAGATCAAAGACGAAGGCACGAAATGCGCGCGCGGTCATGCAGGCTTGCTCGCCCTGATCATGTAGTTCACGGACACATCGCCCTCGACCAAGCGGTAGTGCTTGGTGAGCGGGTTATAGGTGAGGCCAATCATAGCTTCGACATTTAGTCCTGCAGCGCGGGCCCAGCGAGCAAGTTCCGAGGGCTTGATGAGCTTGTCGTACTCGTGCGTGCCCTTGGGTAGTAAGTTCAGTACATACTCGGCACCCACAATGGCAAATAGCCAGGCCTTCGGGTTTCTATTAATCGTTGAGAAATAGAGGTCGGCGCCGGGCTTTGCCATGTCAGCGCAGGCTTGAATAACTTTCGATGGGTCGGGGACATGCTCCAACATCTCTAAGCACGTCACGACGTCATAAGTTTCAGGTCGCTCTTCGGCAATGGTCTCTGCTGTGGTCTGTCGATACTCTACATCCAACTGTGATTCGAGTAGGTGAATCTTTGCCACTGACAAGGGGGCTTCACCCATGTCGATGCCGGTAACCGTAGCGCCGCGGTGAGCCATGGCTTCACTCAACAAACCGCCACCACAGCCGACATCGATGAGTTTCTTTCCTTTGACCTCGCTGAAGCGGTCTATCCAGCTTGCTCTCAGCGGGTTGATGTCGTGGAGCGGCTTGAACTCACTATTCTCATCCCACCATCGTGAGGCTAGCGCTTCGAACTTGGCAATTTCGTCTGGATCTACGTTGGTGTGTGTCATCGAATACTCGGTTATTAGGTGGGGAAAAAAGGTCAGTGAGGTATACGTTCTTGTCAGGTGGAGAGTTTAGCGCGCCAAGATCGTGCTTTGTCGCTTAACGCTTCCTTGTCTAGAGTTTGCAATTGTCGATTTTTGAGCACATTTTTGCCGGCAACCCAACTCCAGGTGACTTCAGTGCCAGAACTAGCATAGACAATATCCGAGTCCACCTTGTGGCCGGGCGTCATGGTGATCTCGCTTGTATCCAGCGCAATAATATCCGCCGATTTACCCACTTCGAGGCTCCCGGTAATTGCGTCTAAACCCATCGCTCTAGCGCCATCGAGCGTTGCCGCTTTGATGCTGTCAGCCGCTGATAAAGCGGTGGGATCGCCGCTTTCCAGTTTGGCAAGCAACGAGGCCGCCTGCATTTCTGCAAGTCCATTTAGTTTGTTATTGCTCGCTGCGCCGTCAGTGCCGAGCGCCACGTTTACGCCTGAGGCTTTCAACTCTGCCACGGGGCAAGCGCCCGAGGCTAATTTCATGTTTGATCGAGGACAGTGGACGACGTGCGCGCCGTGCAACAACAAGGTGTCGATATCTTGATTACCAATATCCGTCATGTGCACACACTGGGTGCGGGGGCCGAGAAGCCCGACTCGGGCGAGTAGGTCAATTGGGCGTTCACCGGTCGCTTCCACATGCGCCAGCACTTCCGCTGCCGTCTCATGAAGATGGATTTGAACGGCTGCATCCAGTTCGTTGGCGAGTGTGGCGGTTGTGCTCAGTAATGCTTCATCGACTGTATAGGTTGAGTGCGGTCCGAGACCGACATCGACGAGATCGTCGTTTCGAAAGTGGTCTCGGAGTGCAAGCCCTTTGTCCAAATATTCGCGCGCGTCGCTCGCCCAACCGGTGGGTACATTCATGATCGGGAACACGACCTGGGTGCGCATGCCGGCGCGTCGCAATGCCTGAGCGCCGATATCAGGAAAAAAGTACATATCGCTCGTTGTGGTGATGCCGCTGAGAATCATTTCCGCGGCCGCGATTTCTGTGCCATCGCGGACAAAATCAGGTGCCACCCACTTACTCTCCATCGGCCATATTTTTTCATTGAGCCAACGATCGAGTGGCATATCATCGGCATAGCCGCGCAACAAGGTCATAGCGGCGTGACCGTGTGCATTCACTAACCCAGGCATTAGCGTGTGCCCTGGTAGTTCAATGTGCTCAATATCTAAAATTTGTCGCGCGTCATCGGTGGTGATAAAGCCATCGATAACGCCTTCACGAACAATCAGGCTCTTTCCTGTGACGATGTTGTCAGGCCCGGCAACGGGAATAATCGCGTCTGCATGGAGGGCAAAATTTAGCGATGTCATAGATCAAATGTTCCCAATTCAGAGGGGTCTTAGACGTAGCCTTAACCAGCTGAATTTGATAGTATTTCAAGCTTACCAATTGCAGGGTTTTGACGGCACGCCCGTCTACGAAAAAAGATCATCGGATGTCAGATCAGCAGCAAGACTTAGCGCAAGAAGTACACCCTATCAATATCGAGGACGAGCTCAAGCAATCCTACATGGATTATGCGATGAGCGTTATCGTTGGTCGTGCATTGCCAGACGTGCGAGACGGGCTTAAGCCTGTTCATCGGCGCGTGCTATTCGCGATGAATGAGCTCAATAACGACTGGAATAAGGCTTATAAGAAGTCGGCTCGTGTCGTGGGTGACGTTATCGGTAAATACCATCCGCACGGAGATTCAGCTGTTTACGACACAATTGTGCGAATGGCGCAAACCTTCTCCCTGAGATACCCGCTCGTTGATGGTCAGGGCAACTTTGGTTCGATCGATGGTGACTCTGCGGCAGCGATGCGCTACACCGAGATCCGAATGACCAAGTTGGCGCACTCGCTGCTTGCAGACCTTGAAAAAGAAACAGTCGACTTTGCTGAGAACTACGACGGTACAGAGCACATCCCTACTGTTCTTCCAACACGAGCACCGAACCTACTGATCAATGGCTCCGCGGGTATCGCCGTGGGCATGGCTACAAATATTCCGCCACATAACATGCGCGAAGTTGTTGCCGGGTGTTTGGCGCTACTCGAGAACCCCGAGTTAGAAGTTGATGACCTGATCCGATATATCCCGGGACCAGACTTCCCAACCGCCGCCATCATCACGGGGCGCGCCGGCATCATCCAGGCGTACCGCACGGGTCGAGGCCGTATCTACGTTCGAGCTAAAGCCGAGGTAGTCACTGACGAGGCCAAAGGCAAAGACACGATCATCATCCACGAGATCCCTTACCAGCTGAACAAGGCGCGTTTGCTTGAGCGGATTGCCGAGCTAGTTAAAGAGAAGAAGATCGAGGGTATTACTGAGCTGCGTGACGAGTCCGATAAAGACGGGTTGCGCGTGGTTATTGAGCTCCGCCGTGGTGAGGTGGGCGATGTTGTTCTGAATAACCTCTACGCGCAGACGCAATTGCAGTCAGTGGTCGGTATCAACATGGTGGCCCTTGTCGATGGTCAGCCCAAGGTGTTGAACCTCAAGGAGATCATCGATGCCTTTTTGCGTCACAGGCGCGAGGTCGTAACTCGCAGAACGCTGTTCCTTCTTCGCAAGGCAAGAGAGCGCGGTCATGTCTTGGAAGGCCTCGCAGTTGCGCTCGCCAATATCGATGAAATTATCGAGCTTATTAAGACCTCTCCCACAGCAGCCGACGCGCGCGAGCGACTTGTCGCCGCCGCATGGGCGCCGGGTGATGTCAGCGCCATGCTTGAGCGCGCGGGTGAAGGGGCCTGTCGTCCCGAAGATCTCGATGGAGACTTTGGCCTTATCGATGGCAAGTACCATTTATCACCTGCACAAGCGCAGGCCATCCTTGACCTACGGTTGAACCGTTTGACCGGGCTCGAGCACGAGAAACTACTGCAAGAATACGCAGATAAAGTCGCCGAGATCGCGGACCTGCTAGACATACTAGGCGACCCTGATCGGCTGCGCGCGGTAATTCGTGAAGAACTCGAAGAGCTTGT
>CBFIHK010000113.1:0-4631 GCA_965662305.1 Luminiphilus sp.
ACAGCAGAAACTTTGGAGTCGGCCGAGAAAAGGCAGTTGTGTAGATAGTAGTCTCCGTGGACAACGCTCGCCGTCACCTGATCAGGCTGATTTTCAAGGAAATAGTCTTTAAACGCGTGCGCTCGGGGGTCATCGAGTTCAGCGTAGTCCACCGACGCCACCCAGGATCGATACCAGGCCTTTATCTGTCGCCCAATATAGTCCTCTTTCTTACCGAGAGTTGTGAGTCCAATCTCATCAGGATCGAGCGAGTGCATGTCCGCTAGCGTATCGATAAAAGAGTAAGCCAATGTGGCACGCTGATCTTCTGGGACCCATTCCAAAGTGTCCTCAACCTTGAATAGGGGTCGCCCATCTGAGAATCCCATCACATAGAAGAGCGCACCGGTCACCGACATATCCTGACAAAATCCGATAGGTTCAGGCACAGGAAAACCATGGGGTGCAAAGGCGGCAATAAGCGACCATTCGCGGTTCATATCGTGAGCTTTGGGTAGTAACTCCCCCATCGGCGGACGCCGAATCACGGCCTTCTTACCACTGGCATCCTCCAATCGATAAGTCAGATTAGAGTGCCCACCCTCGAGACGAGTCCATGAAAACGGGGGCGCAAAATAATCGGTGTTCTCAGCAATCCAAGCCTCAACAGCCTGAATGTCATACCCCTCAGCAACGCGGGCGTCGGCATTTTCGTTCTTATTCATCTAACCACTCATCGATTTTGTTCGCCTGAGTAGATCGTACTCAGGCTAGTGTGAACTGCAATCGATATTAATGGGCTGCTCCCAAAATAAGCACCGTTAAGATCGTGATCGTTGAGATTGTGAAAAAACGTTGAGGTCGTTGAGGAAGGCGCAGCCTTACTTCGGTATCCTGGTGACTCGCTTACGTGTCCAGCGGGTGAGCGCCCAGACCGAGAAGAACACAATCGGTGCGGCAACGCCCAACACAATCTTCTGGTTGACCTCGAGCAATTGGGCGGCGATGCCGGCTTCCAACATGATCTCGAGCAAGCCCATCGCGTAGTAGCTGATAACGAAGGTAGAGAAGCCTTCAACCGCCTGCTGCAAACGGATTTGTGTCGCCGAATGATCGCCCATGGTTTTCATCATGGCATGACTTTGACGGGTCCGGATAAGATCCACCACCGAACTCTGAAGCGTGATAGCCCGCGTGACTCGCTGTGCAAGCTCCTCGATCCGCCTTTCAGCCGCTTCACAGGTCCGCATTGCCGGCTGAAGTGTGCGAAGTAGATACGCTGAGTATCGAAGTTGAGGTAGGCCTGCATCTTCACGTAGTTCAGCCAAACGCTGCTCAACAATCCGTGAGTAAGCGCGCGACGCTGCAAAGCGATAACTCGACTCCGCTGCCAGGTGCTCCATCCGCGCCGACATATTGGATAGCTTCATAAATAGCGATTCGTGATCTGCTGTCTCACCCGACTGCATCAGCTCGTCCATCAGAGGCTCAAGCTCGCTCTCAAGCTGATTAAGTTCGGCCATGGTCGCACGCGCAACAGGAAGCCCCTCGACCGCCATCAACCGGTAACTCTCGGTTTCCAAGACGCGCTGGAGTAAGCGACCAATCGCCGTGTCGGGCAGTGAGTGATCGATTAATATAATGCGGCAATAGCCCTCTGCATCGAGGTGGAAACTGGTCCAAAGCGACGCCTTGCCATCGACCACGGGGCCGCCATAAATCTCATTGGAACCCAGGCTCGCACGAATCGTGTCCATATCGAGATCGTCGGTAGACTGCTTGAGCACCTCAACATTTACGCCGCAGAGCAAATCGCCCTCGAAGACGTCAGCGAGCTCACTTGGCGCAAACTGGCTGGCTGACTCGCTAAATAGAGGTGAGCCATTTCCTGGTACCAAACAGGTCATGGAGTCAGCTTCCGTATGGCCCTCCCACTTAATGAGCGCCGAGCCCATTTGTGCTAGGTGATACCGACTCCCCTCCCCGGGACCTGGCTGACCATGATGCGCGCAAAGGGTTCCAAAGGCATCGCGACTCTCCGTTGCCTTACCAAAGCGCTTGATGACCTGGTGTGTGCATCGAAACGGTGCAGGCATCGTCGCCACAGGTCGTGCGTGCCATTCGTTATTGAGGCGCAAACGTGAATGAAGCGAGTCGGTTAGAGGCATTGCGTACCGCCGGTGCATAGTGGGCTGAGAAATGACAAAAATCTGAGTCTTCGCGGCAGTATTGGCTCGATAACTGACGCCGCGCGCTCTTTTGAGACCTTACGCAAATCAGGAATATCCGGATGCTTTAGTTTTCTAGACAGGGAACGCTTTCACCCTAGGTAAATAGGGTTTCGCTGAACGCTCGAGTGAGTAGAATTGCAGCTAAGATCCCCTGATCCCGAACGCGGAGAAGTCATGCTTTATCACATCTTGTGCAAAGACAAACCTGGGCATTTACAAACACGTCTCGACAATCGAGACGCTCATCTAGCCGTTGTTAAGGCCTTAGGCGATCGTTTATTCGCGGCTGGCCCACTGCTGAGTGATCAGGACGAGATGGTGGGATCGGTACTTATTATCGACTTCGATTCAGATGACGCTGCCGCCGCATTTTGCGCCGCCGACCCCTATGCCCAAGCGGGGTTGTTTGAAGACGTTACGATAACGCGCTGGCGGAAAACGCTGCCTAATTAAATAAATCGAAGGTATGTGAGAACTTCAAAATCCACTCGCGTCGTTTTTCAGTGAACATGCCAACGTCCTCATCGCGCGTTTCATTGTACACAAGATAGAAACCGGCATCCGCCGAGGTTAACCACGCAAACCGTAAGTTCGCGGCCACAACATCCGTTGCGTCGTTGTATTGAAACAGCGCTTGAAGCGAAATCTGCGGGCTGAAGGAATAGGTCATCCGCAACGAGCCCACATTGACCCTCAGTGTTTCGGGATTACCAGGACGCTTCAGTTCATTGAAGGTCCAGCCCAATCGCGCATTGAAGGTTTCGCCAACGCGATAGTTAATCGCGGGCGTCATCTGCACTCGATCGCCGCCAAAATAGCCACCAATTTTTGCGGTCATCCGCATTGACAGTGGCTGACTGTCGTCCGTTATAAGAACGAGCTGCAGTTCTTCGTCGTCGTAATCACCGGCCTCTACTTCGAACCCGGGTGCAAATTCGAAGGACTCTCTTACGCCCTCGTGAAGGAAGTTTACGCCCGTATGAATCTCAAACCCCGACTTCCACTCCCAATGGTTATCGACATGCCAAAATCCGGTCTCGTAAAGGCCATCGCCACCCCACCAACCACGGAAGGCAATGTGAGGTCGCAATTCAAGTAGGTTATCCCAGGAGGCGTCACGCCATCGGTTCAAGCCAAAAATACCGACGCGCGTGTAATCCTTACGCCGAAGGAAGCCCACTTCGGGATTAAAGTTCTCTCCCACGTGTGTAACGCTTCCTGCAAAGGACCATTCCTCGGTATCGCTCGTCGCCGAGAGGCGGTAAGCCATATCATCGCCGTTGAGCCCAGGAGTATCTGTTTTCGCGACAAAGCCTGATAGCAGCGCGTCATCACCCAGGCCCAGCTGGCCGTCGACGGCATAGGTGCGGTTGTAGTGATCGGGGCCCCCGTCCAACGAGCCATTTTCTTCTTTGTTAACGACCAAGAAACCTAAGCTCGACCGATTCTCGAATTCTTGACTGACGCGAGCCACACTGAAATCGGTTTGTGCAACGACTCCAGCAACCTCATCGGCTTGCATGTGCAACAAGCCCACATTCGTTGCGTCACCCACCTTCCCAGAAAGCCGAAGGCCGCCTTTGATTGGAATTGCACTACCGTCGCTTGCGATACCAATCCGACGACTAAAAAAGAGCTCCATTTCGCCCGGGTCCCCTACCGTAAATTGCGCGGAGTTCTCCAAAAAGAAGGGGCGTTGCTCAGGCAAAAACAAACTAAATCGATCGAGGTTTATCTGAAATTCATCAACTTCCACCTGCGCAAAATCAGTGTTGTAGGTGGCATCGAGCGTCAGGCTCGGCGTAACGCTGTACTTGACGTCAAAGCCACCGTCTTGATCGCTGAAGGTCGATATCCGATTCCCCGTGCGCTCTCGGCCGAGAACATAGGGTGTGATTTTGAAGTTACGCATAGCGGGCGTCTCGATGCCTGCAACGCGCCCTGCATCGGCGAGCCGAGACAAACTGTACTGACGCGAAATAGGCGCCCAATAAGCCACTTCATTATTGCGCCGGATCGTTCGTTGAAAGTTGAAGCCCCAAGTCTGCACATCTTGATTACCAAACCGCAGAGAGCGGAAGGGAATCTCGAATTCAGCTGACCATCCATAGTCGCCAATATGGGTCTCGACACGCCAGTTGGTATCCCAGTTGAGGTTAAAACCGCCGGATCCCATCATCGACCCACTTGCCTGGCGGCTCACCTGCGCATCATACTCGATGCCCGCAGGGTTAGTGCCAAACACCAATCCGTTCTGCTGGTCCATAAAGCTGTCGATGATAAAGCTGACGTTGTCACCGTTCTCGAGCGAAGCATCACGACGACTATCCGCCATGATGATGCCTGAGGGATCGTCGTCGTAAGCCACAATGCCAACGTACAAGGTAGTGTCGGTGTAGCCGATATAAACTTCCGTCTCTT
>CBFIHK010000114.1:0-4578 GCA_965662305.1 Luminiphilus sp.
CCTTCGTGGTCTCGGTGCGAACCGAACACTCGTCCTGATGAACGGTCGTCGACTCGCGCCCAGTGGCGTTGAGGGTGCTCCATCTGCACCAAACATTTCTTTGGTACCACGGATAATGGTGTCTCGTTTCGAAAACCTTCTCGATGCCGGTTCATCGATCTATGGTTCAGACGCGATCGCCGGTGCAACCAACATCATCACCCGTAAAGACTTTGATGGTTTAGAAGTACAAGTATTCGGGACTACTCCCGACCGCAACGGTGGTGACAACAACACCATTGCTGCTGCTTGGGGCTTTAATACCGATAAAAGCGTTTTCGGAGTCGGTATTGAATATTCGGAGTCGGAGCGTATCCGATACCAGGATCGTCCGTGGACAAACGAGTGTACCGGTAACGTCGAAATCACACAGAGCGGTGAGATCCGTCGGCAAGATCAGTACTACGCAAACCTTGGTTATCCTGATGTGGGCCAGTGCTCATCTTTGAGCCTCGCAGCGCGTACGTTTGTTCCTGGGACGCCATTTGGTTCGATCTACTACACGCCCGGCTCCTCGAATGGCGGATGGCCGAACTTCACTGAGTCAGGTGATCCCTTCTTGGGCGTCGCCTCCGACGGTAACGGCGATGGCGTTGGTGATATCAACTTCCTCGACTACAACCTCAACGGCGCACCCAGTGACTTGACTTCAGACCTCTATCCTAAGTCTGAGTCAATGAACATCTTGGCTTACGGTGAAACAACGCTCGACGGTGAGATGAACATCTCCCCTTACTTCGAGGCGATGTACAACACTTATGAGGTCAACCAGAACAGTGGCGAAGGACAGCTTTTCCCAAATGTTCCAGCGCTGAACCCCTATAACCTCTGTAACCCCAACCAGCCCAACGGCGTTGACTGTGGTCTGGCATACGGCGCTTACCTAGATAATCCTGGTATCCAGCAGCAGTGGATTAACGAGTTCGGTGCACCTGCAGCGTTCTTCCGTGATGTCCTGGGCCTCTCGTTCGTCGGCGGCACTGCGATCGGTCCAGTCGATACATTGCCAATCGTCTCTGTTCGCGGCGATCGCAACTTGGTTGATGTAGAGATGGAGCAAGCGCGCATTGTGTTTGGTGCCACAGCTGACTTACCTTTCCTAGATGTAGGTACACTGAGCAACTGGCGTGGTGACATCTCGATTGCCTACAACAGATCAGAGGGTGATTCGTCGCGCTATGGCGTTCGTGAAGACCGTCTTGAATTGGCACTGGGCTACTACTCGACAACCAGTACACCTTGTGAAAATGATACGGGTGCAACACTAGCGTCGGATACTGCTGGCTGTGTTCCAGTCAACATGTACGCGCCGTCGCTTTACCCCGTTGGCACCGTCACAGGTGACTTCGAGACACAAGCCGAGCGTGACTACCTCTTCGATTCTCGCGACTTCAACACTGTTTACGAGCAAACACTACTCAGCTTAGTTCTCGATGGTGATATCTTCGAGATGCCCGGCGGCGAAATGGCGCAGTTGGCGGTAGGTCTTGAGTATCGTAACGATGACATTCAGTCGAACCCCGATGCGGTTGCTCGCGACGGTTTGTTCTGGGGCTTCTTTGCAGATAAAGGCGCCTTTGGTGATGTTTCGATCAAAGAAGCATTCGCAGAGGTTCAGTTGCCATTGCGTGCAGACCTTCCTCTTCTGAAGGAATTGACTGTGAACCTCGCGGGACGTCTGACCGACCACGAGTACTACGGCAACAACGACACGGCCTCTGTTAAAGTTGGCTACCGTCCTACCGAGCCCTTCTTGTTAAGAGCGACGTGGGGTACCGCCTTCCGCGCACCTAACAACCGTGAATTGTTCCTGCTTGGATCAACGGGCTTCACAAACGTGTTTGACCCCTGTTACATCCCAGAGTCAGCGCTTGCTAATGATCCAACCGATCCAAACGCGACGGGTGGTTATAACCCAGAACTCGACCAGCGTGACCCAGAGCTATTGGCGAACTGTCGTGCGACCGGTGTTGATCCAACGCTCGCAAACAACGGGGGTTTCAACACGTTTAGTACAGAAGTACAGCAGGGCGGTAGCTTGACGCTGGAGCCTGAAGAGTCTGAGTCGTTCTCTTATGGTTTTGCCTACGAGCAGGACTTCAGCAACAAGTTCGACCTGTCTTTGGGTATGACTTACTACTCAGTTAAGGTTGAGAACACGGTGATCGAGCCTTCAACCGGCTTCATCATCTCTGACTGCTTGTACGACGAGGCGGGAACGGGTGCTTCGGTATTCTGTGATCGTATCCAACGTGATCTTTCAGATCCGACTGACCCTCGCATTCAGCTGATGGACCTTGGTTTCATTAACCGAGATCTAGAGCGTGCACGTGGCATCGACTACAACCTGACTTTCAGAGATGTAATCGACCTCGGCGTTCCGGTTGATTTCTCCTTCAACCTGACAGCAAACCGAAACCTTGAGCGCTCTCTGACATTCACGAACCCTGACGGCACCGTCGACTTCGAGCGGTACGAGGGAGAGTGGGGCTATTCTGAGTGGCGCGCACTGGGTCAGGTTCGACTCGCTTGGGACCGCTGGCGCTTCAACTGGCAGACACGCTACTTGGGTGCTGTCGCGCAAGACGTAGACGCGGTTGACGAGTTCTCTGACGCATTTACCAACTCTGACACCTGCTTGGGACCACCCGATGACGAGCTTTGCCGTGATCTCGGTGAAACGGGTAGTTACATGGTGCACAACGTCTCGCTCTTCTATGAGGAAGACAACTGGATGCTGGGCATGGGTGTGAGAAACCTCGAGGATAAGGCGCCACCACTGGCTGACCCAAGTGAGGTCCTCGGTGTTAAGGCACGTCCAATCGGTTACGGGTACGACGTACTGGGCCGTACATTCTTCGTGAACGCGTCTTACAACTTTGACATTGGCTTCTAAAAGCTAATCGTTACTCTCAAAAAAGCGCACTCCGGTGCGCTTTTTTTTTGAAAAATCGACTACGATATAGATATTCATAAAAGGAGTTTAATCATGTTGCGCTACACATGTTTTGCACTGCTATTGAGCGTTTTTGTGACTGAAGTAAGTGCCGAGCCCTATCCACTCGACTATTGGGCACGCCGATCAGCGGTCACCGGCGTCTCTCTCTCGCCCGATGGCTCACAATTTGCACTAACCCGAATCTTAGAGCGCGGTGGAAACCCCATTATCGAGCTTTACGACTCGGATAACTTAGAGGCCGAGCCACTCCGGATCGATTCGAGTCCGATGGAAATTTTGCCTGGGATTCGGTGGATCGACGACGACGTTTTCCTATTCAGCGCCCGACAGCAGGTTCGTGAGATCATCGAAGGCTTTAACCAAGGCGTTTATGAATACCAGAACGTCAAATACGATGGATCTAAAAAGACCCCAATTGGCCGAATACGGCAGGACTTTTTCAGGGTTGAGGAAGTACTCCCCGACAAGAAAAATAAAATAATCATATCCATTCAAGAAGGCGTTCCAAATGGGCTTCAGGCAGTAGCATCTACCATTAGGCCGCGGTCTTATTGGGAGTACGACGTCAAAACCAATCGCCGGAAATTGCTAATGCGCGGCAAAATTGCGCTTGGAAACATCCAGTTCGATAGCGAGGGTAACGCGACACATGCCTTTGGCTACGATGTGCGCACCGATGAGTACACCTATCATTGGCGGCCCAAGGGCACCACGGAGTGGCGCGAAATGTACCGCCAGCACGAAGATAGCTTCGAGCAATTTAGGCCCATAATTCCAGATGATACCGCAGAGAACCACTTCTTAGTTCTTGCACACAATGGGTACGACAAAGCGGGGCTATGGTCTTTCGACGCCGAGAATCAAAAATTTTCGGAAGCCGTCTATCGTCGAAATGATGTTGATGGGGGATACCCATTTGTTCACAGCAATCGACTGGCTAATCCAGACGAGATCGCCGGCATCTCGTGGTGCAAAGATAAATGTCATCGAGAGTTTTTCAATGGGCAAGAAGCAGCGCTGTACCAGCAGTTAGAGGCGCTTATTCCTAACGCTGATCAGGTCCGCATATCCGGCCGATCGCGCGATGGTAATACGCTGATTGTCTCTAACACAGGACCAAGAGACCCCGGGACTTACTACCTTATCCGCAACGGAAAGGTCTCCAAGATCAGTGGCGCCAAGCCCTATCTTGAGCACGACCAACTCGCAAAAGTTGAATACATCACTTACAAGGCTCGAGACGGTGAGACTATTAATGGCTACGTAACCGTACCAAACGGCGAAGGCCCCTTCCCGCTCGTTGTAATGCCTCATGGCGGACCCTATGTCTCAGAGACTGTGGACCGATTCGACGAATGGTCTCAGATGCTGGCCAACAACGGGTACATGGTACTTCAACCGCAGTATCGTGGCTCAAAGAAGTACGGCTTGGACTTTTACAAGTCAGCCTTTATCAACGGCTCAGAAGCCGGTCGCGCGATGCAAGACGATAAAGACGATGGCGCGCTTTATTTGGTCAAGCAAGGACTTGTAGATCCTGACCGTATGGCAATGTTCGGCTGGTCGTATGGCGGTTACGC
>CBFIHK010000115.1:0-4577 GCA_965662305.1 Luminiphilus sp.
CTGGGAAGTGCTGGCGGAGCATGTAAGACAAAAAACTCAGGATGAAGATGACGGAAAAAAAGCGCCATCGAACGGGAATTGTTGAAGTGCTCATCACATGCACTCGCTACTGCCACCAGGGGTTTCAGCATAAGTGCCTTTACACGAAAACATCCAGCGAAAAATCAGAAGGCCCACGAAGTGAAAAAGAAGCGAGGCAACCCAGATTTCATGAGCATGGCCGCCGCGGGTTCTGCGGCGCTTCCAATCACTCGTTAGGCAGCTGGAGAATACTCGACGTCGCTGACTTCTTTATCCGTTGTAACAACGCTCTCAGCAGGCGCCAGCTGATCCTCTTCTGCAATATCTCCTGCACGTGGGTCTTGCTGAAGGGCAGCTGGTGCGGTTGCTGACGTCGCAGGAACGAAGGTGCTCTGCTCTTCCGTAGGTACGGCCGTAGCCCCTTTGGGTTGTGACGAAATGAAGAATGCAAAAGCCAAGCTCGTCGCGCCGATCAGGGTGAACAAAATGTCACCCTCGAAAGTGCGCATGGCCCAACCAAAGACGAATGAACCGATAGCCGCCCCCACCGCATTGAGGAGCAAAATTGAGGAGCCGAGCATCACAAACTCTTCGCGGGGCGAGTTATCCGCAGCCTTTGCCAGCGAGATGGCGTACAGCGAGTTACTAGCTGCTCCGAAAGCCGCGGCACCGAAGAGTAAGGAGGTGGTATCGGTAGCGGTCGATAGGTAGAACGCCGTGATGCCGCTCATGACGCACAAAAAAGCGAGTACGTGTCGCCGGTCGATGTGATCAGAGGCGATCCCAATTGGGTATTGGACCAAAGCGCCGCCTAAGATGCTGACCGCAATGAAGATGGGTGCAAACTCGGCGTCACCCGTCACACTGACTACGTGTACGGCGCCCAATGTCCAGAAAGTACCAATTACAACACCTGAGCCCAAGGCCCCCGCGAAGGCTGTATGCGAGCGTCTGTATAGCTTCATGAAATCGATACGCGTTGCCGGTACAGGCGCTGGCGCCAAAGAACTGGTGAGGCTCACGGGAATGATGGCGCAACCAATCAGAATAGAGATGACAGCAAATACCTGCGCCGCATCACCATAGGTCAGGCCTAAGATACCTTGGCCTGCGGCCATCGCACCCAGTACCACAAGTGTGTAGATCCCGAGAACGCGACCGTGGCTGCGTGAGTCTGCCTGGTCTGACAGCCAGCTCTCGATCACCGTGTAGGCACCACACATCACGGCGCCCAGTAAAAAGCGTGCAAGAATCCATACCCAGCCTGCGTCTGACATTGGGAGCACCTGGAAGCAGCATAAGAAGACTGCCATTAGCGTTGTAAAGCTGCGGATGTGACCCACCTTCGCAATGATGTGAGGTGTCACGAGTGCGCCCGAAATGAAACCGACGAAGTAGGCAGAACCCGATAGGCCGATGACTGTTTGTGACAGACCGATCTCGCTCGCCATCAGGGGCAAGAAAGTCATATGGAGGCCATGCCCCGTTAGTAAAAACGCGGTGGTCAACAACAGTGAGAATACAGATCGAACGCAGCTCATTTCGCTCGGCCAAGGTCAGTTACGGAGCGCGCATTTTCAATATTTTTTAATGGGGCGCAAGCGTTGAAATCTGTGAATTTTGCGCTCTTTGTTAGGTGTGAATTTTCACTCCATTTGAGCGCAAAGTAATTTCCCGTATTTATTGCTATACGGTCGTTTCAGAGCGACGCAGCGCGCTATATCTGTCGTGGTTTTGTCGGCTAGTTGGCGTCGCTTGCAATGGACCGAATCATCGACTGCCAGAAGATCAAAGACTCTGGAATGCTGGCCCGTCTGACACGCTCGTTGAGGCCGTGTGCGAAGCTGTCTTTTGGGTTGAGGAAGATGCCCGTCAGACTGTAGCTCGGGATGCCGGCGGCTCTAAAATACGCG
Organism: Luminiphilus sp.; assembly: GCA_965662305.1. Classification (GTDB taxonomy): domain Bacteria; phylum Pseudomonadota; class Gammaproteobacteria; order Pseudomonadales; family Halieaceae; genus Luminiphilus. The sequence continues at coordinate 1,935 of CBFIHK010000115.1, forward strand.
CCATCGGTGGTCCCCGAAATCATGCGCGGGATGACGGGTGTCCCGAGATACAGTTGCGCTAACGAGGCTTCGACAGCATTCATCACTTCATCGTTAAAGGGCGAGGTGTCACTCGAGACTGGCTTGCCATAAACCGCCCATTCAAGTTCGGGATTACCGGCTACTAGCGCTAGCTCACCCATAATGGCTTCTACGCTATTTCCAGGGAAGATACGGCAATTTATGGTGGCCGTGGCTGTTCGTGGCAGTGCGTTTTCTGCGTGTCCGCCGCTCAGCATTGTTGGGATGCAGGTGGTCCCTAATGTCCCGACGTATTCGGGTTGAGCACGCAAGATCTCGATCGCTTCTTCGTCTTTGGGGTTGGCGGCAAAGCGTCGCATTGCCTCACCAACCTCGTTGTCGAGGAAGGGCGCGGAGCGTTCAAAGTAGGTGCGCGTGATCTCGTTGGTCTCGATGGCAAAGCGGTGGTTTTCGAGGCGCTGAATAGCTGCAGCGAGATCAAAAATGGCATTGTCAGCTCTGGGCATCGAGCTGTGGCCGCCGATGTTTCTAGCGGTCATTGTGTAGGTCGCGTAAGTCTTCTCAGCAAACCCAACCATGTACTGAATAGCTTCATCACTATCGTTTAGCGCTCCGCCGCCGCCATCAACGACAATCGCGTACTCGGCGTCGATCAGGTCACGGTGGTTATTGGTGAGGTCCTGCACCGTGTTTTGCAGCGATTCTTCATCACCTGTAAACGCAATAATGAGATCGCGATTTGGCACAAAACCTTGTGCTTTGAGCCATACAAACATTGTCGTGAGCATCGAGACATCGAATTTGTTATCGAGTACGCCACGGCCGTAGTAGAAGGTTTCGTCCCGCTGAAGCTCAAAGGGGTTACGCACCCATTCACCGGCCTCTGCCGGCACAACATCCATATGCGAGGAGAACACCACGGGCTTTCGGTTGCTCGTGCCATCGCCGCGATAACGCACGACCAAGGAGACAGTTTCGTCTAGGGGTAGCGTGTGAATGTCTTTTGGGTCAAAGCCGCCCTCTACACAAACGTCTTTTAGGTGCTCGGCGTAGGGGGGTACATTGCCGTCACCGTAGGCAGTGACGCGCGCTGTCGCATCCGCTAAAAGGGATTCAGCGAACTGGCTGTATTCTGCAATCTCGGTAGCGTTGAGACCTGACGTTTTCATACCTAGCGTCACTGCTGTGCTGCCTGCAATGCCCTTAACACCATCTGAATTCGCGACCGGCGAGTCCGCTTCAGCGACACCGGCTTCAGCTGTTGAATCTGCAAGCGCGAGACTGCGCCCCATCGCTAGTGTTGACATGAGGATGGCAGTCAAAACGACACTGATAGTGGATTTGGTAAGTCGTAGGTTCGGGTTCGATTTCATGTTTCTCTCTTCTACAGATCCACTCGCTAGCTCGTAGATGGCGAACAAAAGTCGTCCATAAATTCAGAAAATAGCCGTGGGTAACCTTGGCAAAAAGATCGTGCGCTTTGTCTCGTTATTCATCTCTTTATTTTCAGGGCAGTTCATACCATGTATCGCTAGACCTCGCAGTGTTTATTTGAGTGCGAATGAATATCGTAAAACCCGGGCTGAAAAAACATTGCGAAAAATCCGTAGTGAAGTACGTTTAGCTCGGAAGTGATGCCACTGTGTGGCGATTACGACGCCTCTGATCCTTACATGAGCTTTACAAAGGTTTCGACAAGGTGTTTGAAGCACTGAATGAGGAAGTTGGCTGAATGAGGAAGTCGTTTGAGAGTTCCGGTTTCAGAAAAGAGAGCGTCGAGAGTACGAACAAAAGAACTAATAATTACCAGGCTTAATAATAAAAACGAGCACACGAGACTGTGTGGCAGATCCGCCCCAGGAGGCGTTGGCAGAATGAACACTCCGATCTCAGAGGCAATAGCGCCCGACTTTTATCACTATGACTCAAGCCCCATCGCATCGGCTGCGACCGATGGGGAGTTTGTGCATATCCGCTGGCCCGATGATGCAAAGTTAGCCTGTCACCGTTTTTGGCTAAAAGAGAATGCGGTTGGTCAAGGCGGCATCGATCTCGCGACGCGCGAGTGCATTCTTGATCCCGCAGACCTTACGGACGATATTGAAGTGAAATCTGCGGTCGTAGATAACGCCGGCGACTTGATCGTTGAGTGGGGGCATGACGGTCAGCGATCGGTTTATCACTCGGGGTGGTTGCGACACGTTGCGGAAAACAACCACCGGCCCAGTAGCTGGTTGCCCGAGGCACAGTCATGGACGACAGGCTCGATTGGTGAAGTGCCTCGCGTTAACGGTTCGGCTGCACTAGAGAGCGACGAAGCGATACTCGCACTGCTCAATAATCTGATGGTCTACGGAGCTTGACGCACGAAGGTTATCTCCTAGAGCTTGCTGAGCGCATTGGCCCGGTATGCGACAGCAACTTTGGCCGAATTTGGGATGTGCGCGCTGATATTAACTTGGCTGGAGACGCTGCAACTAATACGACAGCGAATACAGGGCTGCGTTTAGGGCCACATTCCGATCTACCGACCCGCGAGGTGCCACCGGGTTTTCAGTTCTTGCACTGCTTAATCAATGACGCAGACGGGGGCGAGTCGACGCTGACCGATGGCGCGGCCTT
>CBFIHK010000116.1:0-4219 GCA_965662305.1 Luminiphilus sp.
GACGTAGGCCATGGTCGTCATGCCCACACCGCCTTTGATAAGCGCTTCGTGATGCATGCGCATCGCTCGAGTCGGTCTGCCCTGCTTTGACATGTTCTCGTTAGCACCCGCTTTGATAAAGCGGTTAGGAAGCGTCAGCGGACCCAGTTGAAGCGGTTGAAAAGCTGTTTCTAACATGCGGCGGCACCCATATGAGGTCAAACAAGAATGAGTTCAAACACTAATTAGCTCGAACACTAATGAGGTCGAACAATCTCGATACGTTAACCGCAGTATACCGACCCTAGAGGCGTGACCATCGTCCCTTTGGGGGGCACAAGAAGATTGCACCCCATGCCGGTTACGGGCTCAATCATCAAAAACAATAAAACCAACAAGAGAATTTGTTTTTGGACGATACGATCAATAACGATCACGCGAACGCGCCCTTGGCACTGGTCATGGGGGCAAATGGCTTTATGGGTAGCCACATCACGCGCCTACTTGTTGCCCAAGGTCGGCGGGTACGCGCGATGGTACGACCCACGAGTAATCTCAGCGCCCTCCAAGGTCTGGATGTCGAGATCTGTCATGGCGATATCAGCGACATCGCTTCGCTAAAAGTCGCCATGCGCGGCTGTAGCAGCGTCTTTTACAACGTCGTCGACACACGCGCTTGGCTGGTCGATTCAGCGCCGCTCTATCGCACCAATGTTGATGGACTCACCAACGTAATAGACGCCGCCGTAGCCGAAAATATCGCACGCTTTGTCTTCACCAGCTCAATGGTCACCTTGCCTCGCCACTCGGGGTCCCCCGCGCAAGAGGAACATGCGTTCGATTGGTGGGACGAGGCACCTGAATACGTTAAGACGCGTGTGCTCGCGGAGAAAGCCGTTACCGACGCAGTCATTAAGCGGGGGCTTCCCGCTGTCATACTCTGTGTCGCGAACACCTATGGCCCTGAAGATCATGGCCCGACCCCTCATGGAAATGCGCTTTGGCAGGCAACGAAAAGCAAAAGCACGGCACTCGACTGCAGCTTACCGACGGTAGACGTGCGCGATGCGGCACAGGCGTGTTTGTTAGCGGAGACCAAAGGGCGCAGTGGCGAGCGTTATGCGATTGTCAGCGAGTGCCTTCGACAGCAAGACTTTTACTCCATGGCGGCGGAGTGGATGGGATACGCCAAACCTTCTGTGCTCTCCATGCGCAAAGCCTATGTCTTCGCAACGATTGCCGCAGTCATCAATCGTCTCCGAGGGATCAAAGACGCCAAATTTTGTCGAACCTCGATGTTTTTGTCCGAGGCCTTTGGCCCAATGAACCATGCAAAGGCCGCCGCCGAACTGGGGTGGTCACCCCGTCCTATGAGCGAGACTATTTCAGATGCTATCGCTTGGTACCGAGGCCGAAACAAGCAACTCAAGCAGGAAACACTATGAAGAAGGTTATATTGCTACTAATCGTTTTGATTCTGACCGTCGTGGGCTTTTACGCCGGGCGTATGACAGCACCTGCACCGCGGTACGAGCCGAGCCAGACAAAAGCTGACGATCCATTAGATGCGGCCTTTGAAGACTTTATTCAGGCGCAACGGGACACGCTGGCGCTCTATAAATCACACAGCAATTTTGACGACCCGCTAGCACGCGCCGAGGCCTATCGCGGTCTTCTCTACACCATTGTCGGATCCATCAAGGCAGGTGCCCTCACCTCCCACGACTACCCACGCACCATGCGTGGTGTCGACTGGACCAGCAAGGCAGGCCTGGACAACCCCGATAACAACTACTTCTTTGCGCTTCTTGATGATGAAGGCACCTACCGACTGACCGGTAAGCGCGGCAACACAACACAGCTGATTTTCCAGCTCGTCATCGGCGTGCCGGGAGTTGGTAATGCAGGCAGCAGCACCAACGTGAGCGTGCTTTATGCCGACCAGATGGAGATGGATGACGAGGGTAACTTTGAGATTATCGTGAGCCCTGAACGCCCCGAGGGCATTGCGAACTGGATGAAAAACGCACCCGGCGCTGAGTCTCTGCTCGTTCGTTTCACGCACTCAGATTGGGAAAGAGAACGCCTCGACCCGCTTTACATCGAGCGCCTCGACTCAGAAAAAGTCGCACCTGCACCGCTGACGGAACTCGATATGATCGGCGGCTTTGAGCGCGCTTCTCAATCGATGTATGACCGGACTGCCAGTTGGATCGCGCTCGCAGATCGTATGTACACGCTGGTCCCCAACAACTCCATTTTTAACATGCGTATGACACCCGGTGGCCTTGTCGGTCAGTACTCTGCGTTTGGTAACTTCAAACTGGCTCCCGGTGAAACCATGCTCATCGAGTTTGGGGACACTGGCGCGCCCTACATGGGAATTCAGCTCGGTAATCGCTGGTTCGTCAGCATGGATTACGAAAACCACACCAGTACCCTGAATATGAACCAGTTGGGTTGTCGTGAAGACGAGAGCCGCTGTTATGCGCTGATCTCACTCGAAGATCCCCGTGTTGCTAACTGGCTTGATCCGGCGGGACATGATGAGGGACTCATATTCATGCGCTGGCAAGGACTTGATTCGCCGCCGACAGAAGCCGACCAGCCACGCACGAGGGTATTGAACTCGGAGGAGTTAGCCGCGTTTATCGAGGGTCTCCCAAAGGTGTCGCCCGAGGCGCGCTGGGAGGCTATTCAAGTGAGACGTAAGGCTGTGCACGAGCGCTTCGGTGGCTAAGGCACTGTCTGGACTCTCTGACCATCTTTTGAGAACGAGCGAGACGCCCTCTCGGAATTAGCGCTGGGTTTCTACTCGCAGAGCATTCAGCGCTCCCGAGCGAAGCTTAAAAGCGTATTGCTCGAACCCGAACCGTTGAGCTTTTAGCGGCTTTTTTGGGGAGGATGGACTTAAAAACCTTCAGCATCGTGAGAGGCCTTCCAAACGACGCCTGGAAAAAGACGGCGCATGAGCACGCCAAACTTTGTCTGCTTGCCCGGGTAGGCAAAAGGTTTGCCGGCCTCTAAGCAGCTCTCAACCTCGGCAATCACCTCGTCGGGTGTCAATGTCTCACCCTTGGAGGGAAGTTTAGGTACCACCGTGGCCTCGGCCTGTCGCCAAAGAGGCGTTGCCACTGCAGGCGGACAGACACAACAAAACCGAAGGCCGCTGTCCCGATTCTCGTGGTAGAGGATTTCGCTGTAGTGCTGGACCGCTGCTTTACTGGAGGCATAGGCCCCCATCAGCAAGCCAGGAATAATGCCGGTCATAGAAGAGAAGCTAATAAAATCGCCGTAACCGCGGGCCAACATCGCGGGAAGCGCAGCCGTAGCCACATTTGCGAGGCCACCGTAATTCACTGCCATTACTTTGTTGGTAACCTTTGGGTCCTCATCGACCAGACGCCCGAAGGGCATAATCGCCGCTGCATTGATGACCCGATCAATTGGACCGTAGTTGGACTCAATATCCGCAAAAACCTGCTTTACCGCGTCGGAGTCAGTGATATCGACGAGATGTGGATGAACGGTTTCGAATCCCGAGGCTGTTGCTTCCATGCCTTCCACATTGACGTCGATAAGGACGACCGTCGCGCCGCCCTCAGCTAACTTTCTCGCCCAGGTCTGGCCCATGCCGCTGCCACCTCCGGTTACGACGGCCAACTGTCCGGTGAATGCCATTTTGCCCCCTTGAGCCTCATTAGCTCTTTCTTATTGTCTGGCTCTTTTCTCTGACACTTATGCAGAGCGCCTCAAACCACCCGTATCCTAACGCCTGACGTCGCTCATGCAATGCGATAGATGAACCATTGGACTAACCGCAGGAGTCTTTGAATGCCTTTTGTCGCTCTAACGCGCACTCGCTGCTCTGCTCACAGAGCCGCTGATTTCCTCACTCTCTCGCACTCTCAAGACCTCTATCGTTCTCTCACTGTTCCATCTTCACACCGTTAGGTTCTAAACGGGCTTAAGTGTGCGGTTCAGGCCTCGGGCGTGAACGTAATCGGCATCTTCTTAATCGTGCTGATGAAATAGGAGCGCATGTACGTAATCTCTCCCGCGAGCGCCGGGTTTCTCAGTCTGGGCAAGAGCTCTTCAAACATGATCCGCATCTCGAGCCGCGCTAGGTTGATACCCAAGCAAAAATGCTGACCGATACCGAAGGAGCGAATTTCGCGATTCAAGGTCGGCATGCGTTTCATGCGATGAATGTCGAAGGTCAGCGCATCATCGCCAAAAA
>CBFIHK010000116.1:4229-4477 GCA_965662305.1 Luminiphilus sp.
GCATTTCCTCAACGGCTGCTGGGATATCCTCGGGATGATCGAGTAAGTGCTGGAGCTGATCTGGATTTTCCATTAAGAGCCTAAGCCCATGCGCTATCGCGGTTCGCGTGCTTTCGTTTCCGCCCACCATGAGCAGAATAAACACCCATGAGAACATTTCATCGGTGATGGGCTGCCCGTCAATTTCACCTTCAAGCAGCGCCTGAATAATCGGGCCGGTATAGCCCTGGCGCTGTTTTTGCGCGAGC
>CBFIHK010000117.1:0-4432 GCA_965662305.1 Luminiphilus sp.
CGTTGTATTCCGAACAGAAGCCGGCGAGGCAAAAGTGGTCGACGCATTCTGTCCTCATATGGGCGCTCACTTGGGTTATGGAATCCGCGAGCAGACCGGTAAAGGGCCACGTATCGTTGGCGATAGCATCGAATGCCCCTTCCATGGATGGCGTTGGAACGGCGAAGGTCAATGCACACATATCCCTTACGCCAAGAATATGCCGCCACGCGTCGCCAAAGGCGAGTCGATTCTTGGTGCTTGGGACGTGCGCGAAATCAATCAGCAGATTCTGGTTTGGTACCACCCCAATAAAGAGGTGCCAAGCTGGGAGCCAGAGGTAATTCCAGAGGCCGCAGCTGACCATCCCGACTGGGGCGAGATGATTATCCATACCTGGGAAATCAATACGCACATGCAGGAGATGGGTGAGAACGCGGTAGATGCAGCACACTTCCACTACGTTCACGGAACCGACGAAGTGCCTGAAGCTGCCTTCCAAAACTTCGACGGCCATTTGCGTGAAGGTAAGTTCATCACGAGGAACCCAACACCGCGCGGTGTGGTAGACGGCGCTATTGAGACTCGAAGCCAAGGTGCCGGACTGTCCGTCGTTCGCTTTACGGGCATATACGACACCATTTTGCTCGCTAACGTAACACCCGTAGGCCCTGAGAAAACCTACGCTTCCTATGCGTTTATTCAGCCGCGCGCGACGCAAGAAACTCTGGGTAAGACTGTTGGGCAGGCCATTATCGGCAATATCTGCCAGCAGATGGCCGAGGACCAAATCATCTGGGACAGAAAGCAGTACTTCGAGCGCCCTCTCTTGTGTGACGGTGACGGTCCTTTCGCGAAGTTCCGACGCTGGTTTAGCCAATTTTTGGTCGAACCTGCGGCGTGATCGCTTGGCGTCGGCCTAACATTGTGATGCTGACGGAAAGGCAGCGTAATACGCGGAGCTTGCCTGAAGTCTACCGGGGTCCACTATTTTTAGCGCTCCTCGCGGGTTTGTTTTTGTCTGTCGGTAACGATGCACGCGCTGACGATACGGGCATCCCCGCTAATCACCGAGAGCTGTCGGCAATCACCGAACTCTGGGAGCCCGTACCCCGCAAAGTCGAACCTGGCGCTGGTAGCGCGCCACCAGACGATGCCATTGTATTGTTTGACGGGACCGACCTCTCGCAATGGGAGCCTGTGCGTGAGGGTAGTCGCGGATGGCGGTTGGATGGTAACGCGCTTGTCGTCGTGCCAGGGAGCGGCAATTTCCGCACTCGGCAATCCTTCGAAGACGTCCAGCTCCATATCGAGTGGCGGAGCCCGGCGAAGGTCGCTGGAGACAGTCAAAATCGCGGTAATAGCGGTATCTTCCTGATGGAGCGTTACGAGATTCAGGTACTCGATTCCTTTGACAACCCGACCTATCCGAACGGCCAAGCAGCCAGTGTCTACAAGCAGCATATGCCGCTCGTGAATGCCTCTCGCGGTCCCGGTGAGTGGCAGACATATGACATCGTGTTCATGGCCCCGCATTTTGGTCGAGACGGACGCGTGAGCCGACCAGCCACTGTCACCGTCTTTCACAATAATGTGCTTGTTCAAAACAACGTCGTTTTACACGGACCCACTGAGTACATTGGTGAACCCAGCTACAAGGCGCACGGCCCTGCGCCAATCGAGCTTCAAGACCATGGTTCTGAGGTGGCTTATCGCAATATTTGGGTGCGGCGACTCTGATACCACCGTAAAACTATAGTTGCTTGTGCAGCAATAAGCCTTACCCAGACATGATTAGGCGATTAGTCTAAACATATCACTACTGAAGCCCTGCTCAAGCGTATAACGCCATCTGCGAATACGATAACAGGCGCCCATTTTTCGTCGTATTTGTCCACATTGTATGGGTCTGAATCGAATTCCAAGGCAAGGCCTGATCCTTCGTTTGTCTTACGCGTACCAATAACATTCGACTAACAATTGCGGTTCCCAAATGAGCTTACCTCATCGCCTTGCCACCCTCCTTCTGCTTTGCACAGTCAACGCTCAAGCAACAACGCTCACGACGTTTTCGAACGGTGAAATCGCTGACGCTGACGCGATTAATGAAAATTTCTCCTCGTTACTTACTGCTATTAACGGCATTGAGCACGGAGCGCTGACTTGCAATACCTACAGTAGCTCGGCAGCGTCCTCTGTATCATGCCCCATGGGGGAAGTGATGACCGGGGGCGGCTTGTCCCTAACTGACGGGTCGGGGAACCCTGTCTTAGACATTGCGTCAACAAGCTACCCAAATGGGAATGGATGGGAGTGTGTTGTCTCAGATACCAACCCCGATCACACTTCAACATGCTTTGTTCGTTGTTGCGGAGGTCAAACAAACGAAGACCCATTGGGTTTTGGAAGCTACTGCTCCTCCAACTATTGCCTTCAAGCAGAAGCCTACTACGAGCCATTTATAGACAATATTCTCTACCTGACCACGCTGAAGGAAGGCGAGTATCGAGCCTTCCCCATGGATGTCGATTCTAGCTTTAACTTTCCACCCGACAATATTGGTGGAATGTCTTGGTGGCTTCGATGGCAGGGCCAGGAAATTCACGTTAACAACATCGATGAAGCCTGCTTGGCATCCGAGGGCGCCTGGTATAACTGTATGACTGATTGGGAAAACGACGACATTCTTAGAGAGGCAATGTTATCCGGAGAGATCGAGATCAAACCGGGACCGCTAGGCGTGTTAAACGAATTCCAGATAAATAATGCGGCTGGATATAACATTCGCATTCAATCGCGACTCGATACGGAGCATGTTGCGAGCGACGCATCCTTGGCGTCAGAAGGCTATACCATTTATCGAGTAACGCCCGGTACAGGCAGTCAAGACGGAAATCGTTGCCAAGAACACGAGATCCCGTTTCTGACCCAAACAGTAGATGGAATGAGCTTTGAACGAACTAATGTGGGAATTAATTCGTCGACAGATCTTATCCCCAATCCATCGACCTTCCCCATGTCTTGGTGGAATGGATCAGCTGCGAGAATCCTTGTTTGTAGCGACTCTCCAGTCGGTACGTACAAGGTTGGTTTTGTCGCGATTGACGGGGTTGGGGACAAAAGATTCCTCGGTTACGTAAATGTGAAAGTGTCCAGTGAATTTAGAGACGGTGGCGAAGTAATCCCGGACTGAACCTAGGATCAGTCATAACATCAGTAGAGCCCTTTAGATCGTTTAGCCAGTGCTGGCCCGCTCCAAGCTCTCATCTGCAGTGGAAGGGTGCATATCCGCTCCAGCCCGCACCCAAGCATGGTGAGGGCTTTAATTCAGTTGTAAATTTTAGGCGAAGCGTCGCGACTTTACTCCCGCAAGTAGAGATACAGTGGAAAACCGAAGGAAGGGCCGACCAATAAGGTCCCCAAGATCGGTAGCCAAAGAACACTAACGCTGCGTCTCAAGGCATCGCCGACAATGAAGCCGATGACCACACCACGGCGGTCACTACCACATCGAGCCAGGCGAAGGCGAAAAGATGCGTTGCCGAGGCCTCACTCAATAGCAGCGGCAAATCCAACCCAAACTCAAAGAGCCAGGGCACGAACTGGGTGAAGGGCAATAACAGCCCGAGAACGCTCATCACGAGATAAAACAGTTTCATAAGCCGTGGCTCCCCCGTTACCGCTGTCCCCGAGCGACTAGCGTCCTTCAGAATATCGCACTCGTCTCAGATGGCTCAGCAATTGGTTTCAGTTGGCGCACCACTTGGGGCAACGATGCTAAAAACCGTTCAGGCGAGCAAAACGATTACGGTGATAGCTCGATGACCCTAACAATTGATTACAAACGCGTGAGCGCTTCAAGAAAAGGCCTATGTCCATCTCCTCGGTTACGCCCATGCCTCCGTGGAGCTGAACGGCCTCAGAGGAAATAAGCGTAAAACAGTCGTTGGCCAGCGCCTTTGCCGAACTGGCCAAGGTACTGAGATTGGGCGCACCATGATCCAGCCCCGTAAGTGCAGCGCTGACTGCACTCTCTGCAAGCTCGAGTTCACAGAACATCTGTGCACAGCGGTGTTGAAGCGCCTGGAACGTACCTAGCTTCACGTCAAACTGCTCACGCTCGCCAAGGTAATCCACTGTTCGCTCTAGGGCTTCACGCGCACTCCCCATCATTTCAGCGGCCAATACAATCATTGCTTCGTCAATTGCCTTGGTAAGGCCCGCCTCCACTGAATCACCCGCTAACCACTCAATATCAGTACTGGGAATACCATCGAGCGTGATATTCGCGTGACCGCGTAGATCCATTGACCGTTTGGCATCAACCGTCACCTTCGCATTCACTGACGAAGTCAGTGCCACACCCAGCTCACCCGAGGAGCGCTTGGCCACGCAGAGCAGCACATCGCTTGTTTGACCGTTCAGCACCCGCGTCTTAACGCCACTGAGGCCA
>CBFIHK010000118.1:0-4302 GCA_965662305.1 Luminiphilus sp.
CGAGATTAGCTCCGATAGGGTCTCGCTGGGCAACCACCACGAACTCAGGCGCGGGAACGTCGCTATCATCATCAGAGTCAGATCCAGACACCTGGGGTAGCGAAGACCCCATGGGCACGCCGTTTTCACGCGCGATCGCATCAAAGTTCGCCGAAGCTGCCGTACCCGAGGGGAAACCCCACCCAGCAAACAAACTAACGACGATTCTCGGTCCCGAGGTGGCAAAGGTCTCCCGCCGCTGCATGGCGTCAAAGAGCGCCTCGCGTGTATTCTCAGGCGCCCATACCGCCGCAAGGCCACCCGAGCCCCACTTACGCGCAGGTGTCATTTTATCGAGTCCTAAGCCTGCGGCTCCCGTTCTCAGCCCTGCAGACCCGTCCATCATGGGCAGCTTGCCGGTATACCCTTGTTCATCGCTCGGCGAGGTCGCGTTGTGGCTGTCGCTGGACCCGATCACGCCGAATTTCAATGGATTAAAGCCTTCGCTATGCGCCATGGAAATACCGCTTCGTAATGCGTCACGCGCATAAGCACCCTTGACACTGGTTAAGGTGACCTCACGCCCCGGTACCGTTCCTGCTATTTCGAAATCGGCAAACTCATCGAGACTGGACAACAGTGGGTGCGTTTCAGAACTGCCTTTAATCTGCAGTATCTCGCTGATGGGTTCTAAATCAGACCGATCAGGAGGCGAAACCAATTCAATTCGCTTACCGTCGTCGTCGGTGATGCGATAAGCCAGACCTTCACTGAGGTTAGGGTTGTGAGGAATGGCCATCACCCTGCGGCCAATCGCGCGCTCTCCACGCAGAAATGCCCACAAATCAGGCGGTGTCGGACCGTCGATTGAACTGAAGGGAATGGATGGCAAATCGTCACCGCCATAGATCACATTGCGATGTAGATGCGTGCCAACGTCTCCCGTGTCAGCTGACCACTCCCAACCGGGAAAAGTAGTAAATACCCCCGGCTCATTATGGCGCTCGGCTGCCGCAACAATCTCATCCCAGGCGGCGCGATTGATATCGGTATCGACTCCGGTAAGCGTTAACTTAAAACCGTTCTCGCGGATCAAGCTCATGATTTCCCACCACGACTGGGTCACCATGAGTCGATTCTCGCGCCGGAGAATATTCGCCAGTGACTGGCGAGTAGTGGGAACATTCAAGTCCGAAAGCTTGGCCTGCCCGAGATACTCAGCATGGTCGGTGACCGCGGCAAAATCGAGCGGGCGTGTGATGGTGACAGGGTAGCCGGCGCCATGTTCCAAAGTCTCGCCCTTAGCGAAGCGATAGACATCATCGGGCACTGCCCGAACGCCCATAGTGAACGCATCGCTCGATAGCGATGTATGGATATGGAGGTCACCCCAGAAAACCTGACGCTCGCCCTTGGTGCGGGACGTACTGAGCTGAGCCTCACCGGTTTGGTCGGTATTGGCTGACAACGTCCCTGAGTTATCAGGCCCATCCAGCGATGGATCATCGATGGGAATCAGTAACTGATAAGCCACAAAAGAGACCAGTAGCACTGCAATTATCAGAACTCTTATCTTTGTTCCGCCGGCCTCGGCCTGTCGTCTCCTCATTCCCTGTTCCTCTACATCGATATCCGGTCATCGATAACCGGTTTTTCATCGCTAACGGGCGTTAACGCTGGTCCGCCGCTCACCGCGCGTTAATAGATTACCGCCTGAGACCGCTCCGGCGGCCCCCCGAGCATTTCACGGTGAGAGACTCGATATTCACCGTCATCAGAGATCCCAAGCTCAACGCCAAGCTCAGCACCAACGAGCGTCTTGCCTGCATATTTCGTTATATCAGGGCTAACGGACAAAGCCTGCAACAAGTGCCCCGTGTATTCGGGGTTTTCAGCCACCTTCATAATTTCTTCGTATTGCTCTGGGTGCACCTCAGCGGCCATGAGCGCACGTTCTGTCCTGAGTGGTCCCATCCATATCGATACCGCATTGACACCTGTATCGGCAAAGTCGTGCTGCATATCGTGCGCAAACTTATCGATGCCGGCTTTCTGCGCGCCATAACCCGGCCCGTGCATGTAGCAATTTGCGCCAAACGATGAGCCAAAAGCAATCAAGCCTGAACCCTTCGAAACCATCATTTTTGCCGCATACCAACTCGCGACATACGCCGATTTCAGACCGACATCCAAAATGCCGACTGCCGCAAGTTCCTTCTCCCAAAACGGCTTGGGGCTGATCAGTTCGGGGTGAATCAGAGTTGCGTTGTTCACCAGAATGTCGAGACGTCCTGACTCCTGCTGAATCTGATCGAAGAGTGCTGCGACTTGACTGTCATCGCCATGGTCACAGCGCACTGCAATGCCCTCGCCACCTGCAGCGGTGACCTCAGCGGCCGTGCTGTGAACCGTTCCCGGGAGCGCTGCACCGTCCCAGCCCTTTGCCTCACCGACGGTTTCTGCTCTGCCGGTCACGTATACCCGCATACCGTAGCTGCCTAGAGCACGTGCAATGCCGGCGCCTGCACCTCGACTTGCGCCGGTCACCAATGCGACCCGCTTATCCGTGACTGTCATGTCTCCTCCCACTCAAGGAACCAATGTTTAAGACCCAGTATTTGAGGATCTCTGTCTCAATGAGCCGTTAGTCAAAGACTCTGATTCAAAAACACTTATTCAGAGATCCTGCCTCAAAGCTCGCTCAACAAAGCTCCCGTTACGAAGCTCTCTGTTCAAAAACCCTTTTCGAAAACAGGTAATCGCTAAGGTGATGCCCTCTTCAGAGTCTTGGCTATACCAAGCTCTCTGCGCGGCTCACCAAGCTATCGGTCATTCCCTGAAACCCGTCTTGCAAGGCAGTACCGAGGCTCAAGCCAACCAATCCCGATATCCAGCCATTTAATTCAAAGGTCGAGCGATAACGGGTATTACCATCGTCCAAAGCAATCACTTCGTGCTGTCGATAACTATGCAGAAGCGGGCCGACAGGCTTCATGCGGTATTCAAACAACTCGCCTGGGATTACCTGACTGACAAACTCGACCTGGTCTCGAACGTTCCTACCCAGCACAACCGTCATCGAAATCGGTGCACCCGCGCGCAACTCCGCGTCGCAGGCCGTTACGAACGGATTCCATTCACCGTAAGCAGAAAAATCGGTAATGACCTGCCATACCAGCTCTTTCGGTGCAGCGATCTCGCGAAGAAATTCGATCTTCATGTGTTTTATGCCCTCGTTATTGTTGTCGGCATTATTTTCAGCGTTGATTTCCGCGTTTTGTCGGCAGAAGACAAGCGTAACGCCTCCACCTCAACGGGGTCTAACCTTGTGAGGCCAGAATCTGATTATCCTCAAGCTTGTTTGCGGGTTGGTGGATACACCATGTACCCGCCGGGTGATAGATGTAGGCAACGCAGCTATTGCAGTTATCACACAACGATTCACCGCCCTCCTCTCGCCATCGATTGACGAGATCAGGTTCTCGCAGCAGTGCGCGCGCGAGCTGCACCGCTTCAAACCCAGCGTCCATACACTGCGAGACATTGTCTGCCGATGTCACGCCACCCAAATAGGCAAGCGGAATCGAGACAGCCTCGCGAATCTTCGTCGAGTACTCCCAAAAATAGAGCGGTTTAAAGTCTATTTTTGGCACAGAAGCCTGTGTTGACGCGATAGCCATACCGCTTAATGACCACTTGCCAATGACGCGTAGCATGGCGTCTAAATTCATATTACTGCCGAAAGTAAACCAACCCGATTCGACGTTTCGGCCACCGGACAGCACCAACATATCAGCGCCCGCCTCCTCTAGGATCCTCGCGGTGACAATACCGTCCTCCAACTGAGCGCCTTTGCTACGACCGTCAGCAACATTGATCTTCGCGATCACCGCCATACGATCGCCCACGGCCTCTTTTACCGCACGCAGCACCCGCGCAGGGAAACGCGCCCGATTCTCAGCGCTACCGCCGTATTGATCCTTACGCTGGTTATCAAGCGGCGATAAGAATTGATTTAGCAGGTAGCCGTGCCCCATATGGATTTCGACCGCATCAAAGCCAGCCTCAAAGCAGCGCTCTGCCGCGTTAACAAATAAGCCCACCATCCTATCCATATCGCGCTCGTTCATAGCCCGACGGAACATATTGCCGCGAAGCAGACCCGCCGGATTAAAACCAGACACTGAACTCTGGAGCCGTCTGGGAATAAAGACACCGGTAACAAAGCTGCCGCCGTGCGTGATCTGCGCCGCGATCTTGCCGCCGGCTTGGTGAACGGCGTCGGTAACAGCTCGCAGATCCGCCATTGCCTCATCGTGCACC
>CBFIHK010000119.1:0-4095 GCA_965662305.1 Luminiphilus sp.
GGCCACTGCAATAGCGCGTGCAGATGTAGGACCGCCCCATTGATCGGCAACAATGGAGAGCTCAGATTGCTCCGCCCCTAACCTCAACATCGTCTTAACAAAATTATTTCCAGTGGCACCAAATACCCACGCGGTGCGAAGTATCAGATGCGCTTTGCAGTTGGCCGCAACCAGATATTCTCCAGCCAGTTTTGACGCACCGTAGACGCCAGTTGGCCCGATAGCATCGTCCTCCTGAAGCACTGCGTCGCCATCGCCCGGATACACATAGTCGGTGGATATGTGAATGAGTCGTGCGCCGAGCTCATCGCAAATCTCAGCGAGAACGCGCGGACCTGTCGCATTCACCGAGTAAGCGCCCTCGGAATCGGTTTCCGCTTTATCAACCGCGGTGTAAGCCGCCGCATTGACCACCCAGTCTGGCGCGATCTCAGCAAGCACACGCTTCACGCTATCGCGATGGGTGATATCCAAGTCACTGCGAGCAAGGCCAATAAGCTCCGCCTGACTCACCGACGCCGCTGTGGCGACCTCTGGTGACAGCAGTTCGGAGCCTACTTGACCAGCAGATCCAAGAATAACGATGCGCATTTTTTCTCTCGCCACCGAACTACCTGTAAACCTCAGCGTCTTGCAAAACGTGAGCCGCTGCATCTTTTCCAGATAATAGCGGCTTCTCGTCTGGCAATAGCGGCCAATCAATACCGATATCGGCATCGTTCCAGAGAATCGACCGCTCGGATTCCGGGTGGTAATAGTCTGTCGTTTTATACAGAAAATCCGCTGAATCGCTCAGGACTAAAAACCCGTGGCCAAAGCCCGCAGGCACCCACAGCTGACGCTTATTTTCAGCGCTGAGTTCAAAGCCTACCCAGCGCCCAAAGTTAGGCGAGGAGCGCCGTAAATCTACAGCAACATCGAACACAGCGCCTTCGGTGACACGCACGAGCTTGCCCTGCGCTTGAACTAGCTGATAGTGGATACCACGCAGGACCCCTTTGGCAGACCGACTGTGGTTATCCTGAACAAACGTGACATCAACACCGGTTAACTTCGCAAAGGTTTGAGCGTTAAAACTCTCCATGAAGAAACCCCGATCGTCACCATAGACGCTGGGCTCTAACAAAAATACTTCAGGCAAATCTGTTTCAACTGCTCTCACTAAATGGATCCTTTAGACACAAGGTTCAGAAGGTACTGACCGTAGCTATTTTTTGCGAGTGGCGTTGCAAGCCTTACCACCGCTTCCGCATCTATCCAGTTTTTACGAAATGCAATTTCCTCGGGGCACGCAACCTGCAGTCCTTGGCGCTTTTGAAGTGTTGCTATGAAGCTGCCAGCCTCTAGGAGGCTGTCGTGGGTGCCCGTGTCTAACCATGCAAAACCCCGTCCCATCGTTTCAACCTTCAAGCTTCCCTCGTTCAGATAATGCTTGTTGACATCGGTAATCTCGAGCTCGCCTCGCTCGCTAGGCACAATCTCGCTTGCAACATCGCACACCGTCTGGTCATAGAAATATAGGCCTGTCACCGCATAGTTACTTTTTGGCGACTGGGGCTTCTCTTCAATCGAAAGCGCTCTCTTCTCAGAGTCAAACTCAACGACGCCATAACGCTCAGGATCCGTTACGTGATAGGCAAAAACCGTCGCGCCTTTTTCGTTCTCGTCAGCGCTTTTAAGGAGTCCCTCCAAATCGTGACCGTAAAAAATATTGTCACCTAGAATCAGGGCGCTGGGATCACCAGCGATAAAGTCTTTACCGATAAGGAAGGCCTGCGCTAAGCCTTCTGGCTTCGCTTGGATCTCGAACTGAATATTCAGTCCCCACTGAGAGCCATCACCCAACAGGCGGGTAAATTGTTCAGCATCATCGGGCGTTGTAATAACTAGCACATCGCGAAGGCCCGCCAGCATCAACGTCGACAAGGGGTAGTAGATCATCGGCTTGTCGTAGACAGGCACCAACTGCTTACTCACTGCGCGGGTGACGGGATAAAGTCGCGAACCTGACCCTCCCGCAAGAATGATGGCTTTTCTATTTGAAGTCATAGTGTCTGCCGAGTAGCTGATCGGCGTATTGTACGGAAATTCTCGTCGATACACCTCCCAGAACCGTTTAACCTGCGACAATACGGCAAAAGTTGTCAGATTAGGGTGTCAGGATTTGCTTCACCAAGCGTACAGCTCGCCTAAGATCCAATTTGATCAGAGCCTTGGCGCACTCAAAACCGCAGTTTAGACGTAGCATTACCTTGTATTTGGCCTGAGCCACAGCCTTTGGCCAAACTCGGCGATCGAGCCTACGGCTAAGTTCATCATAAAACCGCCATTCCTCACTAAAGCGATCAAGTGTTCGGGTGAGTTTCTCGGTCGTCGCCTTTGTGTGACGCCGATAATAAAACGCTTGCTCGTTCGTTCCCGTGATGTTGTGGCCAGCTTCAAGCAAGCTCGAGTAAAGCGCGAGGTCGGGCACCATTGACCAGCGCTTGTCAAAATTAAACCGTTGAAGAAGCTCGCGACGAAAGCAATCACCATCTTACTAAGACCGCGATCCCCTTGAATATCGTAGGTGTGTCTCCGCGGTGTTATGAGGCGCTTAACCCAATCACCCACTGTCCGGGTGGGCGCCCCGTGTTCATTGATCACGTTAACGCCACAAAACCATGCGGCGCTCTCTGGTTTACGCTTTTGGAGGCGGGTTATGGCATCCAGATAATCTGGCGCTAAAACGTCATCACTGTGTAAGAGCACAACATAATCGCCGGTCGCGTTTGCAACGGCATTATTCCAGTTTGAGGTAATACCGGGGATTTGATTCTCAACCCACCGAATCGGGAATGACGCCTCGAATTGTTGCCTAAACTCGGTATCCACAGGGCTATCGAGGGAAATGATGACCTCTGCTGGCGATTTGGCCTGGGTTATGACGCTGCGTATCGCCTCGGCCAAAAAAGCCTGATTGCCATAGTGGGGGATGCAGATGGAGTAGGTCATCCTTATAACCTTAGGATTCACCCAATGTGAATGCCCTTGG
Source organism: Luminiphilus sp. (assembly GCA_965662305.1). GTDB lineage: Bacteria > Pseudomonadota > Gammaproteobacteria > Pseudomonadales > Halieaceae > Luminiphilus. The sequence goes on from CBFIHK010000119.1 coordinate 3,035, forward strand.
CAATTTCCTATCCGCTTTTGAGCACATTTGAAGTCGCCTTCAAATATGCTGAGCCATTAATAGAATCAGGTTCAAGGTAGTTTCCCTCAGCCCACTCATTCCAAGCATTTATAAATACCAATCCGTTGGTACCTGCCGCTTCATCGCACGCTAGCTGCAGGGCCTCTTGGTACGCCTCGGGAGTTGCGTTTCTCATAATAATTCCAGACCTGCCTCTGCGAGGCGTATTGTCCCAGCCAGCGAAGACGCAGGGCAGGGTTTCGTAATCAAACGACGCCCGTAACTCTCGCATTTTCTGCACAGATTCGGCGTAATCGTAAACAGCAACATCATTGGCTTCTACACCCTGTAAAACATTCCGCTTGAACCTTTCATTAGTCCCCTCGTCGGTAAACGCTCCCTCCAAGACGGATAGCTGTGGCGCAAAATTGAGATTTGTATCAAATCCGAAGTCACGTCCATCAAAGGCAATATTGTGAGCATTGATCGCAACCAAATACGGCTCAACCCCTATGGCTTCACGACATTGCGCTCGCAAAATACTGCAAAATCTCGCAACGTCATCGTGATGTGCAGGTCGATAGACTAAGAATACAGGTCGCCCCTCGTGCCGGAGGTACAAATCCGACTCGAATACCTTAGCGAGGTGCTTGCTGTGAGCCACATCATCCTGCTCACTGTAAGTCTGTTCAATGAGTTGATCCTGCTCTTCACCCAGCCATCGCCTACTCCAGGTCTCGTTAGCCCAGGCCAGGCAAAACGGAAAGTCAGGCTCACCAATCTTCAAAATCTCGCCAACGGGACGTTCCAGCAATCGCCGCCCTTCGAACCAGTAATGCCAGTAACAGAACGCTGATATGCCATGCTCTTTGGCGAGGACAGCTTGGGCGAGACGTGCCTCTGGAAGACGTAAGTCATAAAAACCCAAATCAGCCGGCAATCTCGGTTGCGCATGTCCCTCGAAAAGCGATTGCGATTTCGATACGTTGGTCCACTCGGTGAAGCCCTTACCCCACCACTCATCGTTCTCCCTAATCGGATGAAATTGAGGTAAGTGGAAC
>CBFIHK010000120.1:0-4030 GCA_965662305.1 Luminiphilus sp.
GGTTGCCGCAGTGCACAGGCACTGTCTGTATAAACCAAAAAAGGGGGATGTATGAACTTGCACGAGTATCAAGGCAAGGCACTGTTTGCAGAATACGGCTTACCGGTTTCTGTAGGTCAGGCCGTGGATACGCCAGAAGCGGCAGAAGCTGCAGCCAGAGAAATTGGCGGTGATAAATGGGTGGTTAAAGCTCAGGTCCATGCCGGTGGCCGCGGTAAAGCAGGAGGCGTAAAGCTCGTTGATTCGCCCGCCGAAGCTCGCGCGTTTGCCGAGAACTGGCTGGGTAAAAACCTGGTAACCTATCAGACCGATGCTAATGGTCAGCCTGTTTCCAAGATCTTGGTTGAAACGTGTACTGATATTGCTGACGAGCTCTACCTCGGAGCCGTTGTCGATCGTTCGTCTCGTCGAATCGTGTTCATGGCCTCTACCGAGGGCGGTGTTGAGATTGAAAAGGTGGCTGAAGAGACACCAGAGAAGATCCTCAAGGCAACGATTGACCCGCTGGTGGGGCCACAGCCCTTCCAGGGGCGTGAACTGGCATTTAAGCTTGGATTGCAGGGGCAGCAGATAAAGCAGTTTGTCAACATTTTCAATGGTTTAGCGAATCTTTTTAAAGACAAGGATCTCGCTCTGATTGAGGTCAATCCGCTCGTTATTACCGACGAAGGTAACCTTCATTGTCTCGATGCAAAGGTTGTTGTCGACTCCAACGCGATGTATCGCCACAAGGATCTGCAGGCCATGCACGATCCGTCGCAAGACGACGAGCGCGAAGCTGCTGCAGCTGCGTGGGACCTCAACTACGTTGCGCTTGAAGGCAACATCGGCTGCATGGTGAACGGCGCTGGTTTGGCTATGGGAACCATGGATATTGTCAAGCTTCACGGTGGCGAGCCCGCTAACTTCCTCGATGTGGGCGGCGGCGCTACCAAAGAGCGTGTAACAGAAGCGTTCAAGATCATTCTGAGTGATGACAACGTGAAAGCGGTTCTTATCAATATTTTTGGCGGCATTGTGCGCTGCGATTTGATCGCAGAAGGCGTTATCGGTGCGGTTAATGAGGTAGGCGTAGAAGTACCTGTCGTCGTTCGTCTTGAGGGCAACAACGCGGAGCTGGGCCGTCAAGTTCTTGCGGACAGTGGATTAAATATTATTGCAGCAACCAGTCTGACCGATGCGGCTCAGCAAGTTGTCGCGGCAGCTGGGGGTGCAGCATGAGTATTCTTATCGACAAAAATACACGCGTCATTTGTCAGGGTTTTACCGGCTCTCAGGGCACGTCGCACTCTGAGCAAGCAATCGCTTACGGAACTCAAATGGTCGGTGGTGTAACTCCCGGTAAGGGCGGTCAAGAGCACCTTGGCTTGCCTGTTTTCGATACTGTGGGTGATGCGGTATCTCAAACGGGTGCGAACGCGTCAGTGATCTATGTACCAGCGCCGTTTTGTAAGGATTCGATCCTGGAAGCAGCGAATGCCGGTGTTGAACTCATTGTATGCATTACTGAGGGCATTCCGACTCTGGACATGCTCGACGCGAAAGTGCGCTGTGACGAGTTAGGCGTTCGTTTGATCGGCCCTAACTGCCCTGGTGTGATCACTCCGGGAGAGTGCAAGATCGGCATCATGCCCGGTCATATCCACCTTCCCGGCAAGGTAGGTATTGTCTCGCGTTCAGGAACCCTCACTTACGAGGCTGTGAAGCAAACGACAGACGCAGGCTTTGGCCAGTCTACGTGTGTTGGTATTGGCGGTGATCCCATACCTGGGTCAAACTTTATCGATATCCTTGGGTTATTCCAGGAAGATGACGCCACGCAATCAATCGTGATGATTGGTGAGATCGGTGGATCAGCGGAAGAAGAGGCTGCCGCTTTCATCAAAGATAATGTCACTAAGCCCGTTGTTTCCTACATTGCTGGCGTTACCGCGCCGAAAGGGAAGCGTATGGGGCACGCAGGCGCGATTATCTCAGGTGGCAAAGGAACTGCGGATGAGAAATTTGCAGCGCTTGAGGATGCTGGCGTGAAGACAGTTCGTTCGCTGGCTGAAATTGGCTCTGCGATGGCCGAAATCACCGGTTGGTAATACCGGCACGGCTAACAAATCTGAGGCCCGCTTTCAGCGGGCTTTTTTTTGCCCAAAAATGTTGTGTGAGAAGCGAAGCCCGAGCGACTAGGGCACAGGAAATTACGCACAGGAAATTACGCACAGGAAATTATTAGTCTCGCCTTGAAATGAGCAAAGTGATTCCCCATCTGTTATCTACGTTCAGCACAGATCACATTTCGGTACAAAAATAGGAGCTCGTAATGTCCGACAAACAAACCATGGGATTCCAAACTGAGGCCAAGCGTCTGCTTCAGTTAATGATTCACTCGCTCTACTCGAACCGAGAAATTTTTCTACGCGAGTTGATCTCAAACGCCTCGGACGCGATCGACAAGCGCCGCTTTGCTGCCATTGAAGACAGTGCGTTGGATGTCGGTGGCGAAGGCTACGAGATTCGTGTTGATGTTGATGAAGAGGCCAAAACTCTCAGCATCAGCGACAACGGTATTGGCATGTCGCGCGATGACGTTATCGAGAATCTCGGCACGATCGCAAAATCCGGAACAGCGGCTTTTATGGAGCAGCTGAGCGGCGATCAGCAAAAAGATAGCCAGCTTATTGGTCAGTTTGGCGTAGGTTTTTACTCATCCTTTATCGTCGCAAACCGCGTTGAGGTGATTTCTCGAAAGGCGGGCGAGGACGTGGCAACTCGTTGGGAATCGACGGGTGAAGATGAATTCAGTATTGATGTTGCTGAGCGCGACGTTCCCGGGACAACGGTTATTCTGCACCTAGACGCCGAGGCTGAGGAGTTTGCATCTTCTTGGCGCGTCCGAAGTGTGATCAAAAAATATTCTGATCACATTTCAGTGCCCGTCTTAATGCTTGAGACACCACCGCCAGCGGGCGATGACGATGCAGAGACGCGAGAACCCTCGTGGGAACGCATCAATGAGGCAAAAGCGTTGTGGACGCGAAGCCGATCAGAGGTAAGCGACGAGGAATACACAGAGTTTTATCGCCATGTCTCGAGTGACTATCAGGATCCACTAAGTTGGAGTCACAATCGGGTTGAGGGCAAGCTCGATTACACCTCGCTTCTCTACGTCCCAAGCCAGGCGCCGTTTGATCTCTGGAATCGAGAGGGCGCCCGTGGCCTTAAACTCTATATCCAGCGCACGTTTATTATGGACGATGCCGAGCAGTTTTTGCCGCTTTACCTGCGGTTCGTAAAGGGTGTCCTCGATTCTCAGGATCTGCCGCTCAATATCTCCCGTGAAATTCTGCAGCAGAGTCCGCAAGTTGACTCTTTGCGCAATGCAGTGACAAAACGCGTGCTCGATATGCTCAGTAAAATGGCTAAGTCAGACGCTGAAAAATATCAGAGCTTCTGGGATGTATTTGGCAACGTGCTCAAGGAAGGTCCAGGCGAGGACTTTGCTAACCGGGAAAAGATTGCGGAGCTACTACGGTTTGCCTCGACTCACGAAGATGACGCAATACAAAATGTCTCACTAAAGGACTATGCGGAGCGCATGCAGGAAGGGCAGGACGCCATCTATTATGTTGTCGCCGACAACCATGTAACAGCCAAAAACAGCCCGCATATTGAGGTGTTCCGTAAGAAAGGCATCGAAGTTCTCTTGCTTTCCGATCGCATCGACGACTGGCTAATGGGGCATCTCAACGAGTTTGATGGCAAAGCGCTGAAAGACATTGCTAAAGGCCAGCTAGACCTCGGTAACAGTACTGAGGAAGAGAAGGCTGAGCTCGAAGCGGCCAAGACTGAAAACGAGGGTTTACTCGATCGACTTAAAGGCGCTCTTGAAGGTAAGGTCAGTGAGGTCCGACCCACGATCCGTTTGACCGATTCACCTGCCTGTTTGGTTGTGGGAGAACACGAATTGGGTGCCCAGATGCGTCGTATTTTAGAGGCGGCGGGACAGGAGCTGCCTGACAGCGAGCCGATCCTCGAG
>CBFIHK010000121.1:0-4018 GCA_965662305.1 Luminiphilus sp.
AATCAGAACGTGCGGCAGTCGCGTCGCCTGCTTTGAACTTCTGCGCGCGTAACATCACCTCGGCAAAACTTTCACCGTCCCAATCCGCACAGGGTGCGCCATCAAAAATAAGCTTCTCGGGCTCACGAATCACCAAGCTATCAGGAAGCCCTCGCGCCGCCTTCCAGCTCGCAAAATCATCTCCCGTGCGTCCATGCCGCCACTCTTTACGGAAGCGCTCCACCCACTCAGGATCGTGCATCAAACGCTGACGCCCCTCGTAATCATCGTACTCAAGCGCAATCAATTCAGCTGTAGAGGTCAGTTCCTCAAATAAGGGGCTAACAATGCCGTCAGACCACACTCGGAAATTCGTGCCCAGGGCTTGGAAATGCAATCGACCATCCAGGAGCTTACTGTTGAGCAGCTTGGCCACACCAAGAAACAGCTTTGAGGAATTCGGCGCGGCGGTCATCTCCATGGCAGACAAGGCCGATGTCTTGAGGGGCTTGCCGAAAAGACGACCGCTGGTTAGCGTGAAGTAGAACAGCGCTTTCAGACGGTTCTCAATAATCGGGGTGGTTTGCCAAACCCGGTCGTACTTTCGCACCACTTTTAAGAGCCGTCGCAACTCACTGAAAGAAGCAAATTGTGTGGGTATACGCTTGTCGGTGTGCGGATCATTGGACAGGTAGTGGAACGGTAGCCCGTCAGTGCTCAACCCGAGATAACCCATCTGCATGGCGCCCTCGAGTATCTGCTCCATTTTTTGAAGTTCGTTCTCAGTGGGTGCGCGACTAATACTAGCGTCCAGTCCCATGACCTCAATGCGCAGCATCGAGTGCGGGACAAACGCCGCAATGTTCGGGCCCAAATTAAGATTTTCAAAGTGCGCTAAGTAATCCTCAGGATTATCCCAGGTCATCGCCTTTGCACACTTCCTTAAGACCGCTTTCGGTATGTTTTCGACACGCGTGAAGCAATCAACAATCGGCTCCTGCCCGTTTGTCTCCTGAGGGCCAAAGCACGTACCCAAGCTACAGTTACCCACCAAAACCGTGGTCGTGCCGTGTCGCACTACTTCGTCAAGCGCAGGGGCCACCTCTACTTCCAAATCAAGGTGCGTATGAATATCGAGCATGCCTGGAATCAGCCACTTACCGGACGCCTCGACACACTGTGACGCCTCCGATTGCGGAAGGTTTGCTCCGCGTGCAGCAACTACGCCGTTGGCGATTGCGATATCCTCGATACGCCCCGGCGTCCCTTCGCCGTCGTAGACTTTTGCACCCGTGATTAAAAGATCCCACTGCGCCATGGTTACCCTGCCCTTTAGGTAATTGTTATGGGAGAAATATAACGCTTTTTAGAACGACTTGATAAGGCCGTAGCCTCGATGATTATGCCGGTTTATTGCTCAAACAGACGCGTCGCAGAGGGGGGGCTTTCGATGGACGACCGCCAAGGCGTGATATCGATGCCGCCGCGACGCTGGAAAAAGCCTACAACCCGGAGTGAATCGGGCTTCAGAGCAGTCTCAAGGCGCGAATATAGCTCCTCTACACATTGCTCATGAAAACCCTGATGGTTTCGAAGGCTCTCGATGCAATTACCTATTACCTCAGCGTCAAATTGTGCTTCGGAAACATCGATTACAAGCGTCGCCCAGTCGGGTTGAGACGTAACTGGGCAGAGCGATCTAAAACCCACCGATGTAAAGCGTTTAGATGGCTGATCACCAGGTGTGTAAGACTCCACCGCCTCAACTAAACACGAACTCTTCTGAAGCGCTTGAAAGGTCTGAAGTTCAAGCTTTACGTTCGCTTCAGTAAGTGCAGAAAGATCCCGCTCGATGCGGGCCACTGCATCTGTATCGCTGGCAAACGTGTGTGCGTTCAGTGAGTTTAAATAGAGCTTAAGGGACTTGGATTCAACGGTGTTGGGGCTCGAAGCCGGAATGATCAATGCACCCGTTGCATAGCGAACCTCACCTGAGTTCAGCAACCAGCTCAACTCATAGCAATGCCATACATCATAGCCGCTAGTCAGCTTAGTCGAGGGTTGAGCAATCAGGGACCGCCCTCTTCCCCGATCTATTGCCTCCAGAACCTCGGGTGCATAGACGTCAGGGGCAGCGACTACATTTCCTAAAACACCTGCCAAAATTAGGTTCTCAGCCGTGTGCCAGTTCCCAGCAGGTGCATCGCGTAAGCAAAAGACCCAACCGTAAGCGCTGTGAGCATAGTAAACGATACGGTGATGTCTACATCACTCACACCCAAGACACCGTATCGAAACGCATTCACCACGTATACGAGCGGGTTAATTTGCGAGATGCTCGCCCAAAATTCGGGCAGCAGATCGAGCGAATAAAAAACGCCACCAAGGTAGGTCAGCGGCGTCAACACGAACGTAGGCACGATGTTGACGTCATCAAAGGTGTTGGCAAAGACAGCGTTAATGAGCCCTAGTAGCGAGAACGAGATCGAGGTCAGCATCACGACACCAATCACCACGAGCCAGCTGTGAATATCGAGCTTGGTGAAGAACAGCGCCACCGAGGTCACAATAATCGATACAAGAATCCCTCGAGACACACCGCCTGCGGCATAGCCCAACACAATCACGTATGTCGGTGTTGGCGACACCAATAGCTCTTCGATGCTGTTGTTAAACTTCGCACCAAAAAACGACCCTACAACATTAGCGTAGGTATTCGTGATGATGGCCATCATAATCAGGCCAGGCACGACGAACTCCATGTAACTAACGCCACCCATAGTGCCAATACGCTTGCCAATCAGAGTGCCAAAAATCAAAAAATATAGAGACATCGTAATGGCTGATGGCAACAGGGTCTGTGTCCAAATGCGGAGGTAACGACGCACCTCTTTTCGCATGATCGTTAAAAAGGCGATCCACTGCTCATAGGGGCTCATGATGCACCCTCCAAGACGTTTACAAACATCCGTTCGAGTCGATTTTCCTTGTTGCGCATACTGACAACCGACACGCCTAGCTCGCCGAGAGCGGTAAACACTTGTGCCAGCTCCTGTCCTTTTTCAATTTCGACCTCTAGACACTGAGGTTCAACCTGGCGAACTTGGTATCCCGGTATGGAGATACCACTGGGCAATTCATCTTGCGTATCGAGAAAGAAGGTTTCGCTGTTGAGATCGCGCAGCAGATCTCTGATTGCACCGTCGGTAACGATTTTTCCTTGATTGATAATCCCTACGTTGCGACACAACATCTCTGCCTCTTCGAGGTAGTGGGTTGTCAAAATGATGGTTCGACCCTCGTTGTTTGTCTCGCGAAGGAAGTCGTACATGCTGCGGCGCATCTCAATATCAACACCGGCAGTCGGTTCGTCCAGAATCAGTACACGGGGCTCATGCACCAGCGCGCGAGCAATCATCAATCGGCGTTTCATACCCCCGGACAACATACGCATCTGAACGTGCTGCTTATCCGCGATGCCGAGTTTTTCCAGATAGTACTCAGCACGCTGGCGTGCAAGCCCAATGGGTATACCGTAGTAGCCTGCCTGATGAATCAGAACGTCTTCGACTTTTTCGAAGACATTAAAATTAAATTCCTGCGGAACGATGCCGATTTGCTTCTTAGCGAGTGAGAAATCTTCATCGATATCGATGCCACAAATCTTCACTGAACCGCCGGATTTCGAGACCAGAGAACTCACAATGCCAATCGTGGTCGACTTTCCCGCACCATTAGGTCCTAAGAGCGCGTAAAAGTCGCCCTCCTCTACCTTGAGATCAATTCCTTTCAGTGCTTGAAAACCATTTGCATAGGTCTTCTGGAGATTCGAGATTTCTAAGGCCGCCGGCATGAGGGCTCCGCTACAAAATGGAGCGCGGAGTTTACCTAAAACGAAGAAGTTTTTCGAAACCTTTGCAAGAAAGCTTGACGACGGAACTTAGTCTCACTACTATGCGCGACCTTACGAAGAGCACTACGTGCACCACGTTCCGTCCCCTTCGTCTAGTGGCCTAGGACACCGCCCTTTCACGGCGGG
>CBFIHK010000122.1:0-3994 GCA_965662305.1 Luminiphilus sp.
CAAGCGCGCTGCCTATGAACGACGCCCGTCGAAAACCACTAAAAGCAGCAGTCGCTGCCCACCGTAAAGCCGGTCTCGATGCTGTTCTTGGCGACATGCATTACATGGGAAGCCATTGGCTAGGAAGCTTTGCAACCTACCTAGAGACCAAGCGCGGATTGGCGACAGACGCAGGCAACTGAAAGAGCGAGTGTCGTTGAGCTAGTAGCTCAAAAGACAACACAGTCGTTTGTAAGTCGTTTTCGTACTCGTCAGCGAGCGACTCCTCGAACGCCTTTACCTCGTCGTCGCTGATGCCAAAGAGGGTGCGATGAACCTCTTCAAAAAGCACCTTTTGCAATGAGGTCACCCCCCAAAGGGGTGACGTTTAAAACATCAAAGGCAATTGCGCAGGGCTACCGCAGCGCAGCAAGATCACCACTTAGGTGATCAATAAAGGCATCGATAGACATGGTGCCGAGATCGTCGCCCTTCTGGGTTCTAACGGCGATCTCACCGTTCTCCATCTCACGGTGACCTGCCACCAAGAGATAAGGCGTGGCTTGCAGTGTATGCTCGCGGATCTTGAAGCCAATCTTCTCGTTTCGTAGATCAGACATCACGCGAATACCTCGCGCCTTCAACTGCTTCTCAACATTCTTGACGTAGTCATCCTGCTTATCGGTAATCGTCATGAGCACCGCTTGAACGGGAGACAACCAAACGGGGAACTTACCCTCATAGTGCTCAATCAGGATGCCAATAAAGCGCTCCAACGAACCAAAGAGTGCTCGGTGCAACATCACTGGACGCTTGTCACGACTTCCGTCCTCATCGACGTAGCTGATATCAAAACGCTCTGGCAGATTCATATCGACCTGCAGCGTGCCGCACTGCCAGTCCCGACCGATCGCGTCACGAAGGACGAACTCAAGCTTGGGACCGTAGAAGGCGCCCTCACCCGGGAAAAGGATGTAATCCAAGCCCATAGCGTCGAGTGCGTTACTCAGCGCGCCCTCGAGCTTATCCCAAACCTCATCACTACCGATTCGGTTTTCAGGTCGCGTCGACAACTTGATGATGACATCGTCAAAACCGAAGTCCTTATAGATATCGAGCACCAGTTTCACGACGTCGATACACTCCTGCTCCATCTGCTGTTCGGTGCAGTAAATGTGCGCATCGTCCTGCGTGAAGTGACGCACACGCATCAATCCGTGCAGCGCGCCAGAAGGTTCGTAACGGTGCACCTTGCCGAACTCCGCCATGCGTAGCGGTAGGTCGCGATAACTCTTTAGCCCCTGCGCAAACATCGATACGGAACCCGGGCAGTTCATGGGCTTCAGCGCAAAAATGCGCTCGTCTTCGGTTTGCGTGGAGAACATATTCTCGCGGTAATTGAACCAGTGTCCGGAGGTCTCCCAGAGACTGCGGTCCATCACATCAGGCGTGTTCACCTCAACATAGCCCGCTTCGTCCTGCCGCTGGCGCATGTAATCGAGCAGCTGGCGGAACAAGGTCCAACCCTTGGGATGCCAGAAAACCGAGCCTGGCGCATCGTCGCTGAAATGGAAGAAATCGAGTTTTCGACCGATCTTACGGTGATCGCGCTTCTCCGCTTCCTCGAGCTGGGTCAGGTGCTTGTTCAGCTCCTTCTTATCGCGCCACGCGGTGCCATAGATACGCTGGAGCGTCTCGTTGTTGGAGTCACCGCGCCAGTAGGCACCGGCCAACTTCATCAACTTAAAGGCCTTAGGTAGCTTACCTGTGCTCGGCAAGTGCGGTCCTCGACAGACGTCGAACCATTCACCCTGGCGATAAACCGAGACCTCTTCGCCTTCGGGAATGATGTCCTCGATGATTTCTACTTTGTAGCTCTCACCAATATCGCCAAACGTCTGTTTTGCCGCATCACGATCCCAAACTTCCCGCGTTATCGCCAAGTCTCGATCAACAATCTCCGTCATGCGATCTTCGATCTTGGAAAGATCGTCGGCAGAAAACGGCGTCTCGCGCGCAAAATCGTAATAGAACCCGTCTTCGATTGCGGGACCAATAGTCACCTGCGTTCCCGGAAATAGTTCTTGCACGGCTTGCGCCATCACGTGCGCAGCATCGTGTCGAATGAGCTCAAGGGCTTCTTCGCTCTTTGAGGTAATGATCGCGAGTTCAGCATCGTCTGCCATAACAAACGAGGTATCGACCATCTCGCCATTGACCTTTCCGGCCAGGGCAGCCTTCGCAAGACCAGGGCCAATATCAGCAGCGACATCAAAAACAGAAACTGGGTTATCAAATTGACGAGACGAACCGTCGGGACGCGTACTTTGCGGCATGTTTGTTACCTCGGTCAGTGGCGGCCCACACTAAAGGCTGCTTGGCTAAAATTTGGATTGCAGTACGCGGGGCGAAGTATATGTCGATTTGCTGGCCAGCGTAAGTAATGGGCGCCCTGCAGCCCGGTAGAAGTGACATTGTTGTGGTGATTTAGGCGGTGCTTGGCAAGGAGAGAGCCGGCGTTGACTTCCGTTGTGCCTCGATTGTCTGCGCCTGTGTTATCCACATCTGAGTTTTGTGCATTTGTGTTACCAGCATCTAATCAATGAGCCCACCAATGACACTGGGTACATCAGTGACCAGAACACTTATGGATTAAAACGACGTTGGTGATTTATCAGGGGATGAATATCGTGTTTGAAAGCACTAACCTCAGCGACCAATAAAGAAATCTGGATCGGTACAGGTGGGGCCTCCAAACCTGTGTCGTTTTTAAAAGGAATTTTCATGTCCTCATTCCGTCACTCGCTAAATACTGTTCGAAAGACCACAAAATCTGTCCTACAGACGTTGCTACTCACTGCAATATTGTTTCCTGTGCTTGCGCTAGCCCAAGATGAGTCACTGCCTGCATTCGATGGCATGGACGTCTTTGACTTGGAATGGGTGTCAGACCCACAGGTATCACCCGACGGAAACAGCGTGGTGTACGTGAGACGATCCAACGACATCATGAGTGATCGGACGCGCTCGCAGCTCTGGAGAATAGATGCCGATGGGCAAAATCATCGTCCCTTGCTCTCAAGCACTGAGAACGCAGCGTCGCCGAGATGGTCGCCAGACGGCAAACAGCTCGCATTCGTATCGTCTTCAACAGGATCGTCACAGATTCACTTACGGTGGATGGATAACGGCGATGTCGCTGTTGTCACACACCTCCAGTCCTCGCCGTCCAGCTTGAGCTGGTCCCCAGATGGTAAATGGCTGGCCTTTACGATGAACGTAAAAGCGTCAACCGAAACAATCGTTAAGCCGCGACCAAAACCCAAAGGCGCAAAGTGGGCAGATAAACCCATCACCGTGAGCACAACGCGTTATCAATACGACGGTCGCGGGATTGTTGCCCCCGCCTATCGACATATTTTCATTGTGCCCTCAGAAGGCGGCTCTGCACGTCAGTTAACGTCGGGCAACTTTAACCACGGTGGGTCACTCTCATGGTCACCCGATAGCGCGCGGATTTTCTTCTCTGCTTATCGACAAGACGACTGGGAGTTAGTGAGTGACGAAGCCAATATTTATGCCGTGGACATCGCAACTCGCGCATTGACACAAATCACCAGCGAGCCCGGCGCTGAGCGAAGTCCACGTGTCTCTCCAAACGGTCGCATGCTTGCCTTTACCCATGAAGAGCGACGTCCCTTAGCATTCACTCCGGATCGCATCGCAATCGCAAATCTCGACGGTTCCAAGATGCGCATCCTCAGCGCTGATCTAGATGGTGATGCCAGCGGGCTCACTTGGTCACGCGACAGCAAATCGATTTTGTATACCTACGACGAGCGCGGTGAGCGAAAAGTAGGTAAAGCAACGCTAAAGGGAAAACTCAGCGAGGTAGTCGCAGGCCTCGGTGGAACGACCGTGGGTAGGCCTTATCTCTCTGGCGGCTTCCACGCAGCAAACAACACCATTGCCTTCACACAGGGTAGAGCGGATAGGCCCGCTGACCTCGCCATCC
>CBFIHK010000123.1:0-3990 GCA_965662305.1 Luminiphilus sp.
TGAGCTCTCGCAAAGCATGACAACATCCTCAGTCGCAACATTGCCTTTCGCCCCCGGGGCAAACGGACACCCACCCAGGCCACCGGCAGAGCTATCGAACTGACGGACACCGGCATCGAGCGCCGCAAAGACATTGGCCAGCCCCATCGCCCGTGTGTCATGAAAGTGGCAGCCGAGGCGTTCAGTGCCATATTGGCTGACGAGCTCTGTCATCATTGACTTCACATCTCGGGGGTTTGCTGCACCGATAGTATCGGCAATAACAAGTCTCGCCGGCGCGCTGCGCATCAGCTCGCCGACTTGGTCAAGCACCACTGACGAGGCAACTTTCCCTTCGTAGGGACACTCGAAAGCAACCGCCAAGTAGGCGTGAATCTCAACGCCGTCTTCCCGCGCGCGCGCCAGAATATCGCCCGCCATCGAAAAGGTGTCTTCTAGGCTTTTTCGGATATTGTTCTGATTCATCTGCTCTGTCGCTGAGAGCACAATCGCAATCTGGTCTATTCCCTCGCGGCGCGCGAGTTCGTAGCCCTTCATGTTGGGCACTAGCGCGCTGAACTTAGCTCCTGACTTGGGCAATGTTCTTGCCAGCTCATCCGTTCCCGCCATCTGCGGCACCGCTTTTGGCGAGACAAAAGAACCAATCTCGAGTTCGGGCACATTCGCTTTTGCCAGTGCTTCGATCAGTTCTCGCCGCTGCTCCAGAGTGATCTCGACGGACTGGGCTTGCAGGCCGTCACGTGCAGCTACTTCCTTAATCGTGACGATATCGGTCATCTATTCACTCACCTTAGAAAAGCATCGAGTCGCCGCACTGCTATTTTTCATTTTGATAGTGCGAAGCGAAATCAACCCAAATATGTATATCTACGTTGTTTGTACTGGCCTGGCTAGCCTGCAGATTGAAATTGGGACTACACAACTTAGTCAATTTGAGGGAAAGCAAGTTGCAGCTGCCCTCTGGGTTCGCCCGCGACTTCGAAATCTGCAATCCGCCAACCCGAGATCCCATCGCGCACTTCCGATAATGCATCGGCGGCATGACTGTCATCATGGAAACTCGCTGGCGCTACATCCTCAGCCTGAGCGACGCCCAGTGACAACAAGAACAATCCCTCGCCGCGCTCTCGAAGCTGGCGCATGGGCTCACCCTCAGCGATGGGTTGGACCAAAACAAGCCATGATTCGCCAACACGAAAGCGTGACGTGAGAACACCGCGTGACGGAAGCGACTCGTCGATAAAATCAATATTGAACTTAGCGCGATAATGGCGCTTTGCGCTCTCGAGATCGCGGACCAATAAATTCACGTGATGAACGTGGGTCAAATCGAACTTTTCTAACACCCGAGCGCCTCCTTTATCTGACATCTGACATCTGACATCACCGAATTGACATTGCGCCCAACCCGCTCTTTGGTCAGGTTTTACCCAGTCATTCGAGTGGCGCTTGCGACTCAGCTAATCTACGTAGCATCATAAACGCTCGGTTTTACAGGGGTGGCTCAATGTCGAGCACAGACCGCAAGGCACTAGCACGCGAAGCGCAGGGACTCGGTGAATCTCCGGCGCTACTGGTCGTAGATGTAATAAAGGGTTTCACCGATCCTGACTGCCCGCTGGGTAGCGAAGCCGACTCAGTTGTCGAGGCAAACCGCCAGCTTATGGATGTCTTCCACGCGCAGAGCCTACCGGTTTTCCTCACCACTGTGGTTTACGACAACGATGATCAAGCCTCTGTTTTTCGCGCGCGAGTGCCCGCACTCAATGTCTTAGAGCGCGGCTCCCACTGGTGTGAGATTGATCCGCGGCTACCGCTCTCATCTCCGGACACCATCATTGAAAAGACCCATGCCAGCGCGTTTCATGGGACTAACTTGGCCGATCAACTCCAAAGAATAGGCATCGACTCGCTTGTGGTGACCGGACTCACTACTAGCGGCTGTGTGCGAGCTTCGGCCGTCGATGGGCTTCAGCACAATTTCAAAGTCGTTGTTCCAGAAGAGGCGACGGGGGATCGTGATCCGAGCGCACACGATGCAAACCTCTATGACCTCAATGCAAAGTACGTCGATGTCATGCCTTTAGACAAAGTGCTTGCGTTGCTTTAACCGCCTGTCGCGCTTCAATAACCTTCAGCACACTTTTCCGTTTTCGATCGGGTTTCAAACGCTAAGCGCTTTTGATAGCAAGAACTCTACGGGTAATGAATAAGTCGTTAAGCGCTACTCGTTCACCTTGGTCATCTTGCTGTCCGCCCAAAACGGCAGTCGACTCTCCTGATCTTTGAGCAGCGGTAAGTCTTCTTGAGCCCAGAGTGGCTCCCAAATTCCGGTGTCCTTTAATAAGCGCTCAAGGTTAGACGCGCCTGTGCCATGCTCAGCCTCTACATCAACCAACCGTCGATAATGCTTCCGTAATTCGTCGAGACACCACACCCGATATTGTGATGATCTGGCGCCCCTGTAGGTCACACCATCAACAGTGGGGTTAAACCGTGAAACTCCAGTGCGAATGGCATCGACATTAGCGTTTAAATACGGCAGATAACCCCTCGTCATGTGCCTCAACAGTTCGCGGATGTCCTCAGGCACCTCGTCAACCAGTGAGCCCTGAATCGACGAAGGCTCGCTATTCCACAGCCGCATCACCCACTCGAGTGTTCGCGGTGCCGTGTGGCGAAGTATCTGAAGCGGTATGGGGTCCAAGGCGAAATGGCGGAAGAACGGGCCAGAGAAACCAATGTCGGCGAGCGTGGGATAGTCGCCCAACAAGAACGGTCTAGCCTCGAAAATCCGCTCGAACGACGCAAAAAGCGCTGCAACATCCGCCTCAACGCCGGCAACAGCCTCGCGATCGATGCCATCGCCGACGGTATACCCCTGGCGCTGTCGCCGCCGCAATACGATGCGTCGCACAAACAACGGCAAGGGGTAGCCATCCATCACCTCGCGGGCCAAATGACCTGATGCAAAGCGCGCACCCTCCTCGTAATACCAGCGATAATGCATCGCAGGACGCCACCACCATTCGTCCGCCCAGTCTTCGAGCAAATAACATATAAAGGCAAGTGTGGGGTCTTCGGGGATAATAGGATTTTGCCGATACTCAGACTCAAACCACTGAATCATCTTGGTGCTATCGGTCATCCAGCGCCCGTCGGGCAGCCCAACAACGGGCATTTGTGAGATGCCTATCCGCTCCTGATTGCGCTTTACCTCACTCGGGAAATTCATCGCTTCAAGCCGATAGGGAATGCCCTTTAACCGGAAGTAATTCTCCATCTTGCCAGTGAAGTAGGAGATGCTTGCCCCGCGCAACGCTAAGGGTTCCGACATTGTATCGCTCATATTTTCCTTTTTGGCAGGCCTTGGCGTTTTGAGCTGCCCGCAGGACCTATGCGCCGGGCAAAGTCCGTTTGGGATGCATGCCATTCACCATGCCCATGAACGGTGGGTGAATCGAATACCCCAAGAGCCGCTTTAAATTTTCCGACAAACCTACAACGGTTTCGGGCGCTACGGAAAGAAAGAAATTTTCCTGAGTTCGAAGGTAGGGTTCGCAGTATTGGCAGGTCAATGCGAGACGCGAACTTCCGCTGAAATTCTCGCCGCCACCGTGCCAAAGCGTACCCAAGAATAAGATGCACGAACCCGCAGACATAACGGCTTTGACCAATTCATCGTCAGGGCTAGGCAGACGCTCTTCGTCCCAATCATGGGATCGAGGAATAGCAACTGTCGCGCCGTTGTCCTCGGTGAAATCGTCGATGGCGAATACAGTCGCCACGCTAAGTGCAGGGCGCGGACGCGGTACTCGATAGAAATTGTCGTCCGTATGAAGTGGCTGCGCAGGCGACTGATCTTGGATGTTTATGACCTGTGCTTGTGATAAGAGATAGCTCGGTTGCATCACCCGGTCGAGGTGCGCCAACACCAACGGATGCTCGATAAAGCAATCGGCCGCGCGCATTTTTTGGGGGACACCGTAA
>CBFIHK010000124.1:0-3807 GCA_965662305.1 Luminiphilus sp.
CTTTTAGAACGGTCGTTACCGGACCCACGATTGGAATATCGACCGGTACGATCTTGGCAATCGATGCGGGATCGACATCAATATGAATGATCTTTGCGCCCGGACAGAACTTACTGACAGTATTGGTGACACGGTCATCAAAGCGCGCTCCCACAGCCAGAATGACATCGCTGTGATGCATTGCCATGTTCGCCTCGTAGAAGCCGTGCATGCCAAGCATTCCGAGGAATTGCCGGTCAGTCGCGGGGTAAGCACCTAGACCCATGAGCGTATTTGTCACGGGGTAGTTTAGCTTCCGTCCCAATTGCGTGAGCAACTCGCAGCCCTCACCCTGAATCACACCACCACCCGCGTAGATGACTGGACGCTTTGCGTTCAACAAGAGCCTCGCAGCCTTTCGCACTTGGCCCGAATGACCTTTTTCCGATGGTTGATACGAGCGCATCGAGACGGTCTCTGGATACTCGTAATCAAACTTATGTTCAGGATGCGTTAAATCCTTCGGCACATCGACAACTACGGGGCCGGGACGACCCGTGGTTGCGATGTAAAACGCTTTCTTGATGATGCTAGGTATATCCTCAGTCCGCTGGACCATGAAGGAGTGCTTCACGATGGGACGCGAGATACCGACCATATCAGTCTCTTGGAATGCATCTTCGCCAATCAGATGACTCTGGACCTGACCCGAAATAACCACCATCGGTATTGAATCCATGTAGGCCGTTGCGATACCTGTGATCGCGTTTGTCGCACCGGGCCCTGATGTGACTAATACTACACCGGGCTTGCCGGTTGCACGTGCATAACCGTCCGCAGCGTGCGTCGCTGCCTGCTCGTGTCGCACGAGAATATGGGGTACTGAATTGGCTTTAAAAATGGCATCGTAAATGTGCAGTGCTGCACCACCTGGATAGCCAAAGATGTATTCAACGCCCTCGTCTTCGAGTGCGCGGACGATCATGTCTCCGCCTGAAAGTTGTTCCACTGTGTCGCTCCCTCCGTGTTAGTGCCTTACGGTGAGAACGCGGGATGAGTTTGATCCTTTGCGTGCGCACCGAGGTCTGTCGCACGAACCACTGGCCGGATCGATCCGGAAACCATCCAGAACATCGATCACGAAACCCGTGTTCGGCCGTCCTGCGAGGTAGCGCAGTGTCGAGCCCGAGCGTGAAGCGCATATACCTGCGCAACACTGACGGAACCCGCAAACAGCCCAAATAACTATCCCGTCATTAGGGTGGGTCAGAGGATGAGGGTACTCACCAATAACCGTTGCCGTTCGCGTGACGTCGCGTAGTTTCTGTATCGACCCCACCTAAGTCAAGCGATGGAGCGAAAACGTAATTATTGACGCTCTTTTGGCGCTAATTCGATCCAAAACCAAAGGCACCCAACTAATCGACTTGGGTATCAGCGGTGATTCCAGTTCGAACAGCGATTGGCAGGCCTAATTTGTGAGATACCGTTGGAATTAATCGCTTTGGCTCAAAAGCCACGTTGCCCTAGCCATCTCGAAAGGGCCGAGCAGCAAAAGCAGCCCAATACTCAGTAAAATCACTACCGTAAGCGTAACGATCATGCCGTGCTGAGCACCCTTCGAATAACGGCTTGGGGAATGGCTTGGATGTCTGGCTCGATCCCAGACTCTCTGCGAAGCTAATACACGGCACCTCTCACTCGTTCCCGATTTAGAAGTCGACAGAACAGGGCTGATCATTCGAATAAGCTTCACCGTTATCGCTCCTTTGGTCTTTTACGGCGCAAGAACACGCTGAATGCTGATCGATTGCGCGTGTGCGTTAACGACAAAGTTCAGATTGATAGCGGCGGCAAAAAGAGCACCTGCGCCGCCGACCACTTCAAAACAACCAAACAGGCAGTCTACCTGCCAACCATCAATTCCATGAGAAAGCATTGAGGAACGCAGCCATCGGGGTTCCGGCTCCCGAGCTAACTCACGAATCATCACTGCTCTTACCCCATCACCCGGACGCCATGAGTAATCGCGAATGTAGACCAACGATCGATTGATCTGATAAACGGTTTTATTTGCAATGCAAGAAGATCGGTCACTGCCTGCGTTGATCCAAACAATGTGATAGTCGTCAAGTCCGCCTGTCTCGAGCATCCTGGCTTCCATACCCCCACCTTCATGGCAATGACTCGGGACAACATAAAATCCACCTTCGTAGCAGTCTCCCTCACATAGAACTCGGTGCTCTAGCAAGAGCGCCGGCGCGGAGAGCTCTAGGTTACTGGGAGGAATACAAGGCCACTTATCGGGCTCGAGGATAACAATACCTGCGATTTTGGGCGGTAAGGGAGCAGCATCAGGAGCTTGGCATGCATCGATCTCGATATTTTCTGAGGGCAATCGATCCGCGCGTCGGGCCTCAGCGAGTTGCGTAAAAAGCATAGTGGGCGGAAGGGGTGATGTCTCAGCCACCCAATTACCCATAGCATCCATCAGAAAATATCCGCGCTCGATTGTCTCGGTCGCCTCTGCTGAAGCGTGGCTCGCGTGCAGGAGATTGACCATGGTTCCAACCATCAACGAAATTAGGCCAAGCCCGAGCGTCATCGAAACCATGAGCTCTACGAGCGTAAACCCTGACAAGCGCGGCGGAGGTAGGTCGGGGCATGAATGCGCCCTCAAATCTTTCGGCTCGCGACAAGCGCACGATTGCCTGAACATCCCTCGAGACCCCACCTGATAACAATACGTGAGGCGTCTGGCGATAGGGAGACACATACATTGGGTAGCGAGGCTACTTGAGGGGACTCACACCAAGCGACAACCCACTGCGGTTGAAGTCCCTCACAGAGCGGTCCGGGAGTGAGCGGCTCAGTTTGATAAATCGTTTTGCGGCCAGCGAAATCCGCCATCGCACTCTGCACCTGCCAACGCTCTCTCGCCTCCGTATTCAATCGGATGATATCGGTCCCAAAGATGAGCAAGCCCAACATGCCTGAAATAGCCAGCGCGGCACCCACCAAATAGTCAATGAGCATGGCGAAACGCGCATCCCACTATCACCGGCACCGCCCGATTGCCAAGATCTCTCACCACGAGTAACTGCTCTTGAACTGCCCCCAGTGATCAAGCGTCATTGAGGCTAGAGCGTCCTTTCCAGCCTTTGGCATTAACAAGAGCTCAAATCCCAGGAAATCGGGATTGAGTTTTTGAGATAAATCGAACGATTCTGTAATACGCAGTGAGGGAGGCAAGCCATCTCGCAACGCATCGAGTAATAAAAACTGGCCTCGCTTTCGGCGAGACTCAGCCTGTGCTGACGCTAAAGACTCAATATAAAGCCGAGCCTCAATCATGGTAGACCGTGCAACCTGATGCTGATAGGCGGGATAGCTTATGGCCGCTAGTAACCCAATTATTGCGAGAGTGACCAACAGCTCGATTAAGCTAAACCCTCGCCTTGGCGTCGACCTTGTGTAGTCCATTACGCGCGTTGTACTTATCTGCTTCCTCATCACGTTTTTGCCTCAGCGAGCCAATCCAAAACATCACAATTTGGACCCGCAGAATCGGCGATAGCGTCTCATGAAGGGAGATCTGGGATGCCTGAAGATGGTCTTTGGCTTAATGGGATTGGCGGGTATGCCAAATCTCGATTGATCTTTAAACCCAAATTAACTTTAGGGCTTAGCAAGTTTGAACGCGCGATCTGGTAGTAGAGCCCCTCAATGCCAATCGCTGGCTGTCTGCCCGGCGCGGCGCGGCATTAATGCCTAATTTTTTAAAACCAATGAGAAGAACCGCACCAAATCGTCCGAACAAGTTTTAAG
>CBFIHK010000125.1:0-3790 GCA_965662305.1 Luminiphilus sp.
CTTGGCTTGAAGGCTACGTTGTACGACGGCTCTTTCCACGATGTCGATTCGAACGAAATGGCGTTCAAAATTGCTGCAAGTATGGCGACAAAGAAGCTGTCGGAAGACGGCGGTGCTGTACTTCTTGAGCCCGTCATGAAAGTGGAAGTGGTTACACCCGAAGAGAACATGGGTGACGTTGTTGGTGATCTGAATCGACGCCGTGGTCTCATCCTCGGTATGAACGACAGCTCCTCGGGCAAGATTGTGGACGCAGATGTGCCCCTCGCAGAAATGTTCGGATACGCCACCGATTTGCGTTCGGCTACCCAAGGTCGCGCAACTTATACCATGGAGTTCGCCCGGTACTCTGAAGCGCCCAGTAACGTGGCCGACGCCATTATCGGCAAGAACACGTTCTAGACGATGCTTTATGGGCTTGGACAAAAGGGCCGACTCAAGTAGGCGTTAAGTTCGACGAGTGCTTCTCTCCCTTTACGGCTAGCCCTCTCCTTTGCATCGGCTTTTCACAAGGGGCCCTCTACAAGGCCTTTTTGGCAAATCCTTCTAAAGGGCTCTGCTTAAAGGTTTTTCCACAAGGCTTTTCAAAGGGCACCTTCAACATCTTCTCATACAGGGATCTTCCACAGGGGCGGGCTCTTTTTAAGGCATTTTTTATTGGCATGCCGCTTATTGAAGCGCTTTTTATTGAATAGCTTTGATTAAGTAGGCTTCTGCACGATGGGTTGAGGAAAAAACCTCCTCTACATTAGTGACCCTCTACACACTTGCGCTCAACCGGTAATGGCAGCTCTCTATTTCTGCCTCAGATCCACTTTCACCTCATTAAATGACTCTACCCGCTTTCAGTTTGTAGCCATTTCTTTTGGCAAAAAGCCGGTTCTTTGTTAAAACCGTAGTAATAAAAGAGATAACAGCTGTATTCGGATAAGAGAAATAACAGAGGACGCATCATGGTTAATTTCATGTTGAACGGTGAGGTGGTGAGCGCGGAGAGTGACTCGGATACGCCTTTATTATGGGTGCTGCGCGAGGAGCTTAAGTTGCGCGGCACGAAATTTGGTTGCGGCATTGCCCAGTGTGGTGCATGCACTGTTCATATTGACGGAAGCCCCATGCGCTCCTGTGTAACACCTGTAAGTGCAGTCTCCGGCAAATCTGTGACGACGATAGAAGGCCTCGCTACCCCAGTTGGCGAAGCACTCAAAACCGCATGGACCGAGGCGCAAGTGCCGCAATGCGGTTACTGCCAGTCAGGCCAAATTATGCAAGCGGCAGGCTTGCTAGAGTCCAATCCAAATCCCTCGGACGATGAAATTGTCAACGCAATGAACGGCAATTTATGTCGGTGCATGGCCTATCCCCGAATCAAAAAGGCGATCAAGACGGCCGCGAATGGAGGGACGATGTCATGAGTAAAATGATGAATAAGTCCATGAAGCCCTCGACAGGAAAAACCGAGCAAGGTTTATCAAGACGCTCGTTCATCGCTGGCGTGGCCGGTTCCTCGCTCATGATGAGTATGGGGTCGCTGGTGTCTGGATGTAGCTCGGAGCAAGCTTCGCAGGCATTGGCCTCGGGTGATCTCACCAAACTGTTTTCGCCTAATATCTGGTTCGAGATTAATGGTGCGGGCGATGTACTAATTAATATTGTGCGCGCCGAGATGGGTCAGCACGTCGGTACATCGCTTGCTCAGATTGTCGCTGATGAACTTGGTGCGGACTGGTCCAAGGTCTCCTTCAAGCACGTGGATACCGACCCTAAATGGGGAGTCATGGTCACGGGCGGTTCTTGGTCAGTTCACACGTCCTTTACTTTACTATCTCAAGCGGGTGCAGCGGGCCGGACTGTCTTGATCGATGCGGCGTCAAAGCTGATGGGCGTCGCTGCAGAGACGTGTAGTGCAGAAAACGGTGTTGTCACTTCGGGTGCGAAATCGCTGACGTTCGCTGAGATCGTCAGTAACGGCGATTTCTCTCGGACGATTTCTGAAGAGGAGCTGGCAGCGATGCCGGTTAAGGCGCCTGCTGACCGCAAGGTCATTGGCCGTGACTTGAGAAACCTCGACGTAGCCGATAAATCGCAAGGATCAGCGGTTTACGGCCTCGACGCAGAGCTTCCCGGAATGGCGTATGCCATGCCATTACTGCCGCCTACACGCTACGGTAGTAAGGTCTTAACCATCGATGAATCTGCAGCGCAGTCGATAGACGGTTACATCGGCGCAATGGAGATCAAAGATCCAAGCCAGACAGTTCAAGCCTGTGTGGTGGTTGCCGCCGAGACGATGCCGGCTGCCATGAAGGCAGCGAAGGCGGTCAAAGTGAATTGGTCGCCAGGCCCAACAGCAAACGTTACCGAGTCAGCGATTTTAGCTGAGGGCGCTCGACTAGCCGCGGACCCCGAAGCGGGCACGCTCTATGTGAGTGAAGGTGATATCTCGGCTGCGAAGGCCGGTGCGGCGAGCTCCATGACGGCCACCTATACAACAAGCACGGCGCTTCACTTCACCATGGAGCCACAAAATGCGTTGGTCGAGTTCGACGCTGAGGGCAAATGCCATATTCACGCGGGCAACCAGTGGCAGTCTCTGATCCTGCCCTATCTGTCACAGGCGTTAGAGATGCCTGAGAACGACATCATTATCCACCAGTACTATTTGGGCGGCGGTTATGGCCGACGGCTGTTCGGTGATCAGATGATTCCCGCTGCACTTGCAGCGCGAGAAATGGGTCGTCCCGTTAAGCTGATTTTCGATAGGCCGACGGACAGCCGCTTCGACTGTGTGCGATCGCCCTCAGTCTGTTCGTTTGAAGCATCATTTGATGCTGACGGTGCCCTGAGCGGTATTGATCATGCGGTGGTGGCTGGCTGGCCGACCAAAGGCATGGCGCCCGGCTTCCTTGGAACCGGTGTTGATGGGGAAGGCAAGTTCGACGGCTTCTCGATCAGTGGTGCAGATCATTGGTATACGCTTCCCGCGCATCGCGTGAGAGCGATTAACAATGAACTCGCACAGTCTACTTTCTTGCCTGGTTGGCTTCGCGCCGTTGGTCCGGGTTGGATTAGCTGGGGTGTTGAGAGCTTCCTTGATGAGATCGCCCATCAGCAAGGTCAGGATCCGCTTGCAATGCGTCTAGCCATGCTCGATGGCGCAGGTAAAAACGCGGGTGGCTCAGGCAGTACCGTTGGCGGTGCGACGCGACTCGCTGCTGTGCTGAAAGATGTTGCCGAGCGCGCAGGCTGGGGTCGTGACATGCCGGCCAATGAGGGCTTGGGCATTGGTGTTGGCCACGGGCAAGAACGAGGCATGCCAACCTGGGTGGCTTGTGTGGCTCATGTTGCAGTGGATCCTGCTTCCGGTAACGTCACTCTGAAAAAGCTCTGGCAGACCATTGATGTGGGAACGGTTGTTAACCCTGATGGCGCTATGGCTCAGGCCGAGGGTGCTGCGCTTTGGGGTGTGAGTCTCGCTCTGCACGAGGGTGCGAGTTTTGCGAACGGCGAAGTAGCAGAGCAGAACCTCGACCGGTACACGCCGCTCAGGATGAGTGATGTTCCGGAGCTAGATATCACGTTTGTCGATAGTCAGGAGTTTCCGAGTGGGCTCGGTGAGCCGCCACTCATACCGGTTGCACCTGCAATTGGTAATGCAATCTTTGCAGCCTCAGGACGTCGCGTACGAGAGCTACCCATACGCTTGAGCTAGATGTTTGAGGTGCAAGTCTCGTGGGATGTCCGAGTCGGAGGGTGTCTTGTCAACCGATGTGTGAGTAGACGCTAAATG
>CBFIHK010000126.1:0-3695 GCA_965662305.1 Luminiphilus sp.
AACGGCTTCAACTGGTTCAAGCCCTCGCAGCCAATCAAGGTCAAGATCGTGCACGACACAGGGCCTTGAACAGCGAGCGCAGCGATGTCATCAGACTCGTTAGTGATGGTGACGTCGAAACCGAGCGCATTCCACTCGAGCCATTCGTCTGCCCGCATGTAGGAGCAGAGCCGGTAATCATTCTCAGCGAGGTGGAAAATGGTTCCATCGTCCATCAGCTCGCCGGCATCATTACACCAGACAGCGTATCCGACCCGATCAACACCAATCTTGCTGACATCACGCGTGACCAGTCGGTTAAGGAAGACTTCGGCATCAGGCCCCGAGATGCGGTACTTATTCATGGGGGAGAGATCGAGTACGCCCGCTGTGCTACGAATCGCGAAGTACTCGAGCTCCACATCGAAGTAGGAATTCGGCGTGGTGTAGCCCTGCCAAGCACCCCAATCGTTTAGCTCGCAGTATTGCTCTACCCGCGAGTGAAACGGCGTTGTCAGTAACATTGTCTTGCGTTCAGCAGCGCTCATGACAAGACCCCTTGCTTGAGTATTTCTTCAGCGGCGTTTTTCCCCGCAAGACCCATAAGACTTCCTCCCGGATGCGATCCCGCACCGCAAAGATAAAGCCCTTCAACACTTCCGGTGTACTGAGTCGATCCCGGGAAGGGGCGCATCATCAAGGCCTGATCAATGGAGAGCTCACCATGGTGCCAATTACCACCGGTCATACCGTGTGACGCCTCGAAGTCCTCGGGCACAACAACTTCGCTCGCAATGATGAGATCACGAATACCCGGAGCGTAAGCCTCGAGTTGTTGAAGCAGTGATTCGAGTAACTGCTCACGAGCGCTCTCAGCACCGCCGTTGCTATTGTTACCGTCCCAGCCCGTCTTAAGCTCATAAGGCACATAGTGCACGAGAGCCGTCAGCATGTGCTGCCCGGCTGGCGCGATCGCAGGGTCTTCGATGCTTGGAATGCTGATATCGAACACGTGCTGCGAGGTCAGCTCTTTGTACTTAATAGGGTTCAGTCCCGTCTCCATCGCATCCATCGACGGCGCAATGATCAGACGCTGGCTGTGATCTTCGGCGGAGACACCCGTAAAGGAAGGAAGGTCCGATAAGGCCAGGTGCAATTTGCCAGTCCCCGAGCGCGTACGATATTGCTCTACGCGGCGCGCCTGTCCGGCTTCAATATGTCTGTACCCTAACAAGTCACGGTAGGTGGTCTTGGGGTCAGCACTCGACACGACAGCTGAAGCTTCAAGAATGTCGCCTGAGCTCAATTCGACGCCGGTGACACGATCATCGATTTTAACAATGCGACTGACGGTCTCGCCGAGTCGCACTTCAACCCCCTGCGCCTGAGCAGAGCTCAGCAGTGCATCGCCCAATCGACCCATGCCGCCCATCACCTGACTGACACCCCGATTACCCAGCGCTTCTCCCACCATGCGATGGATATAGGTGAAAACAGTATTGGGTGAGCGCGGGCCCATATTGGTGCCGGTGATGGCATCGAGCGCTATCGCCGCTTTGAGCCCGTCGTGATCGAAGTGCTCGTTCATTACGTCATAGATATTGATCAGTACGAGCCGCATCATGTCCTGCATATTCCTGCGGCCCATCATCTTTAGGCCCAGGCCTAGAGACAGGAGCGTCATGCGATCGCGCCAGTTCGCCTCAACCATTTTCGGTGCGCGAGTTCGGTAGAGTTTAAGCATCAATTTCGCGAAGGCGTGCATTTGCGATCTAAACACTTTGAAGGCTTTTTGATCGGACGCACTAATGCCTGCACCGCTGAGGTTGTCACCATCAATCGTTAAATGGTCACCACCGGCTTGCAGGGCAATCGTCCGCTTGCTCTCTCCCATCACAAAACCGTGCTGCTCAAGGCTAAGGTCGTTGACGATTTTGTCGTCAAACTGATGCACCCATTGCGCGCAATCAGAGAGTTGGAAACCGTTAGCAAAATCCTTGGTGCTTGCGCAGCCACCGGGCTGGTGTCGCGCATCGACAACCAAGACTTTTTTGCCCGCTTTGGCGAGGTAATTTGAGGCGATCAGCCCGTTGTGACCCGCTCCGATCACGATGGCATCGTACTTAGTCATCGGCGTAGCTCCCTGGGACAGTATTGGGTCGTTTTAGATCATAAAGAATCTCGCGCGCCGCGTTTGCACCGGGGGCCGCCATTACGCCGCCGCCTGGGTGAGTACCTGAGCTACACATGTACATACCTTTAATCGGCATGCGGTATTGCGCATAACCCGGGAAGGGGCGGTTGAATAGGAGCTGATCGAAGGTCAGTTCGCCCTGGAAAATATTACCCTCAGTTAGGCCTACCTCGGCTTCGATCTCGCGCGGTGTGCGCGTCTCGCAGTGAAGAATCAGATCGCGGAAATTGGGGCTGTATTTTGAAATCTGATCGATAACCGATTTCTCGAATCCATCCTTGTCTTCATCGGTCCACTCGCGGCCCTCAACTTTGGGCGGTGCGTACTGAACAAAGACTGACATCATGTGTTTGCCGGGAGGCGCCATCGTCGGATCCGTCAGCGACGGGATCATCATGTCGAGATAGGGATCTTTAGACCACGTGCCTGCCTTCCAATCATCGTAGGCACGCTCCATGTGCTCGAGCGAATCACTAAAGTGCAGGTCACCGGCCATCAATGGGTTCTTTGGGTCCAAGCCGTTGAAGGTCGGCAGTCCATCCAGCGCAATATTGAGCTTCCCTGAAGAACCACGAATCTTAAAATTCTTCGCCTTCTGAACGACGTCTTCGGGTAGATCACCCGCGTCTGTAATATCGAGCAAGGTCCGCTTAGGGTCGAGGTTAGAAACCACGATATCCGCGTAATATTCATCCCCGTTTTTGAGCGCCACGCCTTTTGCGCGCCCGCCTTTTACGATGATGCGATCGACGTTCGCGTCACAAATAATCTCACCGCCGAAGGACTGCAGCGATTTTGACAGTGCGTTGGCAATAGCACCCATACCACCGCGCGCAAAGCCCCAAGCTCCGACGTTACCGTCAACATCGCCCATGTAGTGGTGGAGCAAAACGTAGGCTGTACCGGGTGAGTAGACACCTAAAGCGGTGCCGATGATGCCGCTGCCCGCGTGCTGCGCCTTGATAACGTCGCTCTCGAAATACTCGTTGAGATAGTCACCCACCGAGGTCGTCCAGAACTTGATGGTATCGAGAAGCCCCTCTTCACCCATGTTGATAAAGGGCTTTGCAAAGTCCACAAGATCCTTGAGGTCCCGAAGCTTGAGCGAAGTGGGGTCTGGTGGCGTCTTCAACAAGAACGGACGAATGAGACGTGTCTGGCGACTGGTATCGGCCTTGTAACGCTCGTAAGCATTGGCGTCACGTCGTGAGTGCCGTGAAATCTCGCGGTACTTGCGTGCATAGTCGCTGTAGTTACCAAAGTGATCGCCGTTTTGCATAAACGTCGCGCCACCACCAAAGGGCACCACCTGCAAACCGTGACGAGGCAACTCGAGGTCTCGGGTAATTTCCGGGCGAAGTAAACTCGAGACGTAGGAGCAGTTAGAGTAGTACCAGCCCTCGTACAGCTCGCGACTGACAGTCGCACCACCAATGTGAGGGTTGCGCTCAAGCACGGCGACTTTAAGTCCCGCCTTGGCAAGGTAGGCCGCATTGGTCAGCCCGTTGTGACCCGCCCCGAT
>CBFIHK010000127.1:0-3695 GCA_965662305.1 Luminiphilus sp.
TGCGAAACGCGGCCTTGCTAGAACAGGTTTAGCCACTTGAATACGGCCTTTTATGTCGGTCGCTTGAGTCATGCGCGGTTAACACCAAAACCGCACCGCTTCAGTTACCCCGTATTCATGCCATTCGTTGACGTCGACGCTGTGGAGCACATCACTGAAAGGGTGCCTCTCTGGAGTAAAAAGCGATTCGCGCCAGCGCGATTTATCCGAGCCGACTTCATCGGCGACAAAGATGTTTCCATCTCCGAGGCCATCAAAGCCCGCATCCACGAGTCCACAGATCAATCATTTACCGGCCAAATATTCCTATTGGCCAACTGGCGATATTTCGGCCTACAGAACAACCCAATCGCCTGCTATTTCTGCGTCGGCGCTGAAAGCCAGAAACTCGAATACATCGTTGCCGAAGTCACGAATACGCCCTGGGGCGAACGGCACAGTTACGTGCTCCCTGTCGCCAATCACTCCGAACCATTCCAAACCGAGTTTTCAAAAGAACTTCACGTGTCACCCTTTCACGGCATGAATCAGCGTTATCGCTGGCTCTCAACAACGCCGTCTGAGTCACTGGCGATAAAACTCACAAACATCGAAGAAGAAGAACGCGTATTCCACGCTGTACTGCACCTCCGTCGAGTACCGATTTCGGCAAGAGCTGGCCTCACACTACTTCTCAAGTTCCCTCTGGAAACAGCGAAAGTAACCTTCGGTATTTACTGGCAAGCACTCGTCTTGTTCATGAGGCGAGTCCCACTTTATTCACATCCCAGAAACAACTCCGCACAGTAGGAGACACACCTATGTCGACTCAAAATATCGATATTAAAGACATTACAAAACTTCCCTCGATCAAGAGCTGGAAGAGTGATGAGCTCGCTCGCCGGATGGCTTTTCGCCTGTTCAGCCATCTCAAACACGGCGAGTTAATTGTACGCGAGGGCGATGAGACTCACCGGTTCGGTGGACATGATCTGTCCGTCGCGCCGAGCGTTACAGTGACCATCAACGACCCCCGCGCTTACTCGCGGATCGTTATGGGTGGCACCATTGGTGGTGGCGAAGCATACATTGATGGTGACTGGAGCACCGAACAACTAACGGAAGTAACCCGGGTTTTCAGTGCCAACATGCCGCTGTTAGAGGCCATGAAGGATCAGCAAAATTGGCTCGTAAAAGCAGCTTTAAAACTCGCGCACAGTGCACGCCGAAACTCCCACACGGGATCGCGTGAAAACATTGCCGCTCACTACGACCTGGGCAATGACTTTTTCTCACTATTTCTCGACCCCTCTCTCATGTACTCATCAGCGGTCTTTCCAAAGGGCTGCGACAACCTAAGCGAAGCTTCTCAACATAAGCTCCGGCTGATCTGTGAGGATCTTGAGCTCAAACCCTCAGACCACCTTATCGAGATTGGAACGGGCTGGGGTGGTATGGCTATTTTCGCTGCCGAGAATTATGGCTGCCGAGTGACCACAACCACTATCTCGCGAGAGCAGCTCGAGTATGCGAAGAAAGAGGTCGCAGCACGCGGCTTGGAAGACCGAATTACGCTTTTATTTGAGGACTATCGCGACCTTACGGGTAGCTTTGATAAGTTGGTATCGATCGAGATGATCGAAGCCGTAGGACATGAATACTTCGACACCTATTTCGACTGCGTCAGTAAACTATTAAAGCCCGACGGGAAAGCGGTGATTCAAGCTATTACCATCAACACGCAACGCTACGATGAATATCGTCGATCAGTCGATTTCATCAAACGCTATATTTTTCCCGGTGGCTGCCTTCCTTCGCTCGACGTCATTGGCAGTGCGCTAACGCGAAAAACCGATCTACAAGTGATCGGTCTTCGCGATATTGCCCTCGACTATGCGGAAACGCTTAAGCATTGGCACAAGGCCTTCGTAGCAGAGCTCGATGCGGTAAAGTCGATGGGTTTCGATGAAAAGTTCATCCGAATGTGGCGGTTTTATTTTAGCTACTGTGAAGGTGGCTTCCGTGAACGTATTATTGGAACCTATCAAATAACAATGGCGAAGCCGTACTACCGGCCTAGATAACTTATGCTTTTATCGTTTGCTCCGATTGCTCTGCTTGTTCTTCTTCTTTTTTCAGCGGTTCAACTATTCGGAGCTGACGCTTCCTATGGGCCGAATCAGGTCGCACTGCTGATCGCATCGGCCTGTGCAGGTTTGGTGGGAATGTACCGCGGCATGAGTTGGGCCGAGGTACAGGACAGCATGGTCGACGGCATCAAAGTCGGCTTGGGTCCTATTCTTATCTTGTTAGCTGTTGGGGGTTTAATCGGCAGTTGGATGCTCGCAGGAACAGTCCCTGCGATGATTTACTACGGAGTTTCGATTCTCGACCCAGATATTTTCTTTGCCGCGGCAGCCATCATCTGCGCCCTAGCATCGATCAGCATTGGTAGCTCCTGGACAGTCGCGGGAACGCTCGGCATAGGCCTCATAGGCATTGCCGACAGTTACGGGCTTCCCCCAGCTGTTGCAGCCGGCGCTATCATTAGCGGCGCCTACTTTGGTGACAAATTATCGCCCCTTTCTGATACGACTAATCTCGCCGCGGCCTGTACTAGCGTCGATCTGTTCGCACACATCCGGCATATGCTTTGGACCACAGTCCCTGCGTTCTGCGTCGCACTTTTGTTCTTTTCGTTTATTGACTCGAGCTCTGCGGCAGCCCCTGAGCAAATCGCCGAATTGCGCGCAGCGATTCGTGGAGAGTTCAATGTAGGCGCTGGCGTCCTGGCACCCCTGCTCATTATGCTACTGCTTATCTGGCGAAAGGTGCCCGCCTATCCGGCGATTTTGCTTGCCACAATCGCAGGTATAGTAACGGCACTGACGCTCCAAGCAGACGTCGTCACAAAATTCGCATTGGCAGCAAACCCAGAGACCACACGCCCAATACTCGAGGGCCTTTGGCGAACGCTTTTTGCCGGATTCGAGGGCACGACCCCAAATGAGTCACTCAATAGCCTGATCAGCAAGGGCGGCATCGCCAGCATGCTCAACACCGTTTGGCTGATTGTGAGCGCCCTAGCATTCGGCGGCGTACTCGAGCGGACAGGGATTTTGAAGCAGATCCTCGATGCCGTGCTGAAGGCGATTAAATCAACCGGTGACTTAGTTTTAGCCACAGTAACAGGTGGCTTCGTGACCAATATTCTTGCTGCCGATCAGTTTCTTGGTATTGCGCTCCCCGGGAGACTCTTTGCAAACACCTACGACGAATTCAATTTAAGCCGAGAGAATTTGTCTCGAACGCTTGAAGACTCGGCCACGATGACCTCTGCACTGATTCCTTGGAATACCTGCGGAGCCTACATGGCAGCGACGCTCGGTGTTGCGACCTTCGACTACGCACCCTATGCCATCTTCAACATTGCCTGCCCGCTGATCGCGATTGCCTTTGGCTACCTTTTGATTAAACAGAAGCCGGCGACGGTTCCCGCATGACTTGGGATTATGCGTCACCCTTTATCCATAGAGTGACGGTGCTATCAGAGCACATCGACGCGCTTGATCACACGAACAACACTCAGTACGTGAACTGGTGTAATGAGGCCGCCTGGGCACATACCACTGAGCTAGGTCTTGGGGCAGAGGCCTATAAGTCGCTCGACCGCGCCATGGCCTTAACCAATGCCGAGTACCAGTATCTGCAGGCTA
>CBFIHK010000128.1:0-3684 GCA_965662305.1 Luminiphilus sp.
TACCACCCTAATAGACGCGAATGTCGTTTTCAAACTCCTGACTACGCGGAGTGACAAAAGAGGCAGTCGGTTTCTAATTCTGCTTCTGACGTATCTGGCGCGTA
The DNA here is from genome assembly GCA_965662305.1 of Luminiphilus sp. Classification (GTDB taxonomy): domain Bacteria; phylum Pseudomonadota; class Gammaproteobacteria; order Pseudomonadales; family Halieaceae; genus Luminiphilus. The sequence goes on from CBFIHK010000128.1 coordinate 105, forward strand.
ACTACTTCGACAGTAGCGACGGGTAGTCGTGCCCGTTCTATCATTGCGATGCAAAAAAACCTAAATAATTGACGCGGGTTTCAGACGTGGTCGCGCTGTTTCTTGATCCAACCGTGAAACCGGTTGGAGAGTCCGCACACTGCGTAGCGCCCAAATCCTGTCTACGCACATTCTCAAAAATCAAACTGTTGTTCGCATACAAATCCATTGAGTCGTCTGACTCGGTTGAAAGGTCATTACGTGAAAACGTTAAAACGTAGTCTATGTATTCAGTAGTTGTGTCGAATGGGGAAATCAACGGAGACTCGTTGCCGTCTAGGCAAGCTGCCCCGGTCATCAATATCAGCTGGTCTTCCATAAATCGGAAGCCCCAATCATTTGTGCCATCTTGAATCCAGAGTCTGGAAGCATCGAAGCTCATGGACGAGGGCTGTGCTGCACTGACGATTCGCAAGCGAGCTTTTACGATCCAATCACTCCCTTTAAAGTCGAACTCAGATAGAGCATACATGGTTGCGTAAGACCTGCTTACCTCACTGAAATCTTCAAATGCCACGTAATCATAAGTGCCACTCGGAGTCGCCTCAGTCCCATAGGAGATCTGACCCCCATTGGTTAGTTCGAGACTGAACCCCTCAGTTTCAACGTCAGTTTGACCCGTATGTCGTACTTGAAGATCTGTGCAGGAAACCGTGCCGTCCGGTACAGCTGTGAGAAAACATCCCCCAAAAGGGGACGGACTGTAAAGCGTCCTCAATGGCTCTTAGCCGTTGGTCAACATCAACAAAGTTCTCGTTGATTTTCTCAGCATCAGCCACTTCACCATTGGAGAAGGTGTGGAGTTCTTGCGAGGACAAGGCTGTCGGGAAGAGGAGGGGAAGTGTCAGAAGCAAACGTTTCATCACAGTGACCTTTTGTCCATTGCACCAAACTAGGCGAGGTGTCGCAGAGTTGCAAATTATGCGATGTGAAATGCGACAAAACAGATGCGCTGTTACTAAGTTGGATTTAGGTGCTCAGGGAAGTTCAGATTCCAGCTGGCTTCTTGTTTGCGAGATGAAAATAGCCAGCGATCATCTATTCGCACGAACTCATCGACATACCAAATCCCCAAAATGAAGGTTTGAGTTCCACCTTCGACGGCCATCTCCATAGGGTTGAAGCACATGACACGGCCTGTTGCAGTGTCACCATCAACCTTGAACTGCGTGTTACTCACCAAATGTTGATGATTGGGAAAAAGCGACATGGCTTCGGTGAGGAACGCAATCATCTCTTCCACACTGCACTTGGGTGCTCCTGTCGCTTCGTAGTCGATGACGGCCTCATCGGTAAATATCGCACTCAGCTCTGAAAAGGCCTTCCGGTCGATGATATCCGCATATAGTGTCACGAGGTCTTGTAGTTCAAGCCGATCAGAAATTTCCTGAAGCGATAACGCCATGTGGTTTTTTTCCAAAGTCTCGTTAGAAAGCTGAGCGTTGCTAGTTCGTTAATTGGAGAGCAAGTGAGGCCAACATGATCGCCGCCACTAGCAGTGGTGTGAGAGTGAGGACTGTGCCACCTATCCTCAATGGCATGCTCGACTTCATAAACCCAAAGCAGATGCCGTGCATCAATCGGCCGACAAGAAAGGCAAGTCCAAGACCGTGGAGCGTTGATTGGTCGGTTCCGTTTGTCTCCAGTAGGTAAAGCAAGATCACCATCATCGGTGCGTATTCGGTCAGGTTACCGTGCGCTCGAATAGCCCGCTGAAGCATTTCTTCATCATCAGTATTGATATTCAGAAAGGCAAAAACGGGGCTTCCCCGCAAAGCGATAACACGAAACGATAGAAAAACGAGCCATAGGGCGAGAAGGCTTGCGTAAACAGCGGTAATCATGAATCAGTTCTCTTTATATTTTTATGCACGGCTATGCCATTTTCTGCGCTAAGGTTATCGAACTACAGACGCTACCCCCAAAGTGCGTTCAGATCAAAGCAGCGACTTTTTGCCCGAGGTGACGTGCTGACGTCCACTTGCCGCCGAAAACGTTAATGAGCGAATCGAGGACTTCGATTTCAGAATCTCGGCTCGCGGTACTCATGTTTGAGAGCTGCGATTGCCGTTTTTTGGCGATAGGGCGAACGCCTGACAGCGTGGCCTTAATGCGGTCCCGATCCACGCTGATCTCTAGGTGGTCGTTCAAAACGGCTAACAGATAGTCGACTTCCGCTTCTGTGCAGTCGACTGGATCTTCGAGCCGATGGGGGTGTTCCGTGGTGCCAAGTAACACCTCACTCGCCGATTGAGGTATGCAAAAAACAATGCGGTTATCGCGAGGTGCCTGAAAAACCAATGCATGCGGCAGGGAAAGCTCAAGTAATAAGTGAGAGCCTCGCACGTGTTCAATTTCGAATCTCGAGTCGATGTTCGCTTGGTTGACCAACTCGCTTGCCCAGGGCCCAGCGGCGTTAACCACATGATCAAACGACGAGATATCGCCGTTCGCTCTCAAAGTGCCTGCGGTTGTGATATCCGAGACCGGGGTCTCTGAATAAATGGTGACGCCTGATGATTGCGCCTCTGAAAGTAAAACTTCTGCCAGCGCTTGATCGTCCATGACAAGATCGCAGTAGCTTACGCCGCCCCGTAAATTATCTGAGTTCAGTTGAGGGAAGCTTGTTAAAAGATCTCGTCTACTGTGAAGGCGGCTTTTTCCCAGCGAGAACCGGCCGGCAAGCCACTGATACAAAAGTGCACCTGCGAAAAGTGTCGTACGACCTCTTGGTGAATCCTTATAAATAGGGAAGAAGAAACGCTCGATGCGGGTTGCATTGGGTGCCATGCGCTGCCACTCATCGCGCTCGATGAGGGCTTCTCGAACCAGTTTGATATGACCCTGCTCTAAATAGCGAATGCCGCCATGAAGCATGCGCGACGACTTACTGCTCGTTTCAGCGAAAGGTGTGCCCGCGTCGAACAGGGTCACTTCAAAGCCGCGCTTCGCGCAGGCTGTTGCGATTGACGTGCCGTTTACCCCGGCACCGACGACAGCAATTCGTTTCGAAACCACACTGTTCTCCTCTGGTTACTCGCACGACCGCACGTGAAATCACAGACCTGATGATACGACTCATGTTGAGCTATATGGGTTAAGCGCCCCAGGCTTTAAGGCTCGTGAGCGGTTACCCACTAAAGACGACAGCTAACGGGCCGCATTTGCCCACACGCATATCGCCTCCTTTCTCTCCTAACCTCTGTCAAATACCCCGCTATTTATGACTTCCAGTAGTACCGCTAGGACAGTGTACATCGAGATAATTTGCAGTTTTATGATGCGGTTTCGATCGGCAAGTCTGACGTCGGTGACGCTCTTCGTAGCGTTGCGTTTTTCCATTCGAAAGCACTGACAAATTTATTACCAAAAAGTGTTAGAAAAACGCCAAGTTTTACTCACGATTTTTCTGGCTTCGGGCTCATTTATGAATTAAAAATGACACCCAAAATTAGGGTCACAAAATAAAGCGAGAAATTCGTATGACTGAGAGAGCAGGAAGACGAAAAGGTGGTGGTCGCGCCGGTCGAAGAGAAGCGAG
>CBFIHK010000129.1:0-3681 GCA_965662305.1 Luminiphilus sp.
AACATCGGTCTCTGCCATGAGTTGCAACGCATCAGTCTCTAAGCCTAAGCGCTTAGCTCGCATAGCGACTTGCTGCGGTGACTCCTCACCTGTGACGTAAAGTGCCGGTGCCTGAGCGGCGAGCTTGCAAAGCGTTTGCAGCAGCAGTGTGCTCTTGCCTGCACCAGGGTGGCCCCCGATCAAAATGGCAGACCCCGGAACAAAGCCACCGCCCAATACCCGGTCAAGCTCCGCAAAACCTGAGCTAAATCTGGGAAGATCGATAAGATCAATTTCAGAGAGCTTTTGAACTGTGGCTGTCGTGCCGGCGAACCCACCGCGTGACTTTGGACTCGCCGCCGAACTAGGTCCCGAGAGTCTAACCTCGGAGAGCGTGTTCCAGGCCTGACAGGCCGAGCATTGGCCTTGCCACTTACGATAGTCAGCGCCACAGTCGTTACAGACGAAGGCTGTCTTGGTTTTTGCCATAGATCACTCCGACAGGGGTGCCCAGCAACCCCGAAACCGCTATGCTAACAGACCAAGAGTCATAGCTAACATCCATGTCCAACTCACGATTCATCCCTGAACGCTATTGCACGTTTTCTGCACAACTCGCGGCCACAATTGGTCTTGAGGAGGCGGTATTGCTGCAAGGGTTGAGCCATCAGCTGGGTGCGGAAGACGGGCAAAACACCACTATTTCTATCCCAACATTGGCCGCAGAGTTCCCGTTCTGGGATGAGGTAAAACTTAATCAGCTGCTACAGCGCCTTGTCGACTTAGGAATCATCTCAGCAACGCCGACATCGGACCCCGCGGTGTGGTCGACCAGCCGGCACCAAAGACGCGAGACACCCACAGTACAAAACACTGAGGCATGGCGCCCGAGTGAGCACGTGATTGATCTCCTAAACTTAAATCACGGATTAACGCGTGACTACATACTGTCTCAGCTGAAAACCTTCGATCGCTCAGGTGACCCCAGAGGATATGACAGTCGTTTTCGACAGCACGTTTTATCCGAGTGGCGTCACAGCCAAAAGCACCCTGCTTTTGATATCAAAGCACCGCCAAAATTCGATAATCAGTGGCAACCGAGTAGTGATGCCCAAGAGATTCTGGCGCGTGCAGAAATCCCCGACTCATTTTACGAAAGCATAAGACCGGAATTCATTCTCTATTGGAAAGAGCGCGGCGGCGCGCCCAAAGACGTAAACAGTAAGTTCATACAGTTTGCACGACAGCGCTGGGTGCGACACGAAAACAGCATCCAACATAGCACCTTACCTGAGCGACTCGACCCACAGTGGCGACCCAATGTAGCGGTGTATGAAACCCTGGCACTATCGGGTATTGGTCAGGATTATGCGGATTCAGTGCTTAATGAATTTATTGTTTATTGGGTCGACAGCAACGAAGTGCACACCTCATGGAACGCGAAATTTTTGCAGCATGTAAAATACCAATGGCAACGCCATCAGGAGCAGATAAGTGGCAGATCAACATCAGGCGGGGGAACTGGCCCAGCAGATCGCACGAAAGACCGCAGCATCTCCGACGACCTCAGCGACACCAGCTGGGCAGGCTAACGCCGAAAAGTCAGAAGACGCGGCCCTAGACGGTGGGTTGGTCGAAGCGATTAATCAGGTATTTGCGCTCTTTCGACTGAACTATCACAACCAATATTACGCTGCTTGGTCAGACGCACAGCAATTGGGTCAGGTGAAGCGTCTGTGGCTAGAAGCGCTGGGGCATTTTTCCAGCGATTTAATTCTCATGGGCGCACGCCGTGCGATAGAGGGTAGCGACTACCTCCCCACGCTAAACCGCATGCTTGCAAGCTGCTCTGAAGCACTGGGTGAGCTCGGTCTACCAACTGCAAATGCAGCGTATGAAGAGGCGTGTCTCGCCCCCAGTCCGAAGGCAGAAGCGTCGTGGAGCCACCCTATCGCCTATCTCGCTGGGCGAGATACGGGCTGGTATTTGCTTGCAAACCACACTCGCAATGAAGCTTGGCCAGCGTTTCAAGTGCACTATAACCAATGGCTCCGCAAAGCGCTTGCGGGAGAGACGTTGACGATTCCAGAGCGCAAAGCGATCGACGCGCCTCGTGAGGAGGACGCCATGTCAAATGACCAGAGGAAAGAAGCGTTATCTGCGCTAAGGGAACAGCTGGGCTTTTGAGAAAGATCTCTAGAGCACAAGCCGAGGCAAGTTAATAGCCTTGCTCAGTTAGGTAACTCTCTAGTGACAAACGCTCCGCATCCAGCGCCTTGATCAGACCCGGCGCTTGCTCAAGCTCACCCGCCGCCATGGCGAATTGCAACAACTTTGAGATCTCAGAGAGTTGGGCCGCCTGAGCGTTACCGCAAGTGCCTTTGAGACGGTGGGCCAAGGCACGTATGGGTTCTGGCTCTTGTTGGGCTTGAAGCGTTTTAAGCTGCTCGATGTCGCCAAGAATTTCAGCCCGAAATTTCTCAAGAATCATTTTTACGAGACCGTCGTCACCACCGAGCATAACGCGCAGCGCATCAAGGTCGATGGGCGGACCCTCGCTAGGCGCCGTAGTGCTCATAATCGTTTCTCGCTAAATTTTCGAATCGTGTGAATTGCCCTTGGAAGGACAGACGACAGGTACCAATAGGGCCGTTACGCTGTTTGCCAATAATAATCTCTGCCACACCTTTGTCAGGAGAGTCTTCGTTGTACACCTCGTCCCGGTAGATGAACATGATGACGTCGGCATCCTGCTCAATTGCACCCGATTCGCGAAGGTCTGAGTTTACGGGTCGCTTATTGGGCCGTTGCTCGAGCGAGCGGTTGAGCTGCGACAACGCCACGACTGGACATTTGAATTCTTTCGCGATGGCTTTCAAGCTTCGCGAGATTTCGGAAATCTCTGCAGTTCGACCCTCGTTAGAACCGGCCACGCGCATAAGCTGCAGATAGTCGACCATGATCATGCCAAGATCACCCTGCTCGCGAACCAATTTACGCACACGTGATCGAAGTTCCGTAGGCGTTAGTGCAGGTGTGTCGTCGATGAATACCTGTGTGCCTTTTAACTTCTCCGTTGCGCTAGCAAGCTTTGGCCAATCCTCCTGTTCGAGCTTACCTGTTCGCACCCGGCCCTGATCAATACGACCAAGTGACGACAGCATTCGTATCACAAGCTGCTCTGCTGGCATTTCCATTGAGAAAACCATGAGCGGGCGATCGCTCGCCAATGCCGCATTCTCGATGAGGTTCATCGCAAACGAGGTTTTTCCCATCGAGGGACGCCCAGCGACAATGACGAGGTCTGAGGGCTGTAGCCCCGACGTCATCCGATCTAAGTCGATAAAACCGGTCGTTAATCCCGTAATATCGCCGCCAGTGTTGTAAAGCTCCTCAATACGATCAATAGCGCCCTTTAGAAGCCCATCCATGCTCTGGGGACCACCGGCCTTCTGACCACTCTCAGAGATTTGCATGATAAGGCGCTCGGCCTCATCAACCAGCTCCTCCGAACTGCGGCCCTCGGGATTGAAGCCTGCCGAGGCGATATCTTGCGCAGCATTAATAAGCTGGCGAAGTACAGACCGCTCGCGTACGGCGTTGGCGTACGCTCGAACGTTAGAGGCAGTAGGGGTTTGCTCTGCGAGTTCAGCAAGGTAGGTGTGGCCACCGGCAGCGTCGAGCTCACCTGTTACAAGAAGA
>CBFIHK010000130.1:0-3666 GCA_965662305.1 Luminiphilus sp.
TCAATTGCGCGTCATTACCTGAAACCTTACTAGACAGCGAATTGTTCGGTTACGAGCCGGGCGCGTTTACCGGAGCGCGAAGAAGCCACGCCGGCCGATTCGAGCGCGCAAATCAAGGTACCCTTTTTCTCGATGAGCTGGGCACCATGCCACTTGCGGTCCAGGAAAAGCTACTACGAGTGATCGAATATGGCGAGCTCGAGCGAATTGGCGGGTCCGATACGATAAAAGTGGATGTGCGAATTATCGGCGCAACGAATGCCGATCTCAAGCAAAGGGCTGAAGATGGTTTGTTCCGGTGGGACCTTTTAGACCGTTTGAGCTTTGACGTGGTCCATATGCCCCCGCTACGCGCACGCGAGAAGGACATCGACCTCCTCGCGGAGCACTTCGCCATCCGCTTTGCCGCCGAATCCGGGTGGTATCACTTCCCCGGCTTCTCAAATCAAGTGCGAGCGTCACTCCATGATTATCAATGGCCTGGAAATGTCCGCGAGCTCAAAAACGTAATTGAACGATCGCTGCACCGGCAAGGAGAGGACGGCGCTCCACTTCAATCGCTGATCATCGATCCTTTTGGCATTGACGATCCAGGATCAGCGCCTTTTCAGGCGCCTGAAATAAACACCGGACAGCCGCGGCAAGAAATGCAGCTGCAGGACGAAGCCGAGCAGCGGGGCACAATCCCTAGTGATATGCGCAAAGCGCTCGATGAACAGGAAGCAACGTGGCTGAGAGCGGCACTTGCTAGCAATGGGCAAAATCAGAAAAAGGCTGCTGCAAAACTGGGGCTTAGCTACGATCAGATTCGAGGACTCATGAAAAAACATGATCTGCGGACGCGGAGTAGCCGTTCTTAATCACCACTGGTTTTTAGCACACACGAGACGATGTCCGAATGGCAGGTTCTAGAAGGGGCATAACACCAGTAGACTCAGCTCGCTTAATTGTCGTTAGACGCGAAATCATTCCAAGATCTAAGTCACCTCGCATTCGAATTATAGTTATGGCTGCACTCTCTTAGCCGGCACTCTGTATCTCGCCAACCTCAGGGCAGAGGACGGGTCTGAACACTGCGCTTAGTCAATCTGTGTCCGAGCCAAATCACCTCCTGCGCTCCACCGCTGGGTCAAAGTGCCATTTAGCTCTTTTTGGCGAGACGCATTATCGAGTAAAGTACTGACCAGACGTCTTGCTGGTAACGATTAACGATGACTTCAAAGACTACCCCGTCTCAAGTCCACAAAGTGCTAATTATTAGACTATCCGCAATCGGTGACATCGTTATGGCGAGCGGTCTAATTCCAGCTCTCAGGGAAAGGTTTCCAAGCGCTCAAATCTTTTGGCTGGCCGACGCTGGATTAACCTCGCTTCTAGAGAATCATGCAGACCTCAGTGCCGTCATATCATGGGATAAAACCGCATGGAGGTCCTTAATAAAGCGCGGGCGATTTATCGCACTTATCCGCGAGGTTTGGCTGCTGTATCAAACGCTCAGAGCACATGACTTTGACTTAGTTATCGATGCGCAAGGTCTGCTTAAAAGCGGATTATTGGCACTTTTATCTGGCTCATCGAAAAGGGTGAGTTTTCGGGGTAGTGAGTACGGCCATCTATTTTCACATGAGGTGCTGAAAAGAGATTTTGATGACATGCGCATGTCCAGCGAGTATCGGCAAATAGGAAGTTTTCTGGGCTGCGATGACAGTAGCTTTAAGCTAGGGTTAACGCCCTCTCATACCGATCGGGCGCGAGCTAGAGAGCTGATCCATGATCAAGATTCCGACAATCCTAAGCCTATTATCGCAATCGCTCCTTTCACCACACGACCTCAAAAGCACTGGCCTACCCATTATTGGCCGGAACTCATAAGGCGTGTTGCTGAGAAGGGTTGGAAAGTAGTTATGCTCGGTGGACCGACCGATTATCAATTAGCTTCTTCGATAGAGTCTGACGTGAACGTTTCCGATTGCTTACTAAACCTGGTGGGTAAAACCAGTTTAATGCAAAGCTACGCAATTATTGAACAATCGTCCGCGCTCGTGGGGGTGGATACTGGGCTTACGCATATGGGCATTGCGGCTACCACGCCTACCGTAGCCATTTTCGGATCAACCTGCCCGTATCTGAAGCCGTTGAATAGTACATCAGCCGTAATCTATGAGGGGCTGGCGTGTTCACCCTGCCACCGCAAACCATCCTGCGGCGGGACATACGACTGCCTATCGCAGATTACTCCACAAAAGGCTTATGAATCTCTTGAGGCGATACTGTGAAAATTCTCCATATAGAGGCGGGCGAAAAGATGTTGGGTGGTGCGCAGCAACTAATTTATTTGTTAGCTGGGCAATCATCATCCAAGCATGATCATATGGTGCTGTGCCCGAAAGACAGTCAAGTGATGAGCAAGGTCTCTGCAGAAGGGCTCAACGTTATAGGGACCCGCATCTTGGGCGACGTCGATCCTTTTTTTATGTTTAGGCTCTGCAAACTTATCCGCAAACACAAAATTGACCTCATCATTGTCCACAGTCGGCGTGGTGCAGATTTTTACGGTGGACTCGCAGCTAAATTAAGTGGGATTAGGTCAATACTGGTGAGACGTGTCGACAACCCTGAATCACGCTTTATCTCAAAGCTCAAATATGGCCTGTACGACAAAATTGTCTGCATATCAGACGCCATAGCGAGCGTTCTCGCCTCACAAGGGGTGCCTGTATCAAACCTTGAGGTAATCAAAGATTGTGTCGACACCGACATCTTTTTGCCAAAGACCAACCAAGACAATGACCTTTTTGAGAGACTAGATATCCCTAAAAACAAGTTGACGGTAGGTGTCATAGCCCAACTCATTTCGCGCAAAGGGCATAAGTTTTTGCTGCGAGTCATGCCTGATATTTTGGCTAAGTTCCCCGAGGCGCACTGTGTCTTTCTCGGCGCTGGCAGCTCAAGAGAGGCGCTCGAGCAACTATCAGTAGATCTGAACTTAACAACCGCCATTACCTTTACCGGGTTCAGACGCGATATTCATAAAATCATTCCTCAACTGGATATCGTGACTCATCCCGCCACGATGGAGGGCATGGGTGTTGCGCTACTCCAATCGTCATCTGCAGGGGTGCCTGTAGTTGCGTTTTGCGCAGGCGGGATTCCTGAAGTTATCGATCACGAGCGAACAGGACTGCTGGTCCCAGTGGGAGACGAAGTTGGCTTAAAGAACAGCCTCATTAAGTTATTAGGGTCCTCTGAGTTACGACGCCGGTATGGAGAACAGGGTAGGCAGAAAATGCTGGCAGAGTTTTCGCTGACGTCTATGCGAGACCGTTACGAAGCACTCTACGATAGTCTTTCGAGGTAGCGACTTTAAAATCCAAAATGCAAGACCGCTTTTCAAGGGGAAGAGCATCCCCAAAACACTCAGCTTCAACGTAAAAACTTTCACCGCGTCAGGGGACTATGCGACACCAACAACTGCTCTTGCTTCGCAAATTCCAGCGTCGCATTAACCGCGATGGTTAGCTTGTCGACAAGCTCATCAACGTGCTCACGCTCAAGAATACGCGGCGGACAACGAGCGACTCTGTTTCCGCCTAGAGGCCGCACAATGAGCCCCGCGGCCTCTGCGGCTTTTGCGCAGTAAGCACCAACGGCCATACCCTCGAAAGC
>CBFIHK010000131.1:0-3618 GCA_965662305.1 Luminiphilus sp.
GTCGCAGGTTTAAGGGTGTTTTGTCAAAGGAGACAGACCATGTCTGACACTTTTGTAGTAGAAGCCGAGCTTCGTAGCGATGAAGGGAAAGGTGCGAGCCGCCGCCTTCGCCGACTCGAAGCGAAAGTACCCGCCATCATTTATGGAGGCGATAGTGCCCCTGTAAGCCTTTCGCTGATTCGCAAGGATCTTGAGAAGCACCTCGAAAAAGAGGCGTTTTACTCAGCGATCATCGAAGTTGCTTACGATGGTAAAAAAGAAAAAGCGATCTTGAAGGCGCTTCAGCGTCACCCTGCAAAGGATTTTCCAATGCACGCTGACTTCTTCCGAGTTGAAGCAAACAAGGCGATCAAGGTCTCCGTCCCACTGCACTTTGTTAATGAAGACACCTGCGTTGGTGTCAAGCTGGGTGGCGGTCGAATCCAGCACACAGTCAATGAAGTGGAAGTTCTTGCACTCCCTGCTGACCTCCCTGAGTTCATCGAAGTCGACATGGTGGACCTGCAAGTGGGTGACATCGTGCACCTCTCAGATCTCAAGTTGCCCGAGGGTGTTACCTCTACTGCTCTCGCGTTGGGCGAGGACCGTGATATGGGTGTGGCGAGTGTTCTTGCACCTCGCGGCGGCAAGGGAGCTGCTGGTGCAGCGGACGACGCCGAAGGTGAAGCTGCTGACGACGCAGCAAGCGAAGACGCCGGCAACGAGAGCTAACAGTGAAGCCCAGTATTCGACTCATTGTCGGTCTGGGTAACCCTGGCGAAAAATATATCGGCACTCGCCATAATGCGGGTGCCGATTTCGTTTCGGCGGTAGCAAAACTCAACGCTATCGAACTCAAAGCTGACAAAAAGGTGGACGGTCGTATCGGACGCGGCATCGTGAACGGGCAAGACATACGCCTGTTAATCCCTGACACCTTTATGAACCACAGTGGTAAAGCCGTTGGTCTCGCAGCAAAATATTTTCAAATAAGCCCTGAGCACATACTGATTGCTCACGACGAGCTTGATATGCCACCAGGCGCAAGCCGCTTTAAGTTTGATGGCGGACACGGCGGACACAATGGGCTTCGCGATATCATTCCAGCGCTTGGCGGGAGTCGCGCATTTTGGCGTCTACGCCTCGGTATTGGTCACCCGGGCCAAGCAAATAAAGTATCGGGTTGGGTGCTCAACAAAGCCTCCAAAATTGAACAGGCACTGATCGATCAATCTCAGGACGAGGCCATTAGGGCACTGGAACTACTCATGGCAGGCGATGACGTGAAAGCCATGACGCAATTACACAGTAACGACAAAACAAAAGACGACCTCTAAGGACAGTTTCTATGGGTATTAAATGTGGCATTGTTGGCCTCCCAAACGTTGGCAAATCAACGCTGTTTAATGCACTGACCAAAGCGGGGATTGACGCTGAAAACTTCCCGTTCTGCACCATCGAACCCAACGCTGGCGTGGTGTCTGTCCCCGACCCTCGACAGGACGCGATCCAAGCCTTGGTGAATCCAGAGCGGTGCATCCCGGCAACAATGGAGTTCGTTGATATCGCAGGCTTAGTTGCTGGCGCGTCTAAGGGCGAAGGACTCGGCAACCAGTTTCTTGCAAACATCCGCGAGACTGACGCGATCGCGCATGTGGTGCGATGCTTTGAAGACCCGAATGTGATTCACGTAGCGAATCAAATCGATCCACTGGCGGACATTGAGACCATCAACACAGAGCTTGCACTCGCCGACCTTGAGAGCTGTGAAAAGCAGTTGCAGCGTGTCATACGAACCGCAAAAAGTGGCGATAAAACAGCTGTTGCTACCAAATCGCTACTCGAGGAAAAACTACTGCCGCATTTAAACGAAGCGCTCCCAGTTCGGGCACTCGATCTCGACGAGAACGAGCAGGCCCTCGTAAAAATGATGCACCTTCTCACCACAAAGCCAACAATGTACATCGCCAACGTCGCTGAAGACGGCTTTGAAGACAACCCACACCTCGATGCCGTTAAGCAATTTGCCGAAGCTGAGAGCGCCGGTGTTGTCGCCATCTGTAACAAACTCGAATCTGAGATTTCAGAACTGGAAGACGACGAAAAACTCGAATTTCTCGCTGATATGGGCATGGAAGAATCTGGCCTCGATCGCACGATTCGCGCGGGCTACGCATTGCTCAACCTGCAGACCTACTTTACGGCAGGCCCCAAAGAAGTAAGAGCATGGACAGTGAAAGTGGGGGCCACAGCTCCCGAGGCAGCGGGCGTCATTCACACTGATTTTCAAAAGGGTTTCATCCGTGCCGAGGTAGTCGCCTACGACGACTTCGTTAATTTAAAAGGTGAGGCGGGCGCCAAGGAAGCCGGCAAATGGCGACTCGAAGGGAAGGACTACACCGTTGCGGATGGCGACGTCATTCACTTCCGCTTCAATGTGTAAGCGCTAAATCGCAAGTGCAGCCCTAACTTGCTCGATATCGTGACGTGCCTCGGCAAGGATAGCCACCCCCTTTCCAGCCTCATCAAGTGTTAGTCCCAAATGCTTAACCGCCGGTGCTAGACGCAAATCGGGCACTTCTTCACCAGGGATACCGGACAACAAATGCAATTGAGCCACCTGAACTAAATCGACCAGACGAACCATCGGCTCGGACGCTCGCTCGAAGCTGTCCGCATGCAGTGCAGCGAACACAAACTCCTCATCTAGATTCCACTGTCGCAACATCAACGCACCCAATTTCCCACTCAAGTGCTCAATAGCTTCTGTCAAAGCTTCATCACTTAGCTCATCAGTCGAGAAGGCGTTGGCATATTTGATGATCGCCAGCTCCCCAATATCGTGGACCAAACCAGCCAATAACGCTTGGTCAGGGTCCACTCCAACCTGGTGGCGGGCCAGAACCGAACAGTTGGCAGCGACCCGAGCACTGTGCTCCCACAACTCGCGCATCCTTCTCCGGAGTCTTGGCTGCTCGGTCACAAATATTTGTTTGATAGTGAGCCCGGTCACGATATCTCGAACGGCAGTCATACCGATTCGTGCCACCGCCTCGTTCAGCGACTGAATGGATTGATATCCCACATACAAAGGTGAGTTCGCGACCTGAATCAGCTTCGTTGTGATGGCGACATCAGTTTGAATAATAAGCGTTAAGTCGGATGCTGAAGACAATGGATCTAGCGTTTTACGCCTCACCGCAAGACCGAGCTCGGGCATGATCGGCAATTCGAGCTCGTCGTTGAGTGCATCACGAACAATCTGACGCACAAAAGCACCGGCCGCATCAGGCAAATCTGCGAGGTCTAATTCAGACTCTGCGATCATAATTTCTGGCTCAATCCAATCTCGCTCAGCCGAGCCCGAAACTGGCAGAGAGTCGCTGGGCGCGGAAGCTTTTGACTGATCTACGGAGTCGTTAGAACCACCAAATAGTCGGCGAAACGGCTTTAACATTGATTTTGTGGCCAGGCGCTAAAGTAGTGCACAGTAAGGCGCGAAAAAGTAACAAATTCAAGCTGCGGGACATTGACCTGTGATCTATTTCTCGACACACTACGCGCCCTCGTGGCTACGTAGCTCAGCTGGTTAGAGCACAGCATTCATAATGCTGGGGTCGGTGGTTCAAGTCCACCCGT
>CBFIHK010000132.1:0-3598 GCA_965662305.1 Luminiphilus sp.
GGCGCTGCTCAGCAAGACCCATCGCAGACTGAACACGGAGCTGCTTCTTCGATTTTTCACGAACAGAAACAACGTCACCGGGCGCAACCTGATATGAAGGGATGTTGACCACGCGGCCATTTACCAAAATACCCTTGTGCGATACCAGCTGACGCGCTTCAGAACGCGTAGAGCCAAAGCCCATGCGGTAAACAACGTTATCCAAACGGCTTTCGAGAAGCTGCAGCAGGTTCTCACCTGTGGCGCCCTTAAGACGTGCCGCTTCTTTGTAGTAGTTGCGGAACTGCTTCTCTAGCACACCGGAGATACGACGAACTTTCTGCTTCTCACGCAACTGAACGCCGTAATCCGATAGACGTCCACGTCGCGCACCGTGCATACCAGGTGCAGTCTCTGCTTTACACTTGCTCTCAAGCGCACGAACACCACTCTTGAGCTGAAGATCAGTACCTTCGCGGCGCGAAAGCTTACATTTAGGTCCAATATATCGAGCCATTTATCTCATTCCTCAGACGGCGTAATTAAACGCGACGCTTCTTTGGTGGGCGACAACCGTTGTGTGGAATCGGTGTCACATCAGTAATGTTGGTGATTTTGTATCCGCAACCGTTGAGCGCACGAACAGCAGACTCACGACCGGGTCCTGGCCCTTTAACCTCAACGTCGAGGTTCTTGAGACCGTATTCTCTCGCAGCTTCACCTGCGCGCTCGGCCGCAACCTGCGCAGCGAACGGTGTCGACTTACGTGAGCCACGGAAACCTGAACCACCAGCAGTTGCCCAGCTCAATGTGTTTCCCTGACGATCAGTAATCGTCACAATGGTGTTATTGAACGACGCGTGAATGTGCGCCACTCCATCGACTACCTGCTTGGTAATCTTTCTCTTTGTTGTCTTTTTGGCTTGCTTTGCCATCTTCTACCCTACTTCTATATCAACGCTACAAATTGGGATGTAGCTACACATGAGAAGCAACTGACGTTGCTTAACGAAACTTATTTGCGGATTGGCTTGCGCGGACCCTTACGAGTGCGTGCATTCGTCTTGGTGCGCTGACCACGCAAAGGCAAGCCCTTACGATGGCGCAGACCACGGTTACAGCCGAGGTCCAAAAGACGCTTGATATTCATCGACACTTCACGACGAAGGTCACCCTCGACGGTCATATCAGACACTAGCCCACGCAGCTGATCGAGCTCAGCTTCAGAGAGCTCACCAATCTTTGTGCTTTCCGGGATGTTAGTCTCTGCACAAAGACGCTTCGCTTGCGTGCGACCAACACCATAAATGTACGTCAGTGAGATCACTGCGTGCTTGTTGTCAGGGATGTTTACACCGGCAATACGTGCCATTACCAATCTCCATGTTTAGCAGCCCAAGGCCGCATTTTGTGAGCGCTTACGCACCCGCAATGTGAATCCGAAATTAACCTTGACGCTGCTTGTGACGAGGATCGCTTGAGCAGATCACACGGACCACTCGGTTACGGCGAACCACTTTACAGTTACGACAAATTTTCTTTACCGAAGCTCGGACTTTCATTTCTATCTCCAAAGACCTAACGCGTGCGACCAGCTGTGCCGATGTTAGTCAGGTTAGCTTTCTTCATTACGCCTTCGTACTGGTGTGACATAAGGTGACTCTGCACCTGCGCCATGAAGTCCATTACCACCACAACTACGATCAGCATTGACGTGCCGCCGAGGTAGAAGGGAACGTTGAACATCACCACCAAGAACTGCGGCAATAAACAGACCAGCGCAATGTAGGCTGATCCGAAAATGGTTAGTCGCGTCAGCACACCATCGATGTAGTTTGCTGTCTGCTGACCGGGGCGAATACCGGGAACAAAAGCGCCCGACTTCTTAAGGTTATCCGCCACTTCACTCGGGTTAAACATTAAAGCGGTATAGAAGAAGCAGAAAAATACAATGAAACCAGTAAACAAAATGATGTTTAGTGGCTGACCTGGACCGATCGCTACTGCAAGGTCCTGAAGCCAATCAGAGCTATCGGCACTGCCAAACCACTGCGCAACCGACGCAGGGAAGAGCAGAATTGAGCTCGCGAAAATAGCTGGAATAACGCCGGCCATATTCACCTTGAGTGGTAGGTGAGACGCAGGCGCCTGATGCATTTGACGACCCTGCTGGCGCTTCGCGTAGTTGACCGTGATACGACGCTGTCCTCGCTCGATGAAGATAACGAGCGCGATCACAACAATCGCAAGTGCCAAGACACCCAACAGAATCAGGATATTCAGCTCACCCTGCCGCGCCTGCTCAAGCGACTGGCCGATTGCCTGCGGCAAGCCGGCAACGATGCCTGCGAAGATCAGCAACGAGATACCGTTGCCGATACCCTTTTCAGTGATCTGCTCACCGAGCCACATCATGAAGACAGCGCCTGTCACGAGCGACGTAATGGCAATCACGTAAAACCCGAGGCTCGCGTCGTAAGTGAGACCCTGATTTGCGAGGCCAACCGTCATACCAGTGCCCTGCACGAGTGCCAGACCTACGGTTAAATAACGCGTCCACTGGCTAATCTTCTTGCGACCGGACTCACCTTCCTTCTTGATCGCATCCAACTCGGGCGTTACCGCCGTCATGAGCTGCATGATGATCGATGCAGAGATGTAAGGGAGGATACCCAGCGCCAAGATACTCATACGTTCGAGCGCGCCACCCGAGAATACGTTGGCTAACCCCAAGATTGTTCCCTGATTCTGATCAAACAACGCAGACAGCTGCGCAGGATCGATCCCCGGTACCGGAATGTGTGTTCCGATTCGGTAGATAATCAGAGCAACAAGAACAAAGCGAAGACGACTGAAGAGCTCACCCATTCCCGCGTTATTCATTGAGGGCATACCGTTGGCCATAATTACGCCTCAACGCTCCCGCCAGCGGCTTCGATTGCTTCGCGAGCGCCTTTAGTGACCTTAAGGCCTTTAACGTTTACTGCTTTCGTAATTTCACCAGACAGGAATACCCGAGCGCGCAAAACATCGTCTTTGACGAGGTCCGCGGCCTTGAGTGCTGCTAAATCGACCGTATCGCCCTCAACAGCATTGAGTTCGTGCAAACGGACCTGCGCGGTTGTGCGGCCGATGCGCGATGTGAAACCGTACTTAGGCAGACGCTTCTGGAGTGGCATCTGACCACCCTCGAAGCCAGCGCGAACACTACCACCTGAACGAGCTTTCAAACCCTTGTGACCACGACCCGCGGTCTTACCAACACCTGAACCGATACCGCGACCAACACGCTTCGCATCGCGCTTGGCGCCGGGTGCAGGGCTCAGAGAATTCAAACGAAGTTCATCACCCATTATGCCTGCTCCTCAACTCGTACCAGGTAGTTAACCTTGTTAATCATTCCACGCACCGAAGGCGTATCTTCAACCTCAACGGTGTGACCGATGCGTCGAAGCCCCAAGCCGCGAACGCAGGCTTGGTGATTCTTCAGGCGACCATTGGTACTTTTCACCAACGTCACTTTGATCATTTCTTTGCTCATCACCTAATTCCTCTTAGCTGAAGATTTCTTCAACTGACTTGCCACGCTTCGCAGCAACGTCTTCGGGTGAAACCATGT
>CBFIHK010000133.1:0-3581 GCA_965662305.1 Luminiphilus sp.
AGGGGTGGCGACACCGTGTATTTGAACTACGGTACTTCCATTCTCGATGTTGGTGACATCGTCACAGTATTTCGCCCCGGTGAAGAGCTAATCGACGAAGCCACGGGTCTCAATCTCGGTTCTGAGGAAGAACTGATAGGTGAGCTGGAAGTATTTGAAACAACGGCTAAGTTTTCTAAGGCGCGTTTTTCAAGTGGCTCACCCGCCTCTCGAGGAGATCTTGTTCGAATAAAAACGAAGGCGTCCGCCAGTAAAGGCAATAAAGGAAAAGCGCCTCAGCAAAAGCGTGGTCGATCTATCTAGATCTGAACATTTAGAAAATAAGATAGTTTTTGGAGCAAAAAATGAAGCACATCATTTCCGCTGCCCTTTTGGCAGCCCTTTCCCTCACAAATTTCGCGAACGCTCAGTCAAGTAAACCCATCATTGGTGTGGGTACTTTCGAGAGTTCGTTTAGCGACTACGACAGTCGAAATATCCAAACAGCGGTAGAAACAGCGCTGTCCAAGACCGGGAAATTTACATTGATCGAGCGCGGTCGGTTGGACCAGATTCTTGCTGAGCAAAACCTCTCTATCCAAGGCCTTGTGGAAGGTGGTGCCTCGAGCTTTGGTGGTTTTGGTGGTGTTGATTATCTGCTTTACGGCCGCGTTACCCAGCTTGGCTTGGAATCGAAAAATCTTCTGATCATGTCTGCTTGCGAAGCCAAGTTCGGGCTCGATGTTAGGGTGGTAGACGTGTCAACGGCTGAAATCAGGTTGAGCGAAAACATCACGGATGATGATCAGGTGAACACGAGTGACTCGGAGTCAAATCCATGTCGTGGCATCGGTATTTCAGCCTTTGATAATTTGGCAGCGAATGTTTCGCGGCAAATTGCGGAAAAACTGACTCAAACGCTGTTCCCTGTGAAGATTGCGAGAGTGTCTGGTGACCAGGTGTATCTGAACTATGGCTCAGGGTTTTTGAAGGACGGCGAACTGCTCAAAATTGTGACCCTCGGAGAGGGGTTTGTTGATCCCGATACAGGCGAGGTGCTAGGTGCAGACGAAGAGTTGATTGGGGTTGTGGAAGTGACACAGACCAAGGCAAAGTTTTCCATCGGTAAGATCCGCCTTCAAACGGCCGAGCTTTCGGCGGGAGATGTTGCGAACCGACTGGATAAATCAGACCGAAAGAAGTTAGACAAAAAACTTAAGTCCTGCAGTAAAGCGATTAAGTCAGAGGGTAAAGCCTGTAAAAAAGAAGGCTCTAAGTGTGACAAGGCCACTGCCAAGCGCGAGGACGCCTGTTCGCTATAACGTTTTCTGAAACGATTTTTTACAGACAGATAGAAAAGGGGGCTTTGTAGCCCCTTTTTTTAGTTCGCAAATCTATCCGTAGCGGCAATCAGTGCACTGGCGTTCGCAGGGTCAAAAGCGGAGTGGCCCGCATTTTGTACCATGTTGAATTTGGCCTCAGGCCACGCTTTATGGAGTTCCCAAGCTGTTGTGGGTGGGCAGACGACGTCGTAACGCCCCTGCACAATTTCAGTCGGGATGTGACGAATAACATCGATATTTTCGAGTAGCTGATTTGGTGTCTCGAAAAAGCCGCCGTTCACGAAATAGTGGCACTCGATACGCGCCATAGCCAACGCCGCCTCGGGTTCATCGAGCTTTTCCATGAAGTCTTTGTTTTGATGTAGGAAGCTGGTCGAAGCCTCCCAGACGGACCAGGCGCGCGCCGCTGCCAGACGCACAGCTTCGTCTTTACTGGTTAAGCGTTTGTGGAAGGCCCTGACAAGGTCTGAGCGCTCTTCCTTAGGTATCGGAGCTAGATAGTTCTGCCAAGTATCAGGGTACATAGCGCTCGCACCTTCCTGATAGAACCATCGGATTTCCTTGGACCTAAGAAGGAAAATACCTCGTAACACAAGCTCAGTAACACGATCGGGATGCGTCTGCGCGTAGGCTAGGCTCAGCGTGCTTCCCCAAGAGCCACCAAAGACGAGCCACTTATCGATGCCCAGGTGCTCTCGCAGTTGCTCCATATCTGCAATCAAGTCCCAGGTTGTATTTGCTTCGAGCGAAGCATGAGGCGTGGAACGACCACAACCGCGCTGATCGAAGAGCACAATGCGGTAGCGCGCAGGGTCAAAGAATTGTCTCGCTGCGGGCGATGAGCCCCCGCCCGGACCGCCGTGAACAAACACGCACGGTTTCCCATCCGGATTGCCTGATTCCTCGAAATAGATGCTGTGGCCGTTACCAACATCTAGCCAGCCGTGATGGGAGGGTTCGAGAGGGGGGTAGAGCGTTCGCATGATTAGGCGTCCTTGTACATTGAACAAAAACCGATTTAAAAAAATAAATGAGTAAAAAGCGGTTGAGCATCGATAGATTGAAGAAAGTGTACGTCTGTTGTGATGTTTTAATCGACGGATTTTGTGACGATTCACTCGGCCAGAGGTGTTTTTATTTTGATTTCCACCTGTCGCTGAGAGTATCTTTTCCTATCTAGAAATTATCGTATTTGCGCGGTCTCACTCATGCATTACCAAGGAATAACAATGAATCGTATCGATCTGTGGAAACTCCTACTACTGGTTCTACCTCTGTCTCTAACACTTTCCGTGAAAGCACTCGCTGAATACGCACCCGAGGCGCCTGAGCCTGCGACTGAAGAAGTAGCAGACGAGGCGTCAGCGGGTGACGACGAATCGGGTGAGGACGAAGAAGAGGAAGAAAAAGAAGAGAAGCCCAAGACCATCGCCGAACTCACTGAGGAGATGGATCGAGTCGACGGCTTGTTCACCATGTTTCGCGACCCCAAAACGGGTGCGACCAAAATGTTGCTCCAAGGCGATCAGCTCGATAGCGAGTTCATTTACTTCAAGCACACGATGAATGGCGTTACTGATGCGGGCGCTTTCACTGGGTCTTATGGTGATCAGTACATTTTCACGATCGAGCGTCGCTTCGATAAATTGCAGTTTATACGCCAGAACACCGCGTATTACTTCGACCCCGAAAATGCGATTTCTCGCGCTTCGGAAGCGAATATCTCGCGCGCTATTCTCGCTGTCACCGCCATTGCGGCCGAGGACGAGGAGACCGGCGAGGTGTTGATCGACGCCGATTCGCTATTCCTCTCAGAGGCTTTCGCCAATGTGACCTATTCGCGTGGTGATGATTCCGGGGATCGCTTCAAGCTGGGCGGTTTGGATGCGGATAAGAGCCAGATTCTTGAGCTTCGCAACTACCCTGAAAACACGGCGGTGGAAGTTGAGTATGTCTTCAACAATCCAAAGCCCAAAAACGGTGGCAGTGACGCCGTCACGGACGCGCGCAATGTATCCATCACAGTTCGCCACACCTGGATCGCGGTACCCGAGAACGATTATCAGCCCCGTTTTGCCGACGCGCGCCTTGGCTCATTCAACGTCCAGGTTACCGATCTGACTTCGACAGATTCAGCGCCCTATCGCGATTTGCTCGAGCGGTGGCACCTCGTTAAGAAAGACCCAAGTGCCGAAATTTCCGACCCGGTCGAGCCCATCACATGGTGGATTGAGAACACCACACCAGTGGAGTGGCGCG
>CBFIHK010000134.1:0-3472 GCA_965662305.1 Luminiphilus sp.
TGGCTGCCTGTTTGATGGTTTCCCAAGAACCATTCCGCAAGCAGAAGCTATGGTCGATGCAGGCATCGATATTGATCAAGTCATTGAGATCGACGTTGATCACGAGGAGATCGTGTCGCGCATGAGTGGCCGGCGAGTCCACCCCGGCAGTGGTCGCGTGTACCACGTCGAGCACAACCCACCTGCGGTTGAGGGTATCGATGATGTGACCGGCGAGGCACTCATCCAGCGGGACGATGATGCTGAGGACACGGTTCGGCATCGCTTAGGTGTATACGAGAGCCAGACCCGGCCGCTAGTTGATTTCTACACCCACCTTGAGGGTCCTGCCTATCACCAAATAAACGGTGTCGGCGCCGTTGACTCTGTGACTCAGAGCATCAGAGAGGCGCTCGGTCAGTAGCAATCCTCATCCGAGACCACTAAGCTTGGTCCCCAGTTAACCGGGGGCCATACCATGAAAAATAGCGGCATTATTCTCTACCACTATCCAGCTTCGCCGTACGCGGAAAAGGTGCGTTTGATGGCTGGGTACTCAGCTGTTCCTTGGCATTCCGTCGATGTGCCCATACAACCGCCGCGAGAGACGCTCGCTCTCCTTGCTGGGGGATATCGTCGGATCCCAGTTGCGCAAATTGGCGCTGATGTTTATTGCGACACGGCACTTATTTCAGAGCAAATTACGAATTTGGCAGACAAACAACTCGCTTACGATAGCGAGTCGGTTACCTCCCTCGCAGACCATGCTGAGCAGCAGGCATTCTTTGCCGCTATTCGGCAGAACTCGCAGTTAAAAACCGCCATTGGGTTGATCATGAAGCTAGGTCTTAAAGGCATGATGGCCTTTGCCAAGGACCGAGCGACGTTTGCGGTGGGTTATGCGCCGGCCATGCTTTCACCCGAACAGGCAAAGGCAGTCTTCAATAAATACCTTGAGGATCTTGCAGCTCACTTGGGAAACGGGGCCTTCCTCGGTGGTGACGAGCCCTGCCTGAGTGACTTTCGTTGTTACCACCCCATTTTTCTCGCTATCGCATTTCGCAGTGTCAAGGCATCTAAACTGCCCGCTCCGGTGAAAGCATGGATGGATAGGGTTGCTGGATTTGGCTGGGGGCAAGTGTCCCCAATGACTGATAGCGAAGCACTTGAGGTCGCAAAGTCCTCAAGCCCACTCGCGATAAGTGAGGCAGCGGCTGCCCACCCTGACGTAGGGGAGTGGGTAACGGTTTCCCCTACAGATACCGGTAAGGTCCCGGTCACAGGCACACTTGTCGGTATGGACGCCAACCGAATCAGTTTATTGCGTCGATCTGATGATGTTGGTGACATTCATGTGCATTTTCCAGCTGTGGGATTCGAGTGCACTAAGATCAATCAATAGACGATTCAGCGTTGTAAATGCTTGCAGCGTGGGTGTTCGAGCTCTGAGTGGTAATCATCCACGACGTCACATTGAGATAAGCATGCCAAAAGAGAAACAGAACGAGAGAAGTCAGACGCGAACAGAGGGATGTCGGTGAAAGGAACTGCATTAATTACGGGAGCCTCTTCGGGGCTGGGTGCTGAGTTTGCGAGACAACTCGACGGTCAGTCCGATCACTTGATTCTTGTCGCCCGTAGGGGCGAAAAGTTGCGCTCACTCGCTGAGTCTTTATCGACGGCCAGTACGATCATTGAATGTGACTTGAGTCTAGCTGACTCGCCTAGACAGCTCTGCGAGGACATCGAGCGCCGCGGACTCTCGGTAGATGTGCTCATAAACAACGCGGGGATTGCCGGACCGAATTTACTCGAGGTGAAAGACTTCGCGGAGCAACGCGCGTTTGAACAGTTGATGATGACAACAGTTGCTGAGTTGTGCAGCCGGTTGATTCCACCCATGCAGGCGCGTGGCTACGGCAGAGTCATCAACGTCGCTTCTGTGGCAGGACGCTTTCCGAGCTCTGATACCGGTAACTACGGGCCTTCAAAAGCCTACGTCATTGCTGTCTCTGAGGAGTTGAACCGTGCAGCACGGTCGGATGGGGTTTTTGTGACTGCGCTTTGCCCCGGATTTACCCACACTGAGTTCCATGAAGTTGCAGGCATGATGGCGGCCAAAAACAGCTCACCCAAGTGGATCTGGTACGACGCCAGTACGGTTGTTGCCGATGGTATCAACGGCTGTAACGCGGGTCGCGCCGTGGTCATCTCGGGACGCCTTTATCGTTGGCTGGACCCGTTTTTGCGCTCGAGCATTTTTCGCGGTGCAATTTTGCGTCTGGTGGGTCGCCGGTGAGCCCCCGAGTGCCCACAAAAGCTAGCTTAGGGGAGTGAAATAATTCACAATCCTTGCCGGGAAGTTCACTCAAATTAAGGTTATGTAATGCCAGTCATTAAATTTATTGAGTTCGATGGTACGGAACATGAGGTGGATGCCGACGCCGGCATGAGCGTTATGGAAGTTGCCATGAAGTATGACGTTCCAGGAATTGACGCAGACTGTGGCGGCGGTGCTGTTTGTGGTACGTGTCACTGCTTCATCGAAGAGTCGGCAGGTCCGCTGCCGGACGTTGACCCCCAAGAGGAATCAATGCTCGGTCTTCGACCTGATCGCGAGGGTAACTCTCGCTTGAGCTGCCAAGTCCAGGTAAGCGACAGTATCGGTGACATGACGATTAAGCTCCCCGAATTCCAAATGTAAGCGTTGAGTTGGCGAGTACGATTGGATGAATTCCATTTTCAAAGAGGCAGCCTCGACACCCCTGGCGGATATCGATGTTTCTGATCCGCTGCGCTTTGAGAATGACTGCTGGCAGCCGCTGTTTAAGCGGCTTCGCGAAGAGTCTCCCGTTCACTACCAAGCAGAGAGTCCGGCAGGGCCTTTTTGGTCGATCACACGTTTTGAAGACGTCGTTGAGGTCGAAAAAAATACGGAAATTTTTTCCTCCGAGCCCTCGATTGCTATCGTTGATCCGCCCCCCGACAGACGCTCACCGATGTTTATTGCGATGGACCAGCCTGAGCATGACATCCAGCGAAGGGCCGTTCAGCCGGTTGTTGCACCGAAGAATTTACAGGAATTTGAAGCGCTTATTCGTAAACGCTCGGGGGAGGCACTCGATGCCTTACCTGAGGGCGAAACCTTTGACTGGGTGGAGTTGGTGTCGCGTAACCTAACGACGCAGATGTTAGCGACGTTGTTCGACTTTCCTTGGGAGATTCGTCACAAGCTCTCTGAATGGTCAGATGCCGTGACATCGGACGAGCGGATGACTGCAGGGCAGGGGCTTACGAGAGGTGAGCGTCTTGAAGTCATCATGGAGATTCTCGAAGTTTTTACCCAGCTTTGGCATCAGCGGAAAGGCGATAATGTTGAATCGTTTGACCTCATTCGCTTGCTCCAGAGGGACCCCAATACTGCCAACATGGTGGACGACCCAAAAAATTATGTCGGAAATTTGATGTTACTCATCGTGGGTGGGAACGACAC
>CBFIHK010000135.1:0-3464 GCA_965662305.1 Luminiphilus sp.
TTGGTTGAATCTGCTTGCTCACTTGCGATCAAGCGGTGAGCGCGTTGATACGCTTCAGCGTGTTGTTGTTGGTGGTTCTGCCTGCCCGCTGTCAGTCATGGAAGAGTTTGATACTTACGGCGTTGATACTCGTCACGCATGGGGCATGACCGAAATGAGCCCACTGGGCACGTCGAACTCCTCGGGCGCTCGACGAAACCAGTACGACGCAGAAGCCTTTGCCAGCATGCGAACTAATGTGGGTCAGCCCATATTCGGCGTTGAGGTGAAGATCACTGACGACGATAACAAGGAACTGCCTTGGGACGGCGTCGCCTTTGGCGCGCTCAAAGTGCGAGGTCCTTGGATTTGTTCGAGCTATTTCAAGCTCGACGGCAGCTCGGCACACGAAGAAAATGGTTGGTTTGAGACAGGTGATGTTGCCAGCATCGACGCCCGCGGCAATGTATCGATCACTGACCGAACTAAAGATGTGATCAAGTCGGGTGGCGAGTGGATCTCTTCGATTGAGGTTGAGAACTGCGCGACCGGTCATCCCATGGTGGCTGAAGCTGCAGTTATTGGACGCATCCATCCTAAGTGGGGCGAGCGCCCACTGTTGATTGTGGTGAAGAACGGTGAGGGTGATGTCACACCGGACGAGCTAAAAACATTCTTGGACGGCAAGATTGCGAAGTGGTGGATTCCAGATGATGTCCAGTACATCGAGGAAATGCCGCACACTGCAACGGGCAAAATTCAGAAGATGAAGCTCCGGGAAATGTTCGACGACTATCAGTTCCCAGCTTAATCCGCAGATATGACACACAAAGCCCCGCTGTTACGGGGCTTTTTTATTTCTGCCTATAAAACGCGATTACCCGGACGACCATCCGCAAGCCTTTTTGCACAGGACTTTTGTACGATGAACTTTTGTTGACACGCCTTTTGTGCGCAAGTCTTTTGAAAGAATGCTGTGTATGGGACTATGTTTTGGCGAAAAATAAGCAGTAGAAAATAGCCATGTCCGAATCCACGCCTTCTTTTTGGCAGCAGCTCCTAGGGCGACGCATGATCATTTGCGTCTTCACTGGTTTTGCCTCCGGGATGCCGCTGTATTTACTGCTGCAACTGGTCCCAGCTTGGCTAAGAGACAGTGGTGTATCCCTGGCAGAAATCGGTCTCTTTGCTCTGGTTGGTTTACCTTACACATGGAAGGTGATGTGGGCGCCTTTGATGGACCGCTTTCACCTGCCGTTGGGTCTGCGCCGTGGCTGGATGTTGCTCACGCAAATAGGGCTGATTCTGTCGATTGGGTTTATGGGGTCGATTGACCCCTCTGCCAATCTCAGTCTTGTCGCCGTCATGGCAACCGTAATCGCCGTTTTCAGCGCATCACAAGATGTCGCTATCGACGCTTATCGACGAGAACTTTTGTCTAATGAGGAGCTCGGCTTTGGGAACTCTGTTCACGTCCAAGCCTACAGAATCTCGAGTTTGATTCCAGGCGCACTCGCACTGATCTTGGCAGATCAGCTGCCCTGGAGCTTGGTGTTTTGGATTACCGCCGCCTTTATGGGAGTAGGGGTAGGTCTGAGCCTTTTTGTCAGTGAGCCCGAGCGCCCAGAGATACAGCATCTCGACATCTACGCAACGGTAGTAAAGCCATTTACCGACTACATCGATCGCCGAGGTGTCAAAGGCGTTCTGCTCGCAATGGTTTTCATGGTGCTTTACAAGCTCGGCGACAACATGGCAACTGCCTTATCGACCCCCTTTTACCTAGATTTAGGTTTCACCAAAACCGAGATCGGTATTTGGGCAAAGAACGCAGGCTTGTGGAGCAGCATTGCGGGCGCCATGTTGGGTGGCGCAATCATGCTCCGTATTAGTATCAATAAAGCACTCTGGCTTTTTGGAGTCGTCCAGCTTTTGAGTATTGGTGGGTTTGCCATTCTCGCGCTGAGCGGTCCTGTTGTCTGGTTATTGGCTGCTGTTATTAGTTTTGAATATTTGGGCGTCGGGCTTGGTACCGCTGCATTTGTCGCTTACATGGCGCGGGAGTCCAGTCGCACCTTTGCGGCGACGCAGTTCGCGTTGTTCACCGCGTTAGCAGCATTCCCTCGCTCGATGGCAAACGCCGCCACGGGTTTTTTAGTTGAGAGTGTAGGTTGGGTTGAGTTTTTCTTGATCTGCATGCTCGCGGCTGTTCCGGGCATGTTGCTTCTGATTTGGGTGGCGCCATGGAACGGTGACGACTCGCATCAGTGATCTTCTTGCCGACTATTACTGCCACCACACTACACTCGCGCTCCTCACGACCAGACATTGCTTCCAGCGAGCGGATCAGCGCAGGGAGCAAGTCCCCACAATGACTGGCGCAAGTAAGGGTGTGAGGTGACGGGCGCAAGTAAGGGTGTGACTTCCACAGTCATTGCGATGGTATTAACAATGAGTACCATCCCTAATACGTCGATTGCCGACAGCGAGAAGTATCAAGAGGCGGATTTTGCAGAGGCGGTTCAGCTGAGCACTTCCGAGATTCTTGAGACTTTCTCAGACACACTCGATAGTGGCGCCGTTCAGAGCAAAAGCGGCATCTCCGCTGAGACTCGATGGCTGTCGAGTGGTGACTTTGAGACACGCTGGTGGCGGGAGACAGGCGCGGCGCCAAAAATAAATGTGGTTTCAGGACGCTGGAAGGCAGAGAACAATGAGCGCTGCGTTTTGTTTCAAGGCGTGCCCGAAGCAGAGTGGCAATGCGCGCCTGTGTTCCAGCGTGCCGACGGAGCTATCATCTCGCTAAACGGGGACGGCAGCGTGCATGGTGTTCATCAAGTAGCGCCTCTTGAATTATCCGCTGAAGACCCGCACTAATACCCCTTATCGCGGGAACGGTGCTGGAATAGACTGGTGCTGATAATGTAGCTGAGGAACTGCCGCATGCCATTACTGCTACTTGCTTATCCCTTCTTGGAACTCTGGTCGCTGTTGGAGCTCAGTGCCGAGGCCGGCGCGCTAGCAACTATCGCCTACATCTTATTGATGATTGTGCTCGGATACTGGCTACTTCAAATGGCGGGGCGCTCTGCGCTGCTGACGGCAGGTCGTTTTCCATCGGCCTCGGCTATCCGAGGTCAGTTATTCGCAGGCGAGATTAGCGTGGCCTTTGGGGCCGTATTGCTAATGATTCCAGGGTTGATTTCAGATTTTCTTGCTCTGTATGTCTTTTTTCGCGCTGCCCTCAGAACGGTGTTAGGAGGAGCCGCTCCTCAGTCCGGTCGCCGACCCACGAGCGAGGAGCGCGATATCCCGCATCGGACGTCTGACCCATCCGGTGATCGGGGACCGGTAACGCTTGAAGGCGATTTTTCGCGCGTTGACGATGACTAAACCCCATCAATTCTGTTTTTTTTTAATGCTTTTTAGCACTCTCACCACTTGAGTGCTAAAAAAGTCTTGAAATTGTTTTTTGAGTCCCCATT
>CBFIHK010000136.1:0-3464 GCA_965662305.1 Luminiphilus sp.
CCAGTCGCTTTGAAATGGCTGGCAAGATGAAAAACGCCATCAACGCGGAAATCACAACACTGAGGGAAATCAATCCAATTTGCTCAGTAGTGAAACCCCAGAAAAAGGTAGAGAAATAAAAGCTCAGTGTTGTGGAGACACCGGAGGCAACAGCGCCAAAAAGTGCCGCCAAGAACAGCGCCAAAAACGAGCGACTGGCGAGCGTCTCAAAGACCTCTCGATAGATGAGTCCCACACTCATTTGTCGCTTCGGAGGCGGCGGTTTCAGGTCCGGAATCATTTTGTGCGTACCCAGCGCCGAGATAACGATTGCGAGAAAAATGACCGTGGCGGCAATAGCACCGACCTGGCCGTGCCCTTCGATGTTGAACATGCCGTTACTGATTGTTGCCGTCGGTACGAGGATAAAAATGGTGGCAAACGCACCCATCAGTGTGCCGCCGGTCCAACCAAAAAAGTATCGGTAACTCAACATGCTGGTGCGCTCGTCGTAGTCATCTGACATTTCAGCAACCAGCGAGGAACTGGGGATTTCATAGACTGTGATCAAGGTTCTTACCAAGATCGCCAGCGTTACGATGTAGGGAAAGAGTGCGTCGCCCTCTAGGCCCGCTGGCGGATTCCACACAAAGTAGTATGCCACCGAGGCAGGTATCGCTGCCGCGTACATGAAGGGATGCCGCCTGCCCCAGCGCGAGCGCGTGTTGTCTGAGAGATATCCAATCAGCGGGTCACTGAGCGCATCCACGATCAAAGCGATCATCAGCGCGAGACTGACCAAATAGGCGCTAACCCCCATGACCTGGCTGTAAAAGATCAAGAAGAAGTAATCGAAACCATTGCTTTTAACGCCAAAGGCCACCGAGCCAAAGCCGTAGGCAACTTTTCGACCGATACTAACGGGGCGGTGATCGCTCATTGCGACTCCTCGGCGTTTTTTATTTTTGGCGCTTTCGACTCGAGATTACCCCCTCAAGGGACATTAAAGAAGGTTTGAGTTGTCGCTTGATACCGGAGTCCAGCTATTATCTGTGGAACAGCAACCAAGGTACCCATCATGAAGCACGTACTCCTCGCTTTTACTCTCCTGTTTACGCTTAAGGCCCAGGCCGTGAGCTTGTCGCTGAATGATGTTTTTAGTGACGTACCCACCTTGGATGAAGCGCTTCCAGCGCCCAAAGAAATCACGGGGGTCGATGTAGGGGAACGGCATTGGTATCACTACGAGATCGTGAATTATCTAAACGCCTTAGCGGAGGCGTCACCTCGGATGGTGGCGCTTGGGGAGCATGCGCGGACCTATGGCGGCAGACCACTTGTGAGCTACGCCATATCGACACCTCAAAATCTTGCGCGTCTTGATGACATCAAAGCCGCGCGAGCGGCCATCATTGACCCGGAGGCCGAGGTTAATCTCAGTGAACAACCCGCCGTACTTCACATGATGTACAGCATTCACGGCAACGAGCCCAGCGGCGCCAACTCAACCCCATTGGTCGCCTACTACCTGACCGCCGCGCAGGATGAAGCGCTACTCAAGCAACTCGAGAACGTCGTCATCATTTTCAACCCAATGCTCAACCCTGACGGCCTCGATCGATTTGCCTACTGGAGCAACGCGCATCGGGGGATCAACCCGAGCTTCGATGCAAACGACCGGGAGCACGCGCAGTCAGTCCCAAATGGTCGCACCAACTACTACTGGTTCGACCTTAACCGCGACTGGTTACCGCATCAGCACCCGGAGAGTCGAGGACGACTGAGCCTATTCCACGAGTGGAAGCCCAATGTGCAGCTCGATTTCCATGAACAGGGCAGTAATAGCAACTTCTTTTTTATGCCCGGAAAACCCGAGCGGACAAACCCACTAACCCCCGACATCAACCAGGTCCTTACTGCTAAAATTGGTGAGTACCACGCGCAGGCTTTTGACGCAGAGGGGATACGGTTCTTCACCGAAGAAGGCTACGACGACTTTTTCATGGGCAAAGGCTCCACCTACCCTGATCTCTTTGGCACGGTCGGTATTTTGTTCGAGCAACCCTCCTCGAGAGGCGCCGGCCAAGACACGGTCAACGGTAAGCTCACCTTTCCGTTCAGCATTTCGAATCAGTTCAGAGCCTCGCTATCCTCGATCAAAGCCACATCGGCATTGAAAGATGAGCTATTGAACTATCAGCGCAACTTCTACACCCAGCAAAAGCGCAAGCGTGGACACTATCTTGCGAGCGCCAATGGCGACCCCACCCGCTTAGCTGAGTTCGTACGCATTCTGAGCGGACACCAGATCGAGGTCGAAGTACTGGCCAGTGACATCACTGCCGAAGGCAAAACCTTCAAAGCTGGCGACGCCATTGCCATCCCGCTCGATCAGCCGCAGGCGACCTATCTAGAAACCCTCTGGCGCGAGCAGCTCGAATTCGAGGAGAACGTTTTCTACGACGTTTCGACATGGACGCTGCCATGGGCGTTCAACCTCTCGCACACACGCGAAGCGGTGAGAAACGTTAAGACTCAACCTGTGGCGTCGTCACCGGAGGTAGCCGCCACACTCGGGCAATCTCCCATTGGTTACCTCATCGACTGGCGCGATTCATCAAGCCCTGCATTGCTTTACGACCTGCTCGAAGCAGGCGCCAACGTTCGCGTTGCCAACGCACCATTTACAGCCCTGACCGCCAGCACAGGCGCGGTCGAATTTGGTTTCGGAACGCTCTTTGTGGCACCCAAACTACAAGACGCTATCCCAGAAGCTGACATGGAATTACTCGCCGAAGCGCATGCCAAAGGCGTAAAGATCTATCCGGCAGCCAGCAGTTACACACCGGAGGGCATCGACCTTGGCAGTCGTGGCTTTGATGTCCTTTCGCTGCCGAAGGTCCTAATGGTTACAGGCCCTGGCACCTCCGCTTACGGCACCGGTGAAATCTGGCACCTACTCGATACACGCGTGGATATGCCGATCACCATGGTGGACAGCCATAACCTGCGGCGTGTTGATCTCGACAATTACACGCATGTCATCATGACCACACCGCTGCGAATTACGGGTGCCACAGAGCAGTTAGATAGCTTCGTTAAAGGTGGCGGCGTGCTGTGGTTGCAAGGCGCGTCCACCGTGGCCTGGGCGGCAAATGAGAACCTAACCGAGGCAACTTGGCGGATGACGCCTGCGCAGCAGCAAGCTGCTGATCTGAAGAGTGCGCAGAAAAAGAATGCCAGCTCGGAAACGCAAGGCGCCCTGCTCCCTGATCGCAAACCGTTTTCAGCCGCTTCTGACGAATACGCATTCACGCTTGTGCGTGGCGCGATCTTGCAGGGTGATCTCGATACCTCTCACCCCTTGGGCTACGGCTACACCTCTAATGACCTCGCCTTGTTTAGGACGACAAACCGTTTCATGAATCCTTCCTCCAATGCTTATTCATCGCCCGTGGTTTACACCGATGCGCCGCTTTTGTCGG
>CBFIHK010000137.1:0-3461 GCA_965662305.1 Luminiphilus sp.
GGTGACAGCGCAGGTGGGGCGGAGTTGAGTCTCATCTAAGTGCGCCACTCGCAATTCTCAGACTAGCAAGGTCGGTTCCGGCGGCAGATAATATTTAAGACCGCCACCGTTGTATCTTCAGGTTTTTCGTCTTGCGGTGTGTTTCGCGAGATTGCACCGCCCCACAATTGTCTCTTCTCTTCTCTTCTCTTCTCTTCTCTTCTCTGGCATTGCTTTGCGCAGGTGTTAAGAGCATCCAATCGTTGCCGGTCTTTGTTTTAAGCCATCACGCGCCAAAGGCACTTGTCGTACACCCGACGTTTACGATTTCAAGGCATCACAGCAGTGCCCGTGCCCCATCTTGCATGTCAGAGATCTGTTCAGAAAATTAGAGCAACTCACGCAAATTTCGATCGCACCACAACTGTCGAAATGCCAACCTCGCCCATCTTTCAGCGACGGTAATCCTAAACCGGAATAAGCGTGCCCAAGCGCGAAAGAGAAACACCTGAAGCGGACCCAAATAAGCGATAAGCGCCAGGGTGAGCACAGGTAGACGTCGGCATAAGCCTGTCACGCCCCACGGGGTGTGAGTAGGCTCCAACACTCAGCAGGTAACAATATGTCCACACAACAAACCGAATTCGGGTTCGGAACCCAAATCCGCAAGTCGCCTTTCTTCGACGCCACGGTTAGGTGGGGTGCTCAAGGTTTTTCTGTTTATAACCACATGTACATCCCGAGAGATTTTGGCGATCCCGAGCAGAACTTTTGGAATCTGGTAAACGATGCCATTTTGTGTGACGTGGCCGTTGAGCGGCAGGTTGAAATTACGGGTCCGGACGCCGCGCAATTTGTTCAGATGTTGACACCCAGAGACTTGAGCCAGTGTGCGGTTGGTCAGTGTAAATATGTACTCATCACAAACGTGGCCGGCGGCATTCTTAATGATCCGGTTTTACTTCGCTTGGGCGAGAACCATTTTTGGTTATCGTTAGCCGACAGCGACATTTTGCTTTGGGCGCAGGGTGTTGCTGTTCACTCGGGATTAGATGTGAATATAAATGAGCCCGATGTATCGCCACTGCAGCTTCAGGGGCCTAAGTCAGGCGAGATCATGAAGGCGCTCTTTGGCGATGATATCGCTGATCTCAAATACTATTGGCTCAGGCATTACGACCTGGACGGCATACCGCTAGTGGTCTCCCGTACGGGTTGGTCTAGCGAGTTGGGCTATGAAATCTACCTGCGTGACGGGACAAAAGGGGATGCCCTGTGGGAGAAAATCATGGCTGCGGGTGCGCCTTTTGGCTTAAAGCCTGGCCATACATCGACCATCCGCCGAATTGAGGGAGGGATGCTCTCTTATCATGCGGATATGGATATTCATACGAACCCGTTCGAACTGGGTCTGGACCGGCTGGTTAACCTCGACACCGATGCCGAATTTATCGGTAAGCAAGCACTTAAAGCGATTCGTGATGCGGGAGTTACTCGCAAGCAGGTAGGCGTTGTTATTAGTGGCGAGCCACTTGCCATGCCCAATACGCGTGCTTGGCCACTTTTCAGTGGTGAGGCTCAGGTAGGCCATGTGACCTCGGCAGTCTATTCACCGCGTCTGCGAAAGAACATCGCACTCGCGACGGTATCCGCAGAATACGCTTTGATAGGAACCGATCTAACCATGGAGGGTCTTGGTGAGCAGCGCCGTGCAGAGGTGGTGGAAAAGCCGTTTTATGATCCCAAGAAACAGCTGGCAGCGAGCACTAGTGTAATTGGAGCGCCTCTTAATAAAGTCTCTGTTGAAGTGGCCCTTCCCGATACGCCGCTGGTTGATCTGACGCTTGTGAATTCATACTCGGCGAGTGAGTCAGGAACCTCGGCCGGCTAACCGCTAACACCAGCACTCGCATTGCAGCGTAGTGCACTATGAGGTTCCATGTTTCTATGTAGGCGCGTCACCTTGGTCGCGCGCCTTTCTGGCACGCTTGATTCAATTATTTGATGCGCGTGAGGCCTCTATTGCCGCCTTAGGAATGGCAGGAGACAGCCTACTCTGCGCTGGGTAGTCGTCACCCGATAATGGGTCGGTTCCCAACGCTACTTTCCACGTTCGTTGTGTTTGCAGAGTTGGTGGAGGCACCCTCGGTGTCCGAAAACTTCGCCAGAACTTGCGGGTTCAGCTGTCACAGTTGCTAAAAACAAAAAAGGGCCACCTAACGGCGACCCTTTTCAGTTTTGGTGGAGGCGGCGGGAGTGAATTTCTTTCATTAAACTACTGATATAAATAAGTTTTATTCTATATAAAAAGTTTGATGCCCCCAAAAGTGCCCCCGGACTCTGGTTTTTACCAACATGCATCAACCTCGTGAAGTATGGGCTTATGAGGCTAATGTGACATTTGGGGCGGTCGCGTCTAGCAAAAAACTAATCTGGTTGCTGTCCCTTATTGAGTTCACCCTGCGAATGAAGTACATAAACTAAGAAGTTGCGGAGCAACACTAACCATTAATTTTTTGGGAGAGTCATATTTATGAGCTTCATAGGCAATATGTTTAAAAAAGTGACTGCAGTGACGCAAGAGGAGGGTCGCTCTGAAGGTCGTGGTTCAGCCTCTTACAAGTTTAATCATGGCTTTTTCTTTTTTGGGGTAAATGAGCAACAGCAGGAAGATATTATGGCTGCTGCACAGTCGTATGACGGTCCCGATTGGATGGACTTCAATACTGAGGAGATAACAGATCAAGGAACAGCGGCTGGAGTAATAACACTAAATTTTGTTGGGTGTGCAGCTGGTTCAAAGAAAGTTGCAGAGAGCTTAGCCAATGACGATTTGGCGACCTTCGTGGAACAAGCTTTGGACAAAAACTGTGAGCAATATGTTGCGTCAGGTGACCTACCGGAAATTGGTGAGGAGTTGTTCGAAATAATCGAACGCGAAAAGCCCTTTCTGATTGATACCATAGCTGCGGCTACACGTGTCTGGGCTGAATCTGACGCTTATGAGACAGATAATTTCTATGGTGCATTTATTGTTTTCGCTAAGTCTTCAAAGACCTTTGATCGCGATGACGAAGAGTCCGATAGCATCAATGCAGGTGCAAATGTCTTTGTGTGGCAGTGCGTTACGGAATGCTCCGAAAATAATCAAATTGATTGGTATCCAAAAGTTGAGGATACCGACTACTACGATCCCACGCCAGTAAACAGTGGTGAGAATGCTAGCTGCAATTACAACGCTTATTATTGTCCGGAAGTGCCGTTTGGTTTTACTTATTGCGACCAAGACGGGCAGTTGTGGCTGATTAGCGAGGTGCAACGCAAGGGAGTCGAGTTTATGACGGAATACGAAGACGATGAGGAATACACAGTTGCAAGCTCCTTCTAAGCTCGGACCGTCACGTTTGACAATTGACCCGACAACTCGCGATCTGAGAGGCTGCGAGGGTTTGCAGTTCTTGCCTCGATACTGACGTAACTAG
>CBFIHK010000138.1:0-3428 GCA_965662305.1 Luminiphilus sp.
CAGATTCTCAGCACGCTTCCTAATAGTAGCCTCCAAATGATCAACAAAGTTGTTGTTGCTCACCTTATGATCAGGCTCACCATCCAGGTAGATCAAATTATTGGGCGTAGCACCCGTCATACCAACGTCGGCTTCTCTCGCCTCACCCGGCCCATTAACAATGCACCCAATAACGGCGACATCCATTGGGGTGCGGATATCCTCAAGCCGGCGCTCGAGCTCGTTCATTGTACCGATGACATCGAAGTTTTGTCGCGAGCAACTAGGGCACGCAATGAAATTAATGCCATTTGCGCGCAATTTAAGACTCTTTAGGATTTCAAAGCCCACCTTGACCTCTTCCACTGGGTCCGCAGCCAGTGACACGCGCATGGTGTCACCAATGCCTTCCATAAGAAGCATGCCCAGCCCAACCGCAGACTTCACTGTTCCGCCACGCAACGCACCCGCCTCTGTAATACCTAAGTGCAAAGGTTGCTCGATCTGCGCTGCAAGTCCTCGATAGGCCGCGACCGCCATAAAGACCTCTGATGCCTTCACGCTCACTTTAAAATCAGGGAAATTGTATCGCTCCAAAATATCAACGTTCTTCAACGCTGACTCAATTAATGCCTCGGAAGTTGGCTCAGGGTATTTACGCATCAATTCCTTACCTAAAGAACCTGCGTTTACGCCAATGCGGATAGGGATGCCCTTGTCTTTGCACGCTGCTATCACTTCACGAACTTTTTGCTCTTTACCAATATTGCCGGGGTTGATTCGAAGACAATCAACACCGTATTCAGCCACCTTCAACGCGATCTTGTGGTCGAAATGAATATCGGCGACGAGCGGTACGGGCGATGCTTTTCGTATGTCTTTGAACGCCTCTGCGGCATCCATACTGGGTACAGAGACACGAACAATATCGGCGCCCGCCTCCGCAATTGCATTGATCTGACCAAGCGTTGCCTGAACATCACAGGTTTCGGTGTTCGTCATACTCTGAACACTTATGGGTGCATCTCCACCCACAGGCACGTTGCCAACCATAATCTGACGACTTTTACGGCGCTTGATGGGCGAAGCCTGGCTCATGGAGAGTTCCCCTAATTTTTTTATCGTATTATCGCTGCTCCAACTGCGCAGCTTTCCACACCTTGTAAATAGGCGCCTCAGCGTGGAGATTTCTCAGCGCCAATAGGTTACTGGCTTCTAAATCCGCGTCACCTGATAGGCGCGCAATCTCGACACCGAGGATCAGCGCTCTCGCGCTTTGGACGCGAGTGATCTGCCTGTAGCTGTCATAATACCCACTCGCGGCCTCGACATCACCCTCGGTAAGCGAAATCTGCGTTAATTCGAGCAATGCTGTGGGATTTCGTGAGTCCATGAACAAGCTTCGTGTGAAGGCTTGACGGGCCCCATTGGTATCATTGAGCTGCAACAAAGCCAGTCCGAGGTTTACAAAGGCGCGGGGTCGTCCGCTGTAGAGCGTGTCGGCGATTACCTTACGAAACTCACCTGCTGACTCTTTGTAACGCCCCTGAGAGAAGAGAAATGCGGCGTAGTTGTTGCGAGCTCTTGCGCCAGCATCGCGATCTAGAGCACGAGTAAAGTTGGTCTCAGCGAGCTCAAATTCCCCTGTGCTTTGGAACACCAGTGCAAACGCTTCCAAGACCTCGGGGTTGTTATCATCAATGCTCGCAGCAAGTTCCAGGTTGCGCTTAGCGTTATCCCAATCCCCGGCGCCAATGTACTGGCGAGCTAAGGCTACGCGCTGAGAAATGGCTTGTTTCGGATCAACAACTACGGGTTTGGGCCCTTGAGTTTCAGTGACACACCCCGCAAGCGCAGCGAGCAAGAAAACGATCAGTAGGTTTCTCATTAGGAGTGCCACCCCTCTTGTTATCTGGCTACTCTAGTTCTTCGTATTGTGCACGATAACGCGCGGAACGCTTCGTCCTATCGTTCACATCACCCACAAGTTGCCCACAGGCAGCGTCTATGTCGTCACCGCGGGTTGTTCGTACTGTGACGATGAATCCCGCTTCCATCAAGACTTTCCAAAAACGTGAAACGGCATTTCCGCTAGGACGTTTAAAGCCCGAGTTCGGAAAATCGTTAAACGGTATGAGATTGATCTTACACGGGTAGTCTTTTAGTAACGCCGCTAACTCGTGCGCATGCTCTACCTGATCGTTAACACCGGCGAGTAATGTGTACTCGATCGTCACAACACGCTTTCGATCGGTCTGTGCGTCTATATAAGCACGTGCCGAATCGAGCAGCTTTGCAATGGGGTACCGTCGATTGATGGGTACGATTTCGTTACGAATTGAATCATTTGGCGCGTGCAGCGATACAGCAAGACTGACATCGGAGAGCTCAGCGAGTCGATCCAAGGCGGGAACAACACCTGAGGTCGATAAGGTTACTTTGCGCTTTGATAAGCCATAGGCAAGGTCGTCACACATAAGTTCCATGGAACTCACGACGTTATCAAAATTGAGCAGGGGCTCACCCATACCCATCATGACAACGTTGGTGACAACACGACCTTTGCCCGCCTGCCAACCGTCGTAGGAGTTAATGGCCAACCAAACCTGACCAATGATCTCAGCGGCGGTCAAATCGCGTTGGAATCCCTGCTTACCTGTAGAGCAGAACTTACAGTCAAGGCTACAACCTACCTGAGAGGACACACACAGTGTTGCGCGATCACCCTCGGGAATAAGAACCGCCTCAACGAGTGCCCCGCCATCAACTTTGATAGCCCATTTACGGGTACCGTCAGCGGAATCTTGTTGGCTTTCGATCTGAGGAGGGGTGATCTCGGCACAGGACTCAAGGCGATCCCTGAGGCCCTTGCCAAGATTCGTCATGGCTTGAAAGTCGCGAACACCCTGATGATGCATCCATTTCATCACCTGCTGGGCGCGAAACTTTTTTTCACCGATGTCGCCAAAGAAGGCTTCGAGCTGGGCACGAGTCATGCCCAGCAAGTTAACTTTGCTGGCCGGAGTGGACGTTGCGATTAACGCTTCCGGCATCTCAGCTCGCTATTAGCGACTGCAGAGTTCGCTTGCAGCAAAGAAATAGGCAATTTCGCGCGCTGCAGACGTCGGCGAGTCGGAGCCGTGGACTGCGTTCGCGTCGATCGAATTCGCAAAGTCGGCACGGATAGTGCCAGCGTCCGCTTCAGCTGGGTTGGTTGCACCCATGAGCTCACGGTTTTTAAGAATTGCGCCCTCACCTTCCAACACCTGAACAACGACAGGACCAGAAGTCATAAAAGCGACGAGATCAGCATAGAAGGGACGCTCTTTGTGCTCAGCATAGAAGCCGCCGGCAACGTCATCGGAGAGACGGAGCATTTTCTGTGCAACGATCTGCAAGCCAGCAGCTTCAAAGCGTGCGTTGATCTGACCTGTAACGTTTTTTGCAAC
>CBFIHK010000139.1:0-3316 GCA_965662305.1 Luminiphilus sp.
CTGACCCTCAGAATTATCAGGCCAGTAACTCGACCCACCCGTGTCGAACATGGGCTCTAGTTTCGCTGAGTAATCGAACACCTCTTTCTTGTCGCGTTTCTGTTTGGTGAGCTCTCGATCAAAGTAACCAAAAGCGCGATCGGGCTGACGCATCACTGACTGCTTGATATTTCTAGGCAGCGCAAAGAATCGTCTGGCTTCACGCCACATCTCATCAATGGCATCGTTAAGACCGTGGCCTTTTAACTTAAAAAACCCATGGTCAAGACAGGCTTGGTCAATTGCCGCAAGTGCGGCGGCGTCAATGTTGGATAGATCAATTGTCGGCACAGTCGGCATCGTCAAAATTCTCCACAGCGCGATTTATTGGCTAAACGTTTCGCTAAGCAACCAGCATCATATGTATAGTGTCTCGTTTCACTCTACTGTGCCCTACGCCTCAGTTTTAGTACATGACCACACAAAATGCGCTGATAATGCGCTGATAAATACGAATGACAGCCTCTAGGCTATGGCAAAGCATTCAGAACCCGAAGGTCACCGGAAGCATTGCAATAAAGGCACTGTAGCACTCACTGATACGCTCGACATGACGCAGATTATGTTTTGTTAGCGCCGCGCTGTGAATTACTAAAAGGATAAGTTTGTCGTACCGGCTTAGCAATTAACAGTTGTGGTTGAAGGCGAATCAATGCCGCTTGTAGCAGAGAGGACAGTAGAGGCCCGAGCTCAAAATCGGCGCGCCGAGATGACCTTTGTCCTTCCATAACCCTGACTGTTCGCGCAACCGGTGAGAATTGATTCGGTCTCAGAAACACCGGAAAAGTCGAGTTCTCACCGGATTACGAGGCCTCGTTTTCCGTATCGCATCCGAAGGTGTCGCTATTGACACCTTCTTCCGGGTCAGTTGAAAAGCGCCTTGAAACCACTTGCTCCAACAGCAGTGTAGCGGTAAAACATAGTGTCCGAGTCTCATGCAATCCAACAAAAACGCTGAGAAAAGTTAATGGGCAAGGCGAGACATATAAATAGATCAGTGTGGCTGCTTTCATTCCTTGGGCTTGCGCTCGCGGCGTCGGCATTTGCGTCTAACTCACTCAAAGACCCAATCGACAGCACCGAATCTAGTCACGCGCAAGCTACTACTGAAACGACCGGATTATCGATACTTTCAGACTCTGGTGACACGTCTACTGAAGGCACACTCGCCATAAACACTTACAGTCAGGTTGTCTCTGGCGTTATGACCGCACAAACGGCTAGGCACGCCATCTCCGCAAGTGTGAGAGTGGCTCCATGGCCAGATAGTGGACCCGACTTTGAAGGTGCACAGATAGTGAATACCGACGATAGTGGTACCGCTGAAATACGCTTACCACCCGGTAAATATTGGATCGGCCCCACTGAGGAGGCGCAATCGCGGATGCGCCGTGATGCAGCGCCGGTGCAGCTGCAATCAATGCAAATAGTGGTAGAAGTAAACTCGATCGCAAGTGTCGACCTCATCCAGCGAAGCTTTGCCCCATGATCTCGGCAAAGGTTCCAAACTCCTCGATGATTCGTGTTTCCATGTTTACACATGAGACGGAGCATTGGAGAAACCGCATTAGAGCAGAGGGTTTCCTATGTTAGCGCTGGTCGCCTTTGTCTCGGTTGTCATTTTTACCCTTGGGCAGGAAGAGCCACCGGTTGCTGAGGAGACGGATAAGCGCGCCAATATTTTAGAGCTCGGTGAAGAGGTTCAGGTAAAAACGCCTGAGTGGGCTAACGTCGATCAACCGCGCAGTGCCGTCAACACAGTAGGGGGCACTTGGGTGGCCCAAGGGCCCGGCCCAGCCACCAACGGCCAGACCGAGAACGTTAGCCCTAACAATGAGATCTCAGGTGCCGTTCATGTAGTCCTCGCCCACCCCTCAAATGCCAACATACTGTACGCTGGCGGGACCAACGGTGGCGTCTGGAGAACCACAAGTGCAACCTCCAACAGCCCAAGCTGGACACCGCTAACAGACAACATGCCGTCGAATTCGATTGGCGCACTCGACTTCGATTACAACGACACCTCCTATCAAACCGTTTGGGCAGGCATCGGTAGATTTAGCAGCTATTCTCGTGTCGGCGGTCTTCGCACTGGACTCCTCAAAACCACTAACGGCGGCACAAGCTGGTCAGTCGTTAACGGGGGCGGCACGCTGAACGGTAAAAATATTTCTGGGTTGGTTGTTCGCGGTAATACTGTTTTGGTGGCGGTCAACATCGCGGATAGCTTCACGTACAGCAATGTGGGCATCTTCAGAAGCACCGACGGTGGTAATTCATTCAGTCAGATGTCTGTTGGTGATGGGTCTGGAGCGTCGGGTCTTCCCGGCGGCCTTAGCTACGACATCGCCGCGAATCCAAATATCCCGGGGGTTGTCTACACGGTGATGGATTACGCCGATGGCGCCGGTGGCACCAACGGAATCTATCGCTCGATTGACTTCGGCGCGACCTGGTCCAAAATCAGCACCCCAGAGATGGATAGCCTCATTACCAGCGGCAGCACCAGTAATGTTGAAATTGCCGTGGGTGACAGCGGATCCGTTTTTGTTGCTATTTTGAACTCGGGTCAACTTCGTGGAGGCGGCACCTATTACTCCCCGACGGGTGACAGCAACACCTTCGTTGCGATGGATAAGGTGCTGGTCAATGAGGGTGGTGGCAGCGTCGGCACTAACCCACGGTTCAAACCCAACGACGGTGAGCCGGGTGGGCAAGGCAGCATCCACTTTTCGATCACGGTAGACCCCACTAACGATGAAGTTGTCTACGTTGGCGGCGACCGCCAACCCAGAGGGTTTCAGGATCAAGGTAACTGGCCCAATGCGCTAGGTGCTTACAACTATAGTGGTCGTCTGTTCAGAGGCGATGCTGGCGTAGAAGCGACAGGCGCGATCCCCTCTCCGCAATGGGAGCACCTTACCCATACACAAAATGCTGGTGGCATGTCAGGGGGTGGCACAGCAAGCAATAGCTCGCCCCATGCGGACTCTCGTCACATGGATTTTGACGCCAACGGCAATCTGATTGAATCCGATGACGGTGGTATCTACCGACGGACCAACCCTTCGAACAATACGGGTGACTGGTTCTCGCTCAACGGAAATTTACAGACAAACGAGCAGCACGATGTCGCCTATGACCACATTGCCAACGTGATCATGAGCGGAAACCAGGACAATGGAAGCACTGTTCAGTCGAGCTCGGGCTCTACGAACTGGACCGCTGTCAGCACAGCAGACGGGGGCGATATTGCCATAGGCGTCAACCCCAGTAA
>CBFIHK010000140.1:0-3215 GCA_965662305.1 Luminiphilus sp.
AACTAAAGATGAGCTCACTGAACTGATAAAACTCTGTTCACATAGTTCAAAGACCA
Organism: Luminiphilus sp.; assembly: GCA_965662305.1. GTDB lineage: Bacteria > Pseudomonadota > Gammaproteobacteria > Pseudomonadales > Halieaceae > Luminiphilus. Next base: position 57 of record CBFIHK010000140.1, read on the forward strand.
AATAGTTGACAGCGCTCAGCTGTTGCGAATTGTAAACCTTGGTGGTCTCAATACCTTTTGTTTTGGTTTATCTAACCTTAAGATTTCCTTTAAATCTTGAAAGGCTGATTGTATTGTCTTTTTCCTGTAGCCTTATAAAGTGCATTTGCCAATGCTGCAAATGTGGGCGGATAGGTGGGCTCGCCTAATCCCGTTGGATTTTCATTGTTATTGACAAAATGTACTTCAATATTTTGGGGTGCTTCACGCATTCGAATCATTTCATAACGATCAAAATTAGTCTTACTTGGAACACCATCAGTGAAGGTTAATTCACCATAGAACGCATTTCCAATAGCATCTACAATACCCCCTTCTGTCATATTCTTCGCAGAATCAGGATTAATCACAAGACCACAATCAATGGCACAGATCACATTTGAAACTCTTGGTTTTCCTTTATTAATTTCAACATCTAAAACTTGGGCCACATAGGTGTTGTGACAGTAATAGGCAGAAACACCTCTGTTTTTTGATTTGTTTGTAGACTTCCATGAAGATTCTTGACGAACTAATTTTAAAACCCCTGCATACCGTTTTGCATCGTAATCATTTCGAGAACCCACTGGATTGTCTTCTGCTCGTTTTAAGAGTTCCAACCTAAATTCGATAGGATCCTTTTTTGCAAGTTCTGCGACCTCATCGAGAAATGATTGTTCAGCGCTCGCCATAAAATTAGACCTGGGAGCACGATACGATCCAACCGTAATATTGCTATCAATGGTCCATGATTCTGCCAAATAATTTTCTACGGCTCCAGCTGGAAAACGGTTTTCAGCAATAGGACTCTCAGGAATCCCACCAGCATTCACGTAAAAGGCAGTTAAGTTTCCTTGTTTGTCCAATCCTGCTTTATAATGAATCTGGTAAGCAGGTCGATAAACCCCGGCGGTCATGTCGTCTTCTCTTGAATAGAGCAGTTTGACTGGAGCTTTTACCTTTTCTGATATTAGTGCTGCCTCAACAAGCCAGTGCGCATATGATCTTCTGCCATAACCTCCACCTAATCGAGACATTTTTATATCGATATTTTCAAGAGGGATTCCCAATCTTTCAGAAAGTGTTTGTTCGGTAAATTCAGGTTTTTGAAGTGGACCTATTAATTCTGCTTTGCCATCTTTTACATCCGCAAAAAAGTTCATGGGCTCCATGCAATTATGCGCTAAAAAAGGAGCGGTGTAGGTTCGTTCAATAACCTTATGAGCTTTCGCAAATGCCTTATCTGGATTTCCATCTTTGCGCAGAATATTGTTTTTCTTAGCAAGCATAGATTTCATTTGATTGAAATGCTCAGTAGTATTTTCAAGTCCTGAAGGAGTGTGCTGCTGCCACTTCATCCCAAAACGGTCTCTTGTTAAAGTGGTACTTTCAGCAGGTTCGCATTCGATCTTTACTAATTCTTTAGCTTTCATTACTTCCCAAGTAGAAGTTCCTACTACTGCTACGACTTCATTGAATGAGATGGTATCAAAAAATTTCTTTTCAAAATCATCATTGAATACTTTGATTTTAAACACCTCTTTAATTCCAGGCATAGCCAATGCTTGAGATGCATCAAATGACTTTATACGCAAACCAAATGCTGGAGGATGAACAATCATAGCAGTGAGCATACCTTCTTTGTACACATCGATACCAAAAAGCGGTTTACCAGTTACAATATTAGCAGATTCAATATTTTTTTTGGAGGTACCAATGATGTTGAAATCTTCAATGTTTTTTAAAGTGACCTCTTCTGGTATTTTTCGCAGGGCAGCTTGAGAGGCAACTTGCCCATAATCAAGTTCACGATTGGTGTTTAAATGATAAATAACTCCTTCCTTGGTTGAAATTTCTTCTAAGGGCACTTGCCATATCTCTGCCGCTGCTTCCACGAGCATTTTTCTGGCAGTAGCTCCAGCCATTCTCAAACCTGACCATCCTCTTCGAATAGCCTGACTTCCACCTATAAACTGAAAACTAAATGCGTCTACATCGAGGGGAGCTTGCTCAACAAGTACTTTGTTCCAATCGACATCAAGTTCTTCTGCAATTATCATCGGCATCGATGTTTTCACATTTTGTCCTGCCTCAGGGTTTGGCGACATTATGGTAATTACTCCATTGTCTCCAATCTTTAAATAACTGTTTATATTGAACCATTCCTCGGGAATTTCGGTAACTATTTTTGAATTGTACTTTTTTTCTGCACAGGCATTTAAAAAACTAAATCCAAGAACTAATCCTCCACTTGCGAGACTAGTGTTTTTAAGAAAGGATCTCCTATTGATATGGGTATTTATTTTCTTCATAACCTCCAAAATGTCAATATTCTAAGGTACAAAATTCAAGCACTCATTGTTTAATTGCTAATTGCAATTTTATTTATTACTTTAACAGCTCACGCTTAACCATTAAACATGAAAAAATTATTTTTGCTATTGTTCATCACAGCTTTAATGAGTTGTGATATGCCAACAGATCAATCTGTAATCAAAACAGATGATGAACTAACCGCAAACATTGAACTTTTACTTGACAAGTATGTCAATAATGATTTTGATGTCTCTGAATATTATGCAGATGATGTTGTTTGTAAAATCAATAACATTGAATTCAGCGGTTATGATAATCTGATGCCTGGATTTCAAGCACATCACGAAATTCTATACACCGATATCTCTATTGAAGATTTATACGTGCATACCAACTACTTTGCAGACGGAGAAGTTTGGTCGAATGCCTGGTTTACTTGGAAAGGAAAAGGTCAAACCACTGGCGACGATTATTCAAATCGCGGTCATTTTGACTATAAATGGGAAGACGGAAAAATCGTTGAACTCCTCGCCTATTACAGCGAAACTGCTGAAATGACAGAAGCAGCAGCTTATGCAGCGGCTACTGCTGAAGAGTAAATAAAATTCTTACATTAACTATGATGATTCAGGGGTACAAGATTTGTGCTCCTGATTTTTTTATCTTTCCATGGGAGTATTAGGAATTAATGGCTTTAAACTTTATTATTCACTAATAGACACTCCCAAATAAATTAAAAGAAGGTTTTTCCTTGTAGCATTTAAATTCTGTAAATTCAATTAACCTAATCATTATAAAGGTGTTGTTATGTAATAATTAAACTTT
>CBFIHK010000141.1:0-3168 GCA_965662305.1 Luminiphilus sp.
TGTGCTCGTCAGATGACCTGCAATAGCCGCACTGTGGGTAACCACGACCAACGTGCTTCCTGCATCGGAGGCGGCCTCCACCAGCAAGCTGATCACCTTGTCACTCGTCGCCTCATCTAGATTACCCGTAGGCTCATCGGCCAGCACCAATTGCGGTCTGTGCATGAGTGCTCTCGCAATTGCTACACGCTGCTGCTGACCACCTGATAGTTGCCCCGGATGGCGATGTCGCAAGTGCTCAATCGCGAGGGTCTCAAAGAGGTGTACTGCAAAATCAGCATCAAAAGCGCCTGCTAATCGTGCCTGAAGCGCTGCGTTATCCCAGGCAGAAAGCGACGGAATCAAGTGAAACTTCTGAAAAATCAGGCCAAGCGCACGCCGACGGAAATCAGTTAACTCACTTGAGCTTAGGGTCGTCAGTGACTCACCACCCACGCGCACATCGCCGCTGTCAACGTTGTCGAGGCCAGCAATGATATTCATCAAGGTGGTTTTTCCGGCGCCACTCTCACCCATAAGCGCAGCGTTGTGACCTGCGCCAAGCGACCACGACAAGTCGCGCGCAATATGAATTACCTCGTCGCGATCTCGGAATGACTTATCAATGTGACTGAGCTCGAACACAGCAGCCTTCGGTTCCATGACAGAAAAAAGGAATATCGTTGGCCAATTGAATGAACCGACGGTGTAGATACGGTCGCAAAGTCACATCGGTAACACCAACTATCGCCCTTATTTGAGGTCGACATAAGCCGGGCGAGGCATCAAAAGATGGGATAGGAACATCAACCAGTAGTGCGAAGGGCCTGAAAATATGAAAGGCTCGCTACACTAGGACGTAAGACGAGATCAAGGAGCAACTCATGATGAACACCCCAAGCTACGACGAACTCTATCAGCGAGCCTGCGAACGCAAAGGCGGCGAGGCTGAAGTTGAAGCACTTCTGCCCTCGTCTGCAACCAAACCGTATTTAAAGACCCTGGGTTCAGACCGCTACCTTGCGGAGTTCACGCGCAAGGTCTTTCAATCGGGTTTTGTATGGCGGATCGTCAATAACAAATGGGCTAACTTCGAGGAGGTCTTCTGGAATTTCGACATCGAACGCCTATTGATGATGCCGGAGGACATGCTCGAGAGTAAAGCCAGCGATCCAGGTATCATTCGCAACTACAGCAAAGTTAAAACAGTCTTGCAGAACGCGGTCATGATCTCGGACACCGAGCGACGGGAGAACTGCAGTTTTGGCGAGTTCATCGCTAGCTGGCCCGAAGACGACGTTATCAGCCTTTGGGTCTATCTCAAAAAACACGGGAGCCGACTCGGTGGTAACACTGGGCCCTATGCGCTTCGCACCTTGGGTGTAGACACGTTCTTGATGACGGTAGACGTGGAAACCTTCTTACGAAATCACAACATCGTCGACTCGGGCACACATAGCCTGAGAGCACTGAAGGCTGCTCAGAGTTACTTCAATGAATTGCGTGAGGAGAGCGGTCGAAATCTGTCGGAGCTTAGTCGACTAGTGTCACTCGGCATTGGACGTAATCAGGTTAACTAACTAGCTTTCCAAAATAATCCAGAATCTTTGTAACACCCGGAACGCATCGATTGTTCGTGCATGTTTGCCTTACATAAAAAATGAGTATATGCTCATTTTTTATTGGTGAATCAAATGAGCTATCCGGCAACAGCTAAACCCTCTCAAAAGGCTATGCGTAATTCGCCACAGCAAGAACGGGCTAAAGCGACCGTTGAAAGACTTGTATCGGCAGCAGAATCATTGCTTGCCAATGACGGTTGGCCTGGCTTCACCACTAATGCTTTGGCAAAAAATGTGGGTTGCCCAGTCGCTACCGTGTATCGCTACTTCCCGGACAAAGAGAACCTGGCACGCGTTATTGCTGAGCGGGCAATTAATGAATGGAATGAAAAGTTAACGGGCCTTGAAGAAGCCTTTGAGGCAGACAATAACTTTTTTAAACACTGGTTCGAATACTCGGAGAGCTTCCAAGACCTACTAGCAAGCTCTCGGCTAACGGTTGCCGCAAGACGTGCAATGTTGGCGGTTCCTAATCTTCGAGCGCTTGATCAAGCAGATACCCGAAAAATTGCAGCTCGGCTTAGTTCGATCATCGAAACACAGCTTGAAATAACATCCATACGATCAGTCGCCATAGCCAGCACGTTAATTGAAACAACCCTTGCGTTGATTGATCACGTTGCAGACTCAAATGTTACGGATGAGGAAGCAAAACAATTGCGTTTTGAGCTGAAACTAATGCACGAAAGCTATCTAACCGCATTGGGCCTTGGACCCAAATAACATCGAAATATTAAGGGGGAAAAATGAAGGCGTTGACTAGGGTACTTTTTGTAATAGCGATATTTCTCACGGCATGTGACGCAAAACAGCAAGCGCAAATATCAGACGCCCACGAAGCTAGATCACCTTGGCATTCATTGACAGCTGATGAGGTGGCGGAGGCCGCTGGTGCGGTCAAAGAAAAGTTCGGTGAAAAGACCTTGTTCAATCGAATCAGTCTGGCTGAAGCTAAAAAGTCAGAAGCACTGACCTGGCGACCGGGCAAAAAGCCCCCTCGTGCGGCGGAGATCGCTTACAGATTGAACGGAGCGTCACATCTAATACGCTATGACTTTGGTAGCGCCACACTGTCCGAATCACGCAAAGTTACTAGTGGTCAGCCCATGTTGGTTGGAGAAGAGCTGTTTGGTGCCGTAGAAAAGGTGATCGCTTTGCCGGAAGTCATCGAAACAGTGAGCAAACGTGGCGTAGACCCTGACTACGCACTCTGCCTTCCACGAACCGTGGGACGTTTTTACGCAGATATTGCGGACCCGATAAACGATCGTCTCGCCCGTTTTGATTGCTTCAATATCCGCGGACAAAGCGGCTTAGGCATTCTGCCTACAACGAGCGCCTACGCCCGGCCGATCGAAGGTTTGAGTGTGCTTTTTGATGTGGAAGAAAACCGCCTCATCGAGATCACCGACTCTTTTGCTGGCAGCGAAGCGCCCCCTGCTGACTTTGAGGTCCTCGAACTCGGTGAAGATGCGCTGGATACCCGTACACCGCTTCGCCCCATTACCATCGCACAAAGCGAGGGACGCAATTTCAGTGTCAGTGGTAGTCAAATCGATTGGCAAGG
>CBFIHK010000142.1:0-2965 GCA_965662305.1 Luminiphilus sp.
CATAGGCGTATTCAGTCATGTCTGAGGCTGTACCCGTCCATTGTGCGCCTGGACAGTTGTAACAGTCATTTCCAGATGTATTTTGTGTACGATCTGAATTGTACCAATTAGGCTCACTGTCTATGGTTCCTAAAACATTCCAATTTACTCCACCGTTTGTAGAATATTCTACATAAACGACATCCCAGTTTTGTTCTAATTCAAAAGCCATATTGAATTTAAGTACCGGCGCAGTGATGTTTGCAAGTTCATAACATGGTGAGATTAGATAGCCTTTGGTTTCGTTCGGGTGATCTCCAGCTAAAATGGTTCCGTATACATTGGTTCCGGAGGTTGTTTGATTGAGTAGCGTTCCGGTTGGTTCTCCACGTTCCCATACACTTCCGTTACCTCCTTCATTATAGGCAACAAAATCTCCATCTGCTCCTTCAAAATCAAAGACTTCACTTCCGTTTGCAAATTCATTCACAATAAAACTTGCATTCAGCTGATTGTTATCTGAGAAGGTATCGCCTTCTGAAGTCACTTCAATATTGAGATTAACCAAACCGCTCAAAGTGGCCGGAACATTGTTAAGACTAAGTGTTACTTCTTGACCAGGTTCTAGGTTTACATCAAATTCTTCTTGAATTGGAGCTTCTTGGTTAAAGGAATAACTCACCAGTAATTTGTTTACCGCATTTAATCCTTCATTAAGTGCTGTAAAGTTTATATCGGATACACTACAGCTTATCACGTTGTTAGAAGGGCTGATGGAACTGATTCCAACCTCTTCATTTGGAAGGGTGACATCGATTGGAGAAACAAAGAATCCACGACCATAGGTTGAGGCTACAATCACCTGATCTTCTAAACTGATATCGAGATCACTCACTGAGGTGTTCGGAAGGTTGGTGTTGAAGTCTTCCCAGTAATCTATGGTATCGTCAGTGCGATAAACCCCTAAGGATGTACCGATAAACAAACTGTTGTTGATATCACGAGGCTGATGTGTAATTGTTAAGAACGCCTGGTCTGTCGGAAGATCAAAGGTGATATCTGTCTGGGTCGCAGCTTGATTAGAGTCAACGGTGACTACAATGACTTGAGGATTTGAGGGCTGACCATTTGGGGGTGAGCCAACTCTTTTCGACAAGGTTACATAAACCATCTTAGGGTCGTTGCTATTGATCGCCATATCTGAGATGGGATTGTCGAAAGACGTTAAAAAGTCAAAATCTCCACCTGCGTCAGTTGAAATGTACATTCTATTGTCTACGGCCGCATACATGATATTGCTGTCGTTTAGAGAAACCTCTAAGTCGTCCATAGGATCTCCCGTAAGGTTATCTGACAATCGCACCCAATTATAACTGCCCTGGTCGAAATTCAATTTCCATACTGCTTCATAACCAGCGAATACTTCTCCTTCTTTGTTTACAGTAAGCGGGGTAATCCAATTAGCATTTGCGTTTGAAGGTCGTGAAGCAACTTGGTTAGCAGAACCGAAAGAGGTTGTGATAAAAAGAATATTACCGTTTTGAGAAAAACCATAGGCGATATCATTGTTTGACGGGTCAATTTCATAATCCATTCCATCACCTGCTGTATATACGTTCCAAGTATTGTCTTTAAAAATAAATCCCGAGTTGTCTTGGGTTCCTCCTACGGCACGATCTGCACTTTTACCAATATCCATACGATAGAATTGAGTAACTTTGAGCCCATTACTGTAGTCTGTGAATGTTGTTCCTCCATCATCACTTGCATACAATCCACCATCAGACCCGACGAAAAGACGATTTCCAAAAAACTTTAGGGTGTGAATGTCTGCATGAGTAAAAGATTCATTATTGGTAGTCCAGTCACTAATTGCATACCAATCTGAATTTCCGCCGTCTGTCGATTTCCATACGTTCAAACAACCTGCATATATGATATCTTCATCACTAGGATCAATCTCAATAGCCAAATCAAACCAAGCTTGTCGAGACTCTAATATATTTGCATTGTTGGCCGTTTTTGCAAAGGTATCACCTGAATCTGAAGATTTAAATAAACCTAGAAATTCATAACCATTTTGAGAAGTATCCGCATATAAAAGGTAAACTACCTCTGGATTTGCAGGTGTAACACCGATAACAACTCTAGAAGTAGCTGTTGGTAGTACTTCAACTGTTTCATCAGGGTCACCATCTAATTCGATAAAAGTTGCGCCTCCATCTGTTGACCTATGAAACTCATAATTGTTAAAAGATTTTTGTTGTATTGCGTAAATAGTGTTAGGGTCACCAGGTTTAAGTTTAAAGTCTCTAATGCTTCCTGTTTTAACGCGTGTAAAAGTTTCACCGGCGTCCAAAGATTTAAATAGTCCTGCTCCGCCATTTGGTGAACCTGTTCCAGCAACCCATATAATATTGGAGTCGGTTGGATCAACAATAATTTCATTTAAAGCATCGCCTTTACCCATATCCTCTACCAATAGACCTGTATTTGCCCAAGTATTTCCTCCGTCGGTTGATTTAAATACTCCCGCCGAGTAGCTATCTAATGCATCGTCATCTCCAGTGGCGATATACACAATGTCTGTATTGTTGGGGTCAATGGCAATTCCAGAAACACCAATTTGTGGAAACTCATCAAATAAAGGAGTCCAGTTAGAGCCTCCATCGGTTGTCTTCCAAATGCCACCTGATGGCGCACCAGCATACCAAACTTGGTCATTCGTAGGGTCTACTGCCATTTGATTTATTCTTCCTGTTCCTCCAGTGACTCGGTACAAACCTGGTATTAGGCCGATATTAACTGGCCCAAAATTTTCCCAATTACTGGTTTGATTGGGCTCCATTTCACTATTTACTTTGTTGATGTATGAAGACCACAATTGAGATGGAGATTTGATTTTTCCATCTTCATTGAGGTGATACTGCCAGTAATTAGACCATCTCATGTAGGGCTTGAATCCACTACCTTTTTTCTCGGGATC
>CBFIHK010000143.1:0-2907 GCA_965662305.1 Luminiphilus sp.
CTCAGGCTATGTGTGCCCGAGTCGACGATGTTGTGATTTCGTAAGAAGGTTTCCACGTCTACCGTCATCAAGAACGTATCTACACCCAAAGTGCGAAGCGCATAGGGGCCTGTGTTGCCGCCGAGTCGGCTCCCGTGTTTTTTGAGATAGATCCAGAGGCTAATAACGTCGTCTTCGGGCCAGTTGGCGATGAACTCGCCAAAATTGCAGTTCTCCCGTCGCTCGGTGTCCGAGATCATGACCGCGTTCTGCAGCACTGTTTTCACCTTGCTGTAGTTGCGAATGATCCCCGGGTCGCTGGCTTTCCTCTCGAGCATGTCCTCGGGCATCATCAACAGGCGCTCAATGTCGAAATTCCAGAAGACCTCCTCGAAGTTAGTCCATTTGTTATTGACGATCCGCCACACGAAACCCGACTGAAAGACCTTGCGCGTGAACTCTGCGAGGTATCGGTCTGATCCCAGCGTCTTTAGATGCTGTTTGGTTGCGGAAGAGGGTAGAAGTGCTTCGACTTCAGCCTCGCCGCCTTTGCGCTCGCAGGCACGTTGATAGAGTTCGTCGTAGCTTGGGGTGTTCATCATGAGTCGCGCGGTAGTCTCGTCTTACATCCTGTCGGAGTGAGCGTTTCATATTTTCAGATCGTTCGCACTACTGGTTGGTATTCCAATCTCATTTTTTGTCGCCTCGCCCGGCTTATGTCGACTTCAAATAAGGGCGATAGTTGGTGTTACCGAAGTGACTTTGCGACCGTATCTACACCGCTGGTTCTTTTTTTGGCTAGCAATATTCCTTTTTTTGGCATGAGACCAAAGGCTGCCGTGTTCGAGCTTAGTCATATTGATAAGTCATTCCGGGATCGCGACGAAGTAATTCACATCGCGCGAGATTTGTCGTGGTCGCTTGACGCAAGTCACAACGCTGCGCTTATGGGTGAGAGCGGCGCTGGAAAAACTACCTTGATGAATATCATCGCGGGTCTCGACCACGTTGACAGCGGTGATGTACGAGTGGGCGGGCAGTCGCTGACGACGCTAAGCTCAAGTGCGTTAACTGATTTCCGTCGGCGTGCGCTTGGCCTGATTTTTCAGAAGTTTCATTTGGTGCCGTCGCTTTCTGCCTGGGATAACGCAGCGCTTCAGGCACGATTAGCAGGCGTCTTTGATACTGATTTTGCAGAACACCTATTTGAGACCCTCGGGATTGAGCACTTGCGACATCGCCATCCGGGGCAACTATCAGGTGGTCAGCAGCAGCGTGTGGCGATTGCAAGAGCGCTCATGCACAGACCGCAATTGGTGCTGGCCGATGAGCCCACGGGCAACCTAGACGAGGCGACTAGCGACAAGGTGATCAGCTTGCTGGTGCAGGCCGCCTCCGATGCAGGAAGCACGTTGGTCGTGGTTACCCACAGTGCGGCTATTGCAGGTCATCTGACGAGCACATGGCACCTGGCCTCAGGCTCGCTTATCCACACTGCATGACGCACCCTATTTTCATTACCTTGGCGACGACTCTGTCGTTTTATCGGCAGAAGCCATTACAGGCACTGTTTGTGCTCGTGGGACTTGTACTGGGCTGCGGTCTGTACACTGCTGTGGCGCAGATTAACGCCAGCGCAAAGGTGAGTTATGCCGAGGCGGATCAAATCTTAGGTGCGTTAGCACAGTGGCGAATTACTGACCGCTTGAGCGGCGAGGTTGCGGTTGAGGATTACATGCGTCTTCGACGTGCGGGGCTCACACAAGTTTATCCCGTCATTGAGAAGCGATTACCCAGCGCAGACGGGGCACTGATATCGCTGATTGCGACCGATTTACTCGCACTACCGTTGAATACAGCAGATGGTGCGAGTACCGGGGAAAACCCGTTCAGTGGTGCGGGGTGGAGTGGTTTGACGCAAACACCCTTTGAAACCTGGGTGCCTACAGAGACAGCGAAGCGATTGGGTATCGTCGAAGGTGAACAAATACGACTGCGCGACGGAAAACTGCTACCGCCTGCAGTGATTCGATCCCAGGCACAGCAGCGTGATCAGATTTTCATGGACGTCGGTGCTGTCCTGTCGCTGTTTGAAACCAACCGCGTTTCATACCTTGCAGCCTCTAATCTGACGGCAAGTGAGCAGCAACAAATTTCGGAGATGTTCGACGATCGTCTGTTGGCGACCAATAACTCTCAAGCGCTTGATCTGACACAACTGACGCGGAGCCTTCATACCAACCTCACTGCGCTGGGACTTTTATCGTTTGTGGTTGGCACATTCATCGTTTTCAACGCGGTGCATTTTTCTTTACACGCTCGGCGACAGACATTGCGTGTATTAGGTGATCTGGGTGCGGCGAAACGTGATGTTATAGCGGCCATATTGTTGGAGGCCTTCATTTGGGCTGTGGTGGGCGCCTTGCTGGGTACGTTATTGGCGCAGCCACTCAGCGCTGCGCTTATGCCCGCGGTCGCCGCAACGTTGTCCAATATCTACGGTGCCTCTGTTTCTAGTCTTCCTGTATTCAACGTAGATTTATTTTTGCAGGCACTACTACTTGCTATATCGGGACTTTTTTTGGCCATGGTCGTGCCGCTGGTTCGATCAATCGGGAGTTCTAGGCTGGGCCAGGTTGCGGGTAACGAAGACCCTTCAGTTGACGCATCTTTATCTCGTCAAGAGTTAACAGGAGCATTTCTAGGTGCTGGCTTTTTGATCGCCGCCTATTTGAGCTATCCATTGGCATCAACGGTGGTTGAAGGCTTTGGGCTGCTGGCGTTGGTTCTTTTTGCGGGAATCACCCTGCTACCGGTGGTAATTTTGTGGGTAGTCGGATTGGGAAATGCAGGGTTTGGTCGTCATTGGTTAGGACGATGGGCGCTTGCTGATGTGCGCTTCCAATTACCGCATATGCGCCTTGCGAT
>CBFIHK010000144.1:0-2905 GCA_965662305.1 Luminiphilus sp.
TTCCCGACCCCAGCGCCTCAGCAGCGCCGGTAGAGGGGCTTCTAAACTCAACAACAATCACCCGCAACCCCTAAAATACAAAAAAATCACTTTTTCTAAAAAGAATTCTCTGGACCGCTGTTAGCGTCAACAAAACAAGGGGTTTGGGCCCACATAATTGAATTCCGCACACGGATATAAAGAATACTATTGTTTCGTCGTTACACCTGAAAGCAAGCTTAGACGAGTATTCAGATGAACATTTACAAAATCACACCCAAATATCATGTCACGGGCGTCCTTAAACCGGAATCAGTTGGGCAGTTACAGCGCTTGGGAATCGTGAAAGTCATCTGTAATCGCCCAGACAGTGAAGCGCCCTTCGATGAGCAAAGCGAACAAATGCGCCTTGCCGTCACAGAAGCGGGGATGGCGTTTGATTATAATCCCTTCACTATGACCAGTTTTTCGCCCGAACTTGTGCGTAGGCAAACAGATGCGGTTCTTAATACAAATGGCGGTGTCTTTGCCTATTGCGCAACGGGGCGGCGTTGCACCATGTTATGGGCGTTCGAATTTGCACATCAACGCGCGCCTGAGGATTTGATTCAACAGGCGGCAAGTGCGGGCATGGACATTGCATCCATGAAAGATCGTCTGGAACGGATTTACCACAGCGGGCGGCATTATTAACCAATCCCGCAGACGATATTGTTGATGATCTGCAATCAATACATGTTATAACCTGAATACGATTAATTCTGGACACCATATATAATGAAACATCTGATCACGTCCGCTACGATCCTAATCACGGGATTGGCGCACTCGGCACTGGCAAACGACACGGTAACATATGAAGTGACAGATCAATCCTATGACGACGTCATGTTTGGCTTAGAAAACGCGATCCTAGATTTCGGTTTGGTTATTTCAGAACATAATCATGTGGGTGACATGTTAGAACGGACCAAGGCCGATCTGGGCGCAACCGAGACAATTTTTGCCTACGCAGATGTTTTCGGATTTTGTTCGGCGCCTCTATCGCGTGCTGCAATGTTAGAGGACCCGATGAACATTCGTTTCTGTCCCTACAATATATATATGTACCAGATCACGGAAGAATCTCCCGTCATTATCGGATACGATGTTTATCCAGAGGGCGCGCTGCAAGATGTTCAAGCACTATTAGATGACATTACCCGCAGCGCGATCGGATTGGAGTAGGTGGTCAATTGGTGATAACCGAGACCAGTTCCGTTTAACCCACCAGAAATCGGCCATTCAAACGAATGGCCGATTCTTTTTGTTATTTAGTGGACTACGGCATCACCAGGGCGTTCGCGGTTGGTTGCACCGATACGGTCCCCAATGATCAACCCATCTGCCCCTGCGGATACGGCGATGGTGTCACCGTCTTTGACATCCCCTGATAACAACAGTTCGGCCAATGGGTCCTGCAATGCCCTTTGGATCACACGCTTTAGGGGCCGTGCGCCAAAGACGGGGTCATACCCCTCATCTGCAAGCCATGTTTTCGCCGCATCGTCAAAGGCCAGCATGATTTTGCGACCCAACAGGCGTTTTTGCAAACGCGCCAATTGGATATCAACAATCCCGTCCATATCCGCACGCCCCAACCGATCAAAGATGATGGTTTCATCCAAACGGTTCAAAAACTCGGGACGGAAATGGGCACGCACCGCATCCATCACATCGCGTTTTGCATCCGCACTATCGGCCACATCGGGCAGCTGGCTAAGCGCTTGTGCCCCAAGGTTTGACGTTAGAATGATCAGCGTTTGTTTAAAATCAACAGTACGCCCCTGACCATCGGTCAATTGCCCATCATCCAAAACCTGTAGCAGGACATTGAACACATCGGGATGCGCCTTTTCGACCTCATCAAACAAGACCACCTGATAGGGACGGCGGCGCACGGCCTCGGTCAAAACGCCCCCCTCGTCATAACCGACATAGCCAGGAGGGGCCCCGATCAAACGGGACACGGCGTGTTTTTCCATGAATTCGGACATGTCAATGCGCACCATCGCCATATCATCATCAAACAGGAACGACGCCAACGCCTTGGTCAATTCGGTTTTACCAACTCCCGTTGGCCCAAGGAATAGGAAGGACCCAAGCGGGCGATTTTCATCGTTCAACCCCGCACGCGCACGGCGTACCGCATTTGACACCGCCCCAACCGCCAGATTTTGGCCGATGACACGGTTGTGCAGCTCCTCTTCCATCCGCAGCAATTTTTCCCGTTCACCTTCCAACATTTTGGACATTGGAATGCCGGTCCAACGTTCGACAACGGATGCGATTTGTTCGGGACGCACGGTTTCAGCAACCATCATCCCCTCATCCTCGCGATTTTCAGCATCGCTAAGTTGTTTTTCCAACTGAGGAATGATGCCATAGGACAATTCACCCGCACGCGCCAAATTGCCTTCGCGTTTTGCGATTTCCAAATCTGCGCGGGCGCGGTCCAACTGTTCCTTTAAATCCCGAGCGGACGCAAGTTTGTCACGCTCTGCTTGCCACTGTGCTGTCATGGTGGCGCTTCGATCCTGCAGATCCGCCAAATCCTTTTCCAATGTGGCAAGGCGGTCGATGGATGCGGCGTCATCCTCTAACCGCAATGCTTCGGCTTCGATCTGCTTTTGCAGGATTTCGCGGTCCAGCGCATCCAACTCTTCTGGTTTGCTGTCCACTTCCATGCGTAGACGGCTGGCCGCTTCATCCACCAGATCAATCGCTTTGTCAGGCAGGAAACGATCGGTGATATAGCGTTGCGACAATGTCGCCGCCGCCACCAATGCGCTATCTGAAATGCGCACCCCGTGGTGAAGTTCGTATTTTTCCTTGATCCCACGCAGAATGGAAATGGAATCCTCAACCGTGGGTTCTTCGACCATCA
>CBFIHK010000145.1:0-2830 GCA_965662305.1 Luminiphilus sp.
GTTCATCGTTCATCGCTGGTTTCAACTCTTTGAGAAGCGAGTCTGGCTTGTAAGTGGGGCTTCGCAAGAACATGCCAATCAGACCCTTTTGCTTCTTGGCGTACTTGGCTGACTGGCCGACACCAATGCGCAGAGAGGTCTTGAACAAGCGCATGCGATCCATGACACCTGGAAGGCCAATCCATACGGGCGTCGTAATACCGCGATCTCGCATCTCAGAGAGCCACTTAACGAGCACAGGCATGTCAAAGCACATCTGAGTCACCATATGAGTTGCGATGCCTTGTTTGGCTGCGAGCGCCTCAAATAAGAGGTCATCCGAGATAGCCGGGTGGCCTTCCGGATAAGAAGCGACGCCAATACGCGTAAACGGGTGGTCCATCTCAGCCAAATCCTGAAGAACAGCCGCGGAGCTATCGTACTCACCCATAGGCTCATCAAGGTCACCACCAGGCACAAAGATCGACGTGATGTTGCTGTCAGTGAGCTGCGAGACAATGTCTTTGAGGTGCTGTTTGTTCTTTACCTGGCGCGCAGCGAGGTGTGGCGTCAGTGAAAAACCACGGTCCGAGAGCTTGGAGACGGTGTCCAAAGTGACCTGCAAGCCTTGCTTCGGAGAGCAGGTAATACCGACACGATCACCGGCCTTCAGCACATCCAATTTTTCCTCGAAGCCTTTCATCGGAATGACCTCGAAATACAGCGATTCAAGTAACTGTTTTACCGCACTCATAACCCGCTCCTTTCACAGAATGCGCGACGGTAACGATGTTTATTTGCGAACGCAATAGGCGGAAATAACACCCCCCTCTTCGGGGTTAGATGCCTTGATTTAGAAGGCGGACAATCGCTCGTCAGTGTCCGAAATGTCGTAGTTCGAAGCGGTCTCGCCAGCCAAGGATGCTCGAATACCTTGCTCGTCTTCAGCCAAACGATAGAGGTCCTTCATCGCAGCCACGGCCTCGGCGCTATTACCGGCAATTTGGGCACAGGTCGCAGCGAGCGCCTCGTCAAGTGCCTCAGGTGAATCAAAGCTTGCGTTAGCCACGCCCCACTCGACCGCTTGAGCACCTGTAAATATCCGGGCAGTGAAAGAGAGCTCACGCGCCCGACGCTGACCCACTGCGCGAGACAGTGTTTGCGACATTCCCCAGGTGGGGCGAAGCCCAAATTTGGTATGCGTATCACCAAACTTTGTTGAATCCGTTGTGTAGACGAAATCGCAGTGAAGCGCGACCTCAAGCGCACCGGTAAAACAAGCGCCAACTGCACGTGCAATTACCGGCACGCCAGAGTCACGAATCGCGGCGGCGAGTTCGGCTGCAGGGTTGTCAAAGACGTTTCCGATGATGCCACCTTCGGGTTTGATTCCCTGCAGGACTTTCAGGTCAACGCCTGCTGAAAAAGCGCGCCCTGCACCGCGGAGTACGATCACCTTTACCTCAGCATCACTGGAAGCCTGGCGTACGAGACGCGCAGCCTCTGAAAGCATCTCAGGTCGAAGCGCATTCAGCGCATCGGGGCGATTAAACTCAACACTCAGGCAGTGCTCTGCGAGTGAAGCATTGATGAACGGCGTAGATGATTCGTAGGTCATAATTTTGTTTTCCCCCGGGGTTACGTTCCTAATATCCATGGCTTAACGCCCTCCCGCAAGACCAATGATGGATTTAGATTTGGAGTCAAAAAGTGCTGGATGCGTGAGCTCTGAACATCAAGCGCCTAACAACGGAAATCCGCGTTAACAGAAAAGTGAGCGATGACTCTAAAACAGTAATTCCGGACCGGTTTCGCTTAAAGGCAACAGAGCAGCTGGAGCACTTGCTAATAAAGCAACCTCAACTCACTCCCTGAGGTTTGCGGGATAAGTTCTCTAATTGTTTGCGCCAGCCGCCGAAAGAGTGGGCGCGCTGGAGACCGACTGCGCCAAGCCAGCGCGTGATCGCGATACATATTGACTCCGAACACATCCGCTACGCGTAGCGGGTCCGTATCTCGAATCTCTGAGGCGACATAAAGCGAGGGTAGGAAGGTGATTCCCATACCCATTACCACCATCTGGCGCAGCGTATCCAACGAGGTGCCCTCGAAGTCCCTACGTGTTGTCGCACCAAGTGTTTGGCAGAGCTCGGTCACCTGACGGTGATAGAGGTGCTGCTCGTCCAGCGTGAGCACTTCCTCACCTACCAGATCCATTCGGTTGATCACTTTTTTATGCGCCAACTTGTGATCGAGAGGAATGACAAGTTTCAGTGGCTCGCGAAACAGCGGACTTATCTCTAAACCGGTTTCGGCAATGGGCTGTGTTGAGAGAATCAGGTCGTGTTTAGCACCTCTGAGGTCTTGGCTCAGTTCTGCTGGAACACCCTCGCGCACGAACAACCGCAACTCCTGAAACCGCGAGTGAATTTCCGGTAAAACTTGCGGTAATAGGTAGGGGCCTAATGTTGGCGTTACGCCGATGCGGTAGGTCCCTGCAACGCCGCCACTAAAACCATGTGCCGTATCAACAAAACTCTGCACCTCTTCTTGAATGCGGTTACAAACAGGCATCAACTCCCTTGCAGCCACAGTGGGCGTTGCACCTGAACGCGTTCGCTCGAACAACTTAACCCCGATTGATTCCTCAAGTGCTGCGATCTGCGCTGTAAGCGTAGGCTGGGTTACGCCAAGTCGTTCAGCTGCTCCTCGAAAGCTCCCGACATCCCCGATGGCCTTGAAGTACTCGAGCTGTCGCAAGCTCACGTTAAGTTTGGGTTCCATAACTGCATGACCTCTTCACACCAAGGCATCACCTCGCGAAACCGGCACCGACTATCGCAAAACCGTT
>CBFIHK010000146.1:0-2715 GCA_965662305.1 Luminiphilus sp.
AATCGAACCGGTGTTATATACCCCTTTAAGATAATACTCCGCCAATCAGCAAATAAGATTCTCGGGGTTTGAGGCCTGTAAATTGCTACCATGCTAGACATTAGAAAAATGGCGCCAGACTGTAACCTTCGCCAATGAACACGACACTAGCATACACAAAAGTAAGGCCCTCAAAGGTCCTATCGAGCGCTTGCCTCCGTCGCCGCGAGCGCGAAATTTGCGCAGTAAGGGTATGCAATGTCAGGTGCGTCCTAATTACTAGTAATTTTCTGGGTCCGCTACTCTTAAGCGTCGTATCCCTTTCGTTGACAGTTTCGTCATTCTCAGTGGCAGACTCACTACAGCTTGAAGAGGTGCTTGTCAGCGGAGTTGCTGATCCTCGCTTGGGCTCACTTCTGACAAGTGCCGAAATACGCACCACGTCGGAAAAGGACCAAGTCACCCTCCCGCTATCTCCCGCATCATTGGCTGAGGCACTCCCGGGAGTCGCACTCAATGGGCAAGGTGGATTGTTCCAAAGTTACAGCATGCGGGGCTTCAGCCGCTGGAGAATTCGAACTGAAATTTCGGGCGTCCCCATTCTCACCGATCGACGTGCAGGTAATTCGTTATCGTTTTTGCCCCCGGGGCTCATAGACACGATCCAGGTCAATATGGGCCCCGCATCAAGCCTGTACGGCTCAGGTGCTATGGGTGGTGTCATGAACGTATCGCTACAAAACCCCGCAGAAACCTCCGTGAGCCTCAGTGGCTCGTCTATGGGCAATGCTAGAGACTTTTTGCTGAGGACACCGATCAATGACCGCACCTCCGTGGTAGGCAGCATTCGCAAAGCAAGTAATGGCAAATCGGCTGACGGCACAGGGTTGAATAGTCGTTTTGAACAATCAACTCTCTATGCCCACAACCAGGCGTATTTCAACGACGCGTCGGTTACCACTGAAGTGCTTTTGAGTAATGGGGCTAATATTGGGAAAAGTTCCGCATTATTTCCGGATGATCGAGTAACAACCTACCCTCATGATAATCACAGGCTGCTGAATTTCCGGGTGACCACTCCCGATCAATGGTTTCTTCAAGCCTATGCTCACCAGCAAAAGTGGGCCTCAGTGACAGTTCGCAATAGCGACAGTAGAAATACCAGTGGCTACTCAAGTACGACCATAGGCGGGTTACTTTCTAGATCCATGCAATCTGGCAGCCTCACACAGAGGTATGGTCTCGATATTACGCGCCGGTATGGCGTCGATATTACAGAGAGGACTGAGAAACCTGAGATCGCAACCACGTCTCAAGCTGTCGTTGACGATGGAACCGAGTGGACCGCTGGGCTCTTTTGGGAGCGCACTTGGTATCTCAGTGGACTGTCTTTACAGGGTGGCTTGCGCGCTGACACAGCCGAGGTAAATGTTGCCTCTAGCGCCACGGGTCACTCAGACATTAATTTACAGCTAAAAGCTGATTGGCAAATTAGTTCAGCGTGGGATCTGATAGTTGAGGTTGGTTCTGCGTATCGTCTGCCAACTCTTAGTGAGCTGTATTTTGAGGGCGAGACGCCGCGTGGACGTTTGGTGGGTAACAAAGCGCTAAAGGCCGAGGAAACAGTAGGGGCGCAAATCACCCTCCTCTATGATGTTGACGACACATTGTTCGAGGTGACTGCTTCGGCTAACCGTGTGGATCGATATATCGAACGAACATCGTTCTCTGAGGGGCTCGAGTCCTACAGAAACTTGAATAGTGGTGATCTATGGGGCATCGATGGTCAGATTCAACGACGAGATAACAACATAGAGCACACACTCTCGTGGCAATGGCAGAACGGTGAATCATCTACTGGCGAGACTATCGCTGACTTACCCCCTCCAACTGTTCGTTACGCCACGTCATGGCACTGGTCAGATGTAACGCTGGGAATGGACCTTCGATACCGATTTTCCCGTCGCAGGTCTGGTCCAGGCGAGGTGCCCTTAGACAGTGCGGCGATTCTTGGTGTTTCGGCGCAATGGATGATTAATCCTAATTGGGCGGTGACAACGTCCATCACCAATGGCTTGGCTAGAAACTATCGAACCAGCGCAACCCAAAATGCGCCATTTGATATGGGACGCGCAATCAATATTGGAATTGACTGGCGCCCGTGATCGGCGTCTTATACGCCTCGCGCAGAAAGGCAAAGACGCTACAAAAAGACCTCAAAGCCCAATAGGCTCTCCCACAGTCCAAGGTGCACCTGCTTCTTGAAGTTCTGCCCTCAAGGCAGGAATCTCGCTTTCAATCAGTGCGTTCAAGCGATCTCTCGCGGGCCCAAAGGCGTCCCGAGCATAGGCCACACTTTGGCGATGACTGGGCGTCGGACCATAACTTGAGTTAGATACCCCACGCATGGCATGTCCAAGCCAAGTTGTAACGCTCGTGGGACCATAACCGCCGATACCCTCCTGCATGCTGTTACCAAAGATAGTTTCCTCGATGTCGAACAACGCCGCCGTAATGGAGGCCATCTTAGCGCCAGCATCAGGCACCGATGACTGCATGCGCGACATCATTGTCTCAATGTCCGCGAGTTCTTTTCGGGCTGCTTTGATGGCGTAGCGTGCAGCCTGAGACTGGCCGTAGAGTTCGCTAAGCTCGTTATTAAAGGCTTCCATCTCTGCAAGAGACGCACCCGCCAGCGACCCTTCACGCAATTGCTTAACATTGAAGCTGACGGGG
>CBFIHK010000147.1:0-2619 GCA_965662305.1 Luminiphilus sp.
GTTCGCTCATGCCCAACCACTCCACGCTTCCTCGTAAAGCCGCAACGCGGTGGCCTCATCAACCTCACGCGGATTATTAATGAGCAACCGCTGCTGAAACATGGCGTCTCTCGCCAACATTGGCAGGTCAGCCTCGGGGATCTTTGCCTGTGCCAACGTAGCGGGAAGACCACTGTCATCGATCAGGACTTTGAACCAATCGATTAACCCCTCAGCAGATTGCTCTGCCCCTGGAATCACCCGAGCCAACTCTGCATAGAGTTCTGGGCAAGCCTCTGCGTTAAAAGCGAGCACCGCCGGAAGCATCAGCGAATTACTCAGCCCGTGTGGGATGTGGTAGTGCCCACCCACGGGATACGCCAATGCGTGGACTGCACCAACAGGCGCATTAGCAAACGCCTGACCCGCAAACATGGAGCCAAGCAACATCGCCTCGCGCGCTTCAGCGTCCCCTGGAGTTGCCAACACCTTGCGGATATTTTCCGAGAGTAATTTCAGTGCTCGCAATGCCAGCATGTCTGAAATAGGGTTTTTCTTAATCTTCGAGGTGTAGGCCTCTATCGCGTGGACCATGGCATCGATACCGGTCATCGCAGAAATATTTGCGGGGAGTCCCAGTGTTAACGACGCGTCCAAAATTGCGACATCAGGGAGCAAAACAGGCGAGCTGACGCCAGCTTTTGTTGTTTCCCCGGTTGTAATAATCGCCACCGGGGTGACCTCTGAGCCGGTGCCCGCGGTCGTGGGTGCAAGAAACAACGGCAGTCGGCCACCGCTGACCATACCCACACCATAGATCTCGGATAGCGCCTGCTGCCCATTGGCCAGCACCGACACCACCTTTGCAACATCCATCGAACTGCCACCGCCGACAGCGATGACCGAATCGCAATGGCCCGCGTTAAAGGCATTCAGGCAGGCGTAGACGACACGCTCGGACGGGTCTGGCTCGATCCCATCGAAAACGCTGACTTCGTCCGCAGCCTGCTGAAGGGCTTCGATAGCAGGAGACACAACACCCAACTCAATGAGGTGAGCGTCCGTTACGAACAAGGGCCTGCTCAGGCCGCGCTCAGCCAATAACGCATTAAGCTCTAAGACCGCGCCAGAGTGAACCAGCGTGGTCTTAACAGACTGAAAGGAGTAACCGTCCATCGTTCAGAAAGTGAAAATCACTTTACCTTTGGCGCGACGCTCCATCATGGCGGCGTAGCCTGCTTCGTATTCTTCAATAGGGAAAACATCGGTAACCACTGGGTTCAATTTACCGTCATTGAACAAGCCCCAGAGTTCCTCCACATTTTGTTGCTGCTCCGCAGGCTCCTCGCCGAGGAAACGCCCCCAGAAAACTCCAACGAGTGCACAACCTTTGAGTAGCGTGAGGTTGAGCGGGATACTGGGAATTGGACCCGACGCAAAACCGATCACAAGATAACGTCCATTCCACGCCATACTTCGTACTGCGGGTTCTGCAAAGTCACCACCAACGGGATCATAGACAACGTCGACGCCTTTGCCGCCAGTGATTTCTTTAATACGGTCTTTAATCGACTCAGTGCTGTAATTGATCACTTCGTCAGCGCCCAATTTCTTGCAGAGCTCCAATTTTTCGTCTGAGCTTGCCGCAGCAATGACTCTAGCGCCCATGACTTTGCCGAGTTCAACCGCCGTACTACCAACACCACCCGCAGCACCCATAACCAGCATGGTTTCGCCGGCTTTAAGTTGGCCGCGCTGCTTAAGCGCATAGTACGAAGTAAAGTAGGTCATACCCACACCCGCAGCGGCGGTGAAGTCGATACCTTCAGGCTTGGGAAGCAGCGCATTTTCATTGACCACGGCTTCGCTTGCGAAACCACCGACACCACCCAACTGAATGACGCTGTCACCAACTGACCAGCGCCTTACGGCTGAGCCGACTTCGGTCACGACACCCGCAGACTCGCCGCCCGGTACGAAGGGCATAGGCGGTTGCATTTGGTATTTCCCTTGAATGATCAGCACGTCAGGGAAGTTAAGGCCAGCTGCTTTAACGTCCATACGCACATCGTTAGGGCCCAGCTCCGGGGTCTCCCAATCCGTAACAAGATTCAGCTTGTCTGGAAGACCATGCTCACTACATACAACCGCTTTTGCCATCTTAGTAAACCTCGAATAGTCCAGCTGCGCCCATACCGCCACCGACACACATGGTGATTACGACGTATTTCACACCGCGGCGCTTACCTTCGATCAGTGCGTGACCAATCATTCGCGAGCCGCTCATTCCATAGGGGTGACCGATTGCAATTGCACCGCCATCTACGTTGAGCTTGTCGTTGTCGATACCGAGCGTGTCTCGGCAGTAAAGCACCTGCACCGCAAACGCCTCATTAAGCTCCCAAAGACCAATATCGTTAACTGTGAGACCATGCTGCTTCAGAAGCTTTGGCACCGCGAAGACAGGGCCAATGCCCATCTCATCGGGCTCACAGCCAGCTACCGCCATACCACGGTAAGCACCTAATGGCTCAAGACCCAGAGAAGTCGCCATATCACTGCTCATGACCACCTGAGCAGACGCACCATCAGAAAGCTGCGATGCGTTACCTGCCGTGATTGTTCCACCTTCGATTACAG
>CBFIHK010000148.1:0-2617 GCA_965662305.1 Luminiphilus sp.
TGGGAGCGACAAATAAGCGATGAAGCATGGGCGTGATTCCCGCCTCTAGAACGAGGTCATCTGCCACTGCTTTGAAGGCCTCACCATCGATGGCATGGCTCTGGGATTGCGGTTCAGCCACCGAGGCGCCAGCTGCTTTGGCACGCTCTTCAAACTCAATGCCAATCCCCTCACTATCGACGGTCTGCTCGTGTCGATACCAAGCGAAGCCTTCGACACCTACCGCAGTGATGTTGCCGCCAAAACAGCCGTATCTTTCCAGCAAGGTGACGCTTACACCCGCGCGAGCCGCGGCAATCGCAGCCGCCAGTCCAGCCGGTCCACTGCCGATGACCAATACGTCAGTGGTGTGAATCACCGCTAATTCCTTTGCGGGTTCCTTGATGGTTAACGCTGGTTCCCGCATTTCTCCCCCCCAGGGTCACTCTGTTCGTATGGCTTATGTGTGAGCGTTATTTTGTTTGATGTTCGTCGCATTTGTCGGTATACCACGGAAAGCACTTCGAGTAATGCTGTCGACGTTCTGTCATAAAAAGCCGTTTAAATTCGGCAGGGGGCGCAGAACGACGGTTAGCTCGATTGCGATGCCCCTGAAGCGGTAAGCAGTACAACAATGAAAACGATGCGAAGTCAGAGAGGGAACACGAAGTGAAAATCAAAGACCCATCCCAGAAGACCTCATTTTTTAGGCGGCCTTTAGCGCTTGCAGTTTCAACTGCGTGTGGTTTGGTCGGTGCAACTTCGGTTGTTATGCCTAACGAGGCGCAAGCTCAAATCGAAGAGGTGCTGGTAACAGCTACCCGTCGAGCTGAGAGCGTACAGGACATCCCGATGAGCGTTAGCGTTCTCGGTGAGACCCAACTAGAAGATCTCAACATCAATGACATGGAAGACTACGTCATGATGTTACCCAACGTGAGCTTTATCACCTTGGGCCCAAGCTCGGGTGATATCTACATTCGTGGTATCTCGAGTGGTGGTGAGAGTCAGCTGGGCGCCAACCCCAGTGTCGCGGTTTATCTCGATGAACAACCAGTAACTGCCGTAGGTCAGTACTTGAACCCGCACATCTACGATGTGAATCGTATCGAGGTACTGGCGGGCCCGCAGGGAACGACCTATGGCGCCAACGCGCAGTCTGGTGCGATTCGTATCATCACTAATGCACCGAGCACTGAAGGTTTTGAGGCTGGTTTCAACATCAGTGTTGGCCAGGCGAGAAGTGCGGATGTCAGCCACTTAACCGAAGGCTTCGTGAACATCCCATTGAGCGATTCTGTGGCGCTACGTGTCTCTGCCTACAATAAAGAAGACGGTGGCTACATCGATAACGTGGCCGGTACCCACACTTTCCGTCATGGCTTCATTCGCAGCACATTAATGGGTTACGGCTTGCCTGAGGAGCATCCTCTGGTTCAGGCGGCAGCCGATATCACAGTCGATAACTCGGATGTGGTTGAGAAAAACTTCAACGACGCGACGACTCGCGGCGGACGCGCGGCACTTGCGATTGACCTCAACGACAGCTGGACCCTGACGGCAACAGCGATGATGCAGGACGTTGAGACTAACGGCTTGTGGGATCACGACCCTAGTGTTGGTGACCTTCAGGTTATGCGCCTTCTTCCAGATTACGGTGATGATGACTGGACACAGCTCTCGTTAACGCTATCGGGCGAAGTAGCGGGCGGCACGCTGACAGCAAACTTTGCTGATCTAGAGCGTGACCTCTCTACCTACGCGGATTACTCGCTCTACAGTGATTACTACGTGTCTTACGGTTTTGTTCAGCCTTACTACGTTTGTTACGTAACTGGCACAGGCGTTTGTGGTGATCCACGTACGCAGTACACCAATGTCACAAACATCGAGCGCCAGAACATGGAGCTTCGCTACACCTCAGATCCTACCGAGCGCTTCCGCTACATGGCGGGTATCTATCGTGTAGAGTCTGACACCGCCTCTGATAACGATTGGCGGGTCTTGGGTCTAACCGATATTCCTCAGATGGCGGTTGATGCACCCAACATCTACTGGACTACCGACTTTGTGCGATCGTACGAGGAGACTGCCTACTTTGGTGAGGTGTCTTACGATATAAGCGATGATCTGACCGTAGCTGCAAGTGCGCGTCGCTTTGACTACGAAGGTGGTTTAGACGGGTTCTCGGGCACGGTTTGGTGGCCATGCGGAGGCTTTGGTCCTCAGGGTGATCGTCCAGAGAGTAACTACGGTGCTGACTGTGCTCCAGAGGCTCGCGTAACTGAAGCGCAGGACACTGTGTTCCGTGCATCACTTGAGTATCAGATGAACGATGACTGGATGCTCTACACAGCCTGGGGCGAAGGTTATCGTCCGGGTGGCTTGAACCGATTCTGCCAAACGCGTGCGATTGACGGTTTGGGTAACCAGGGTTCATCAAACATCGGCTGTGAGTTCCTGCCTGACTTCTTGACCTCGACTGAGGTGGGTTTCAAGGCGACCCTCAATGGTGGTCGTACGCGCATCAATGGTGCGGCTTTCTGGCAGGATTGGGATGACTTCCAGTTCTCTCGTCTAGACACGTCGGTTTCGCCACTTACGCTGACCTACAACGTGGGTAATGCGGAGAGTAACG
>CBFIHK010000149.1:0-2572 GCA_965662305.1 Luminiphilus sp.
ATGAAAACTCTGAAATTATGGTGGAACACTCATTCATGAAGTTCCCCGATGGGACAGCAGAAGCGGTACTTGTCGTCAATCACATCAAAGATGGAAAAATCGTTCGCGTCGAAACGGGCGCAACACCGATCAAATAATTGATATTAATCAACTAGGAGAAAGAATATGAAAAACATTATTTTGGCAGCAGCAATTCTCGCACTTCCAGTAACAGCCTTTGCTGACGCTCATGCAAAAAAAATCTGGAACATGGCTGGCTTAGGAAACGCACCGGATTCATCTGAAATGATGCAAGGGACAACTGGTTCGCTTTTGATCAATAGTTCAACTGATCTCTGGGATTGGTCACAGGCACCAGAGGGGTTTCCGACACTGGTGACTGCTGAATGTAGCCAAACGATAGCTTTGACGCCAGAAGGTGCTCCGTTCGGTGGCGTGGGTGTATGTGGAATGATGGACCCAGACGGTGACCTCGCAGTATTTTTTGGCGAAGTAACGCCACAGATGGAATACGTTGGCTCTCTGACTGCTGGTAGTGGTAAGTATGAGCCATATGTCGGCCAAAAATTCATCGGTACAGTTACGGGCATGCTTACTACGGGGCAGCAAATGTATCACGTCGTTGCTGCAGACTAGCGTGTATATGCAGTCAAAAAATAAGCCAATGCTATATCACAGGATTTAGCATTGGCGATACTGGTGTAAGAGGAACAAGAGATGTCAATTAAAACTGGACAGAAAACATTCAACATGAACCTAAAAGTAAGCAGTGACAATGTTGCGCAAATCGAGGCATTGATAGCTGATCATGCTGTTTTCATGCGGGAAAATCATTCGCTAGATGATACAAAAATTCAGCTAGAACACTATTATGTAGCTAAATCGGACGAATATAATAACCCCGCTGATCCTTCTAAGGGAACCACAGGAAATGTGCTTTATTCCATCAATGATGGTTTACACCTTTGCTGAAGGGATCGGTCAACATATGGAGGCCGCTATGAAATGGGAGGGCATTGTAGACTTTATGGAATTACTGGGTAGTCACGGTGAGGTAGTTATCTCCGGTGGCGATGTGATCCACACGCTGTGATAATTAGAAAAGAACAATAATATGCTAGTA
The DNA here is from genome assembly GCA_965662305.1 of Luminiphilus sp. Classification (GTDB taxonomy): domain Bacteria; phylum Pseudomonadota; class Gammaproteobacteria; order Pseudomonadales; family Halieaceae; genus Luminiphilus. The sequence continues at coordinate 1,124 of CBFIHK010000149.1, forward strand.
AAACTCACACAAAACCTCTCAAGAGGCTTTAAACCTTGGAAAAATATGTTTCATGAAAATGAAGCGACTTTAAATGCTTTGGGCGCCAAACTTATTTTTGCAGGAACGGAAAAAGATGATGACAACAAACTTACCGTTATTATCGATTTTGACTCTCCCGAAGCCATGAAGGCATTTGGCGGTCACGAAGAATTGAAAGCCAAGCGGGCAGCGGCAGGTGCTATCTTGGAGACCACGATCATAACGCCGATGAGTTCAGAATCTTTCACTAGATAACCAAAAGATTGTTGTCGTGAGGGAGTAATTATGTTTGCTCCCCACGGTAGTCTGCTCACTTAGATGATGTCGAACCTTTTTCAGAAAAAATGTGAGAGCGGTATAACTAGCAACTGAAGCAGTCGAGTTTCTGCCCCACCTCTCTTTTTCTTGATGTTTCACAATTCATTTGCTTAAGTTTGAATGTAACCTTCGGAGCCATGGAAAAGAGATGTCACAGCACAAAATCTATTCAATGAGTTTCGCGAAGATTTACCCTTGCTATGTAAATAAAATCGAAAAGAAAAAGAGAACTGTCGCCGAATTACATCAGGTGATTACTTGGCTCACTGGATATGATGATGAGCAGTTACAACAGCAGATTATGTCAGGTGCTAGTGTCCAAGAGTTTTTCCAAACGGCGCCCTCTTTGAATAAGAACCGAAGGCTTATTAAAGGTACTATTTGTGGGGTGCGGGTTGAAGACATAGAGGAGCCCCTTATGCAAGAAATACGCTATCTGGATAAGTTAGTGGATGAACTTGCAAAAGGAAAAGACATGCTAGTAATACTTCGATCATGAACTTTCATTCGCCTCAAACACGACTGATTAACCTTTTTCAGAAAAAATGCGAGAGCAGGATAACTAGTAACAGAAGCGGTCGAGTTTTTGACCCCCATCCCTAATAATTACGCAGTGATTGGAAAGAATGTTTCCCCAGTGTTTCCCCAGAAAAACAAAAGGCCCAGCGTGTTTCAGCTAAGCCTTTGAAAGCAATGGTGCCCCCAGAGAGACTCGAACTCCCGACCCACTGATTACAAATCAGTTGCTTCAACGCATCTAGTTAAGCGAAGGCAGTCAAGTGACAAAATATACCCTGCAAAGTGACGTAAAAACCGCCAAAAATGACAAACTTTGCCTGCTGTAAAAACAGGTATAATTTGTCACTCGATAAATATTAAATAATTGTTTTTGTTATATATTTTTTCATTAAATTTATAAATTCCGGCAGGTTTGTCACTTCAGGAAGGTATAATTTGTCACTTGGGCAGCGCTCTGGTACAAAAAAACCGCCCGAAGGCGGTCACTCGTTTGGTGAAAAGTTAAGGTTAGTGAATTTCGGATCTTAAATAATAGATCCGACCCAAATCTTTGGCTTCAATTACTGGATCAATATTTTGGTCTTTCAATCG
>CBFIHK010000150.1:0-2567 GCA_965662305.1 Luminiphilus sp.
TTTGGTTTCGGAACCAAAGACCAATGAATCGCCGGATTGGTAAGCGAGATCAGAGTGAGCCACCTCGCCACAGGTCTCGACAGCGATCAGTCGCCGACCCTCATGAGCAGCAATATAACTTGGCAGCGACTTCCAAATTTGCACATTGGCAAACTCGTGGTAATCAAGCCCAGCACGCCGTAGACGTTTGTCATCCATCTCAAAGCCTAAGGGCTCTATGACATGAAGCGACGCTCCAGTATTGGCACACAGGCGAATGATATTCCCCGTGTTGGGCGGAATTTCAGGTTGGCAAAGTACGATATGAAGTGCTGACTCGCTCATCTCAAAGTCTCTCTATCATTTGACGCGCGCACATACCGCAGTCAAATGAGCGAGTGGCGAAAGCCGCTACTATATATCGAGTTTGGCACCCAGTCGCTGAATGCTAACGCCGTTGTCCCAGCCGCCTTCGATGATACTCGCTGTCGCTTCTTTGATGCCGGTATCGATACGCCACTGAAGATAAGCATCGTAATGAGCAACGCTCTCCCATTCCTCTATAAGCGTGTACATGTTGGCCGCTTCTTCAACATAGACATCCAGGCCAATACAGCCGTCAAAGCCGCGCGTTGCGCCCAGCGATGCCTTAAATACTTCAGCCATTTCTGCGAGCTTGCCTTCTTGCGCCTTGAAATGCGCGATGATGATTGCTGCCATTCTTGCTCTCCTTTTTACCGCCTAATCAAACTACCGCGTAATCAAAATCCTGCAACGATACGAGCGCAACACGCCTTATGACTCGTCATCTTTGATACAGATACCAAAACTCCACCAACGTTTGGAGCAGGCGTAAACCAACCGGCCGCGCTGCCCGTGTTGCATGTCCAAAATACGCTGAATCGTCTCAGTTGGCGCCATTCCCAGCGTTTCCTGGGTCTGTAATTCGTCGAGAGGTTTGGGATAGGTTGCCCAATCCTTTGGAGGTCGCCAGCCTGGCGGCGGTATCAGAACCGAGCGCGTGCCACTGACCGGGTACAAGGCGCGCCAGTCCATGATCGCGCGACTCATATCGTCGACGACGTCTGGGTATTCACCCGCGAGGTTGTTGTACTCGTAAGGGTCATCCCCGATCTTGAAAAGATAGTTGGTTACCGTGGTCGAGAGTTGATCCTGCTCCATTTCCTGAACCAGCTTCCACTCATCGTCAAACGCGGTGAGCTTGAAGCTGCCGTAAATGGGAATCTCAGAGGCAAACATCACCAGCTCATCGCGCTCATGGATTTCTCCCTCTTTGATTGATGACCACAAGCTGCTGCCATCGAAGGGGAAATTATTCAGCGGCGTCACGCCAGTCGCTTCGGCCAGCGTTGGGAAAACATCCATCACCGTCATGATCTGATCAAAACGTTGCGCCGGCTCAAGGACGCCCGGCCATCGCATCAGCGATACGACACGGATACCGCCCTCGAAGGTCTCTCCCTTGCCGCCGCGAAGCGGTGCATTGTCAGCACCTCCATACGAATAAGCTGCACCACCGTTGTCACTGAAAAAGAGCACAATCGTGTTATCGGCAAGACCTTCCTCATCGAGCGTATCGAGCACCCGCCCGATCGCCTGATCCATAGCATCGACCACCGCCGCATACATAGGCCGTGCACTCTCCTGCATCATTAACTTCGCCATACGACGGGTTGAGTCCGTCTGATTGGATCGTGCCGGTGCTAGATCTGTCTCTATGTCCTTGTACTTATCTTGCAACGCTTGAGGCGCATCCAAGGGCGTGTGCGGAGCGATGAAAGGCATATAGATAAAGAAAGGCTTTTCGTCATCGCGATCACGTATATACCGGCTCACCTCATCGGCGAGTAGGTAGGTCTCGTAACCCTCGTCATCAATCGATACACCATTCTTTTGGAAATCCTTACCACCCACATTAGCGAACGGCGGATAGAACCCCACTTCTGTGTGTAGGTGGCCATAAAAGTGTTCAAAGCCGCGCTGATTGGGGTGATAGGTCATCTGAGCGTGGCCCAGATGCCATTTACCCACCATCGCTGTTTGGTAACCCGCCGCTTGGAAAGACTGGGGCATGAAATGCTCAGCGGGATTCACACCAATATTGTCCCAAGGAAGAATGACCCCATAGGCAATACCAAGCCGCATAGGATCGCGGCCTGTCATGAGCGCCGCTCGCGTGGGTGAGCAAATGGGGGTCGTGTAGAAGCGATTCAGTTGCACACCCTGCTCGGCGAGCTTATCCAACGAGGGAGTATCGATATTCCCCCCGTGATAGCCGACGTCATTCCAGCCCAGATCGTCCGCCACCATGACGATAACGTTCGGACGATCGCCCTCTCCAGCAAAGACCGTCTGAGTAAAAATCGTCTGCACAAAAACCAGGGCAATCAGGGTAGTGGTAAATCCAGCCAGTCGCTTCAAAGAACACATAATTTTCTACTTTTTTAAATTCTTATTGTTGCAATGACATATCGGAAACTTCTCTGAGTGTCCGCGTTAAAGATACTCACGCCGATGGGCATCCCACACAAGGCACAAATAGACGTAAAGCCAAGCGCTAATCTCCG
>CBFIHK010000151.1:0-2538 GCA_965662305.1 Luminiphilus sp.
GAAATAACAACGGCTTTACAGCGAGCAGCCATTAGTGAACAGAAATGATCATCGGTTAGATGATCCATGATGACGAGTCCGCCTTGGTGGAAAAAGAGGACTGCGGGCAGCGGTCCTGAGAGGGTCGCTGGTCGGTAAATGCGCGCCTGAAGATGGTTGCCAAGCAGCGGCAAAGCCGTGTCCGACGTGGTCACGCCTTCAGCGACAGGGAGGTTGAGTCCGTTGTAGGCGCTTGCTGCTTCTCGAAAGGCATCGACGGACATGGGTACTTCACTATCACCGGCACCTCTCGCAGCGAGCTTGGCCATCATGTGCATGTTGAGATCGAGCGTATTGCCATCAATGCTGGCGGGTTTGCCTGCGAGCATGCGAAGAAGTGGTCGAGGCATGCCTCTAAGGAGATCAATGATCGCGAGCTGCATATTCATGGTTGGTCCTTATCGTTTTCGCTTATGTGGTCAGTTTAGACATTTATTTGGCAGACGCATCGTTGAATTGCGTTGCCGGCTTCATGAGGCGACTATTAGAGACATACGGTGGAGAGACATTACTCATCGCCGCGATACTTAATCAAAAAGTGGGTCGTTACCAGTGGGGTATTTCGACCCGAGAATAACGAGGTAGAACACCATGGAAGTAGATGCGACGGCTGCGGGATTCCAGAAAGAAAAGCTCGCGAGAATTGGTACGCACCTGAGAGAAAACTACGTCGATCCGGGAAAGATTCCGGGTTGCCAGGTTTTGGTTTCTCGACACGGTATACCCGCTTATTTTGAGTCGATGGGTCTGATGGATCGCGAGCGCAATAAGGGCATGCGCGACGATACGATTTTCCGCATTTATTCCATGACCAAGCCGATTACCTCGGTTGCTTTGATGATGCTGTGGGAGGAGGGGCGGTTTCAGCTGACCGACCCGGTCCACAGGTTCATTCCGTCTTGGCGCGAGCAGCGTGTGTGGCAGGAAGGGGCAGGTGAGGAGATGGTGACCCGCCGCCCTGCCTCGCCCGTCACAATGCAACATATTCTCAGTCATACCGCAGGCCTTACTTACGGCGGCCTGCTGCCTGGCATGGAGACGCCGGTTGACGATGTATATAAAGGCCTCGGTGTCGCACGAGGGGGAGGCGAAACACTTCTCGACTTTGCCGACAAGCTTGGAGGTGTTCCCCTGCTTTACGACCCGGGACAGCGCTGGTGCTACTCACTGGCGACTGATGTGTGTGGCGCCTTGGTTGAAATCATCTCTGGACAACCTTTCGAGTCGTTTTTGCAGGAGCGGATTCTAGGTCCGCTGGGCATGGTAGATACAGGGTTCCGGGTTGCGGATGAACAGGCGGATCGCTTTGCCGCGTGCTACCTGAGAATGCCTGATAAAAAGTTGATCTTGGAAGATGATCCCGAGACGAGTCATTACCGGCACCGTCGCAATTTCTTCTCGGGAGGAGGAGGCCTGGTTGGAACGACTGCAGATTACATGGCTTTCTGCGAGATGTTGCGTCAAGGAGGGCAGTACAACGGTTATCAGCTACTAGGGCGAAGAACACTCGAGCTCATGACCGCGAATCATTTGGCAGGCGGCCAGTCGCTTGCACAAATGGCCTTGGGCGCTTTTTCTGAAACAGCCAATGAAGGTGTTGGGTTTGGCTTGGGCTTTGCGTCGACCTTAGACGAGGTCGTTTCGGCAGGTGTTGGCGCGGGCGACTTCTATTGGGGTGGGCGTGCATCTACTATTTTCTGGGTCGATCCGGAGGAGGACCTACAGGTTATTTTCATGACGCAGCTTATTCCCTCGTCAGCCTTTAACTTCCGTGGCCAGCTCAAAAACATCGTTTACGGCGCGCTTAAATAAGTGCACAGTCTTAACGCTAGCGGAAAGCCTGCTGACGCTGGCGTTTTTTAAAAGCAGGCTCGCTCTACTACTAAGTCTGAGCGGGTAACACGAATCCAAAACAAATAAACAAAAACACGTAATCAAGAACAAATAAAACGTCCTGGGAGATCTGACATTATGGAAGCAGCACAACTAAACGCCCTGTCGCTGTGGGTAGGCCTCAATCTTTTACTCACTCTGCTATTGGCGCTGAATGTGGTTCGAAACCGCTTCAAAGCTCAGGGGGATTCCGGTGATCCAGCCACATTGGAAAAAGCGGTGCGTGCGCATGGTAATAACACCGAGTACGTGCCCGGCATTCTGATCGGTCTCGGCTTGATGGCGATGACTGGCGCATCGGCACAAACCATCAATATCCTTGGCGGTACTTTGTTCGTTGTACGTATTCTTCATGCCTACGGTATTCAGCAGTCGAAAGTACCTAATATTTTTGGCTTGGTGGGTAACTTCGGCACGTGGCTCACCATGCTCTGCGTGGTCACGACACTGATTATGAACGGCATGTAGAAATCTCACCTGCCGCGGTGCGGGAGTGTGTTACCTATTTGAAAGAGTCGGTGGTTCGGACTGAGTCTTAACATCCGGCCTTGCAACTGGGCCTCATACCTCCGCAAAGAAGTTTGAGATCGCGGCCTCAAAAAAAGG
>CBFIHK010000152.1:0-2533 GCA_965662305.1 Luminiphilus sp.
AAATTAAAACCTCGATAGTGCTGTTGATGACGGTGTGCCTATGTTTTCCGACGATTCTGCGCGCGGCCGCATATCCGCTTTTCGAATCTGTGGACAAGAATGCAGCGTTCAGAGCTTCGATAAATCTAGCGCCTGATGCGGCTTTCATAGAGCTGTCTGAGGGTTTCACCTATTACCGAATGACAGATCAGGATGAGTGCGCCACGCCCGATGTGTTAGTCCACGGGTTTTCAGTGCCCTCCTATATTTGGGAGCCGACCTATGATTTTTTGGCGGGCAAAGGTCGTTGCGTCATCATGCTCGACTTATACGGTCGTGGGTTTTCTGATAATCCCGACGTTGCTTACACCGATACCTTGTTGGCGACGCAGGTCTTAGAACTTCTGGATGCACTGGGCGTTGAGCGCGCTGCATTTTTCGGGCTGTCCAATGGTGGCCGCGTGGTGTCCCAGGTCGCAGGTCTCGCACCAGAGCGCGTTGCCCGTTTGGTATACGTTGCCTCTTCGGGGTTTCGCGACGTAACTCGTGCTGCCGATACATCGGTCAGTCAGCAAGAGATTGATGAGCTCATTGGAAAGTACCCAGAGCTCCCCGCAGGTCAGCTTTCCGACTTTAAAGACCCCACAAACTTTCAGGATTGGGACGATAAATACGCGGAGCTTCTTATACACAAAGGTTTTGCTCGCGCACTCATCTCAACGCGGAAAAACCACGACTCGGAAGACCTCGATCGTATCCATGCATCACTGCAAATCGCCGACACACCTGTGACCACGATCTGGGGCGATAGCGATACCGTGGTTGTTTATGCCGATTTTGCTGACAAGATCGGGCGTCTCCTCCCAAAGCGGCAGGAGTATTTTGTTGAGGACTCAGGACATCTTCCGCATATGGAAAACCCGGCGCAGTTCGAGGCTATTTTAACCTCGGTTTTGGGACTCTAACCGGATCTGAATACGTCCAAATTCGACTTGGCAAGGGCGTGAGTTAGGTGTTCTATTTTTGGAGTACGTAAGTACTTTTTTGGTACAGGCCGTCTCGCTGAAGCGGGCGTATGCTTCTCACCGTCATTCCGTAGTGACGCATGTTGAGGAGCAAAAAAATGAGACGACTAATATCTGTAGGAGTTGGCGGCCTGGTGTCGCTGGGGCTGTGTGTTGGAGCTCAGGCTTCGACTTCAGTGAATGAAGCTTATGGGCAGTGCAAAGCTGAGATCAAAGAAAAGTTTGGTGAAGCGACGCGCGTCAAGCTCAAGGGTAGTAAGAAGTACAAAGGCACCCTCACCGTAAAAGTGTCCGTGGTACCTGAGGGGTCAGGGCGTCAGCGAGTTCTTTGTCAGGTTACCGATGACGCCCTGGTTCTGGCTGACAAAAAGGGTGAGCCACTTTCATAAACGAGGGACGGTATGCAGGAGCTTAGCTGGGACGATCTAAAAGTGTTGTTGGCCTGCAGTCGCCAAGGGTCCACTCGATCAGCAGCGGCTGTGCTAGGTGTCAGTAACAGCACTATCGTTAGGCGATTGGAAGTACTCGAGGCGGCCATCGAAGGCCGCCTTTTTGATCGAACACCGGATGGTTTGTTGGCAACAACCCTGTGTGAAGAGCTATTACCCGTCGCAAAAACCGTTGAGGATACGATATCTGACGGGCAGTTACGCTTGACCGGCAGAGATGCGCTTCTAGCGGGTAAGCTGAAGGTTTCGATAGCTGATTTTCAACCAATGAACCGATTGCTTTTCGAGAAGTTGAGTGAATTTTCGAAAACCTACCCTCGTATACAGTTGGACGTGAAGTCTTCAAACGAAAACGTAGATCTCTCGCGCCGCGAAGCCGATTTCGCGATCCGAGGCCTCAAAATCTCGCAGCGCCCCCCGAAAGACATCGTTGGCGTGAAGCTTGGGCTTCTTTCCATTGGGCTTTACGTACACAAAAAACTTTTGTCCGATGCGCGGCTGGGTAAGCGCGAGTTAACGTTTATCGGTACTTCTGACGCGCTGCCAACTGAATTACCTACTCACTCGCAGCTTGATATCAAGACTAAGCACTCGGTGGATGGTGTTATTTCACGAATCGACGCGGTGGCTAATCAGATGGGTGTTGCGCCGTTACCGTGTTGCACCGTAACGGATTTAAAAGACGTCGTTCGTCTACCAAACACGGACAGCGTCCCCTTTCGATATGTATGGCTTCTTTACCATAAAGATTTAAGGCAAAGCGCCCGGATCCGTGCACTGTTCAAGCACCTCCTCCAGCTTGAGGATAGTTGGCCTCTGGAGTGGGCAGGGCAGCAACCTCGAGATGCTCAGCCAAGTAAAAAGAGCAATTAAAGCAGCTAGCCTGGCATATCTGCTGAGGTGATAGCTCCATGCGGTTGGGGGCGTTTCCTTCTTGCTAAGGCCTTCCAATTCATCCACAGGGCTTCAACCCTTATTGTATGTCATGAATCCCCCAACGCTGACACAGTTGCCATGTCACTAACCCATCTGTAACAGCCGTTTTCCATCTTGTACTTTGCTACCCTTTGCATTTGAACT
>CBFIHK010000153.1:0-2533 GCA_965662305.1 Luminiphilus sp.
CGTCTCGCAATCGCGACGAGACGCCGTATGCCTTCCCGCACTATTGCTGGGTCACCTGCGTAGTTGACCCTCAAACACTCGTTCGCGTGTTGCCAGTCAGTAGCCAAGCCCTGAAAGAAGTGATGCCCGGCGACAGTGACAATACCCTCGCTCGCGGCCGCTTCATAAAGCTTCTGAGTTCCCCCCGGTAGATTTTCGAACCAAACCCATAGGAACATAGCGCCATCGGGCTTGTGCACTCGAATGGGTAGATCTTTTGAAGCTTCTCGGAGGCTATCTAATGCAAGGGCCTGTTTCCGAAGATAGTGCGGTTTGATTATCTGCTCGCACAGCACGTCTAACTGTTCGTTCGCTAGCAGAGGAAGCACGAGCTCTGGACCGACGCGTGTTGGGGCGAGACCGTTGATGGCATTCGCATTTCTTATCAACTCCGTAACCTCTGGCGCCGCCACGACAATACCGGTTCTGACACCGGGCAGCCCGAGTTTTGAAAGACTTAGACAGAGAATGGTGTTGTCGTCCCAAAACGGCGTAGCCGGAGTGTAGATCATGCCGGGGAAGGGCAGTCCGTAAGCACCATCGATAATGAGAGGTACACCTGCGGTGGCACATTTTTTTGCCACGTCATCTAACTCTGCATCGGTTACGACATTACCTGAGGGGTTGGTCGGTCTTGATAGGCAAACGGCCCCGCTTGTTTCTGGACTGATATGGAAGCGATCGAGGTCAACGCCGTATTTGAACTGCTGGTCAGCGAGGAGATCGATACGCGCTGGGGTCGATCGGAGAATAGGTTGCGGCTGGCGACCCATATCGTTGTAACCCACATACTCTGGGGCAATAGGTAGTTCTATGTGACGCCAGTTTCCGTCCGAAAAGGCGCCCGCAAATGCGTTAAACAGCACTTCAAAACTCGCCTGGCTACCATTTGTGATGGCAATGTTTTCGGCCGAGAGAGACTTTTGAAACAGTATTGAAAGACGCTCGGAGAGTACGGTTCGGAAGCGCTCATGCCCCTGTGGCGCATCGTAATCGCCCACCATTTGCGCGAAGCGTTCAGTGTCGGCTATGACCTCGCTCGCAATCTGTCTCAGCGCATCCTCGACTTCGGGGACATGCGCCGGATTACCTCCTCCCATGGGGTAGAGCTGACCGCCAGGTGGGGGTGCAATGGTGAGGTCCTGCATGAGCTGGACGATGCCGCTTTCACTGCTGTAATGTTGCGCGTAAGTCGAAAATTTCACGTTTAGACCTAACCTCTGCGTGGTGCTCACTCACACCTCGATAATGATCAAGCGACCGCAGTCGCAATAAAGAGAATGAAAAAGCAATGATACCAAAGCTAGTAATAGCCAATTGGAAAATGGCGATAGATCGTGAATCTGTCTGCCAATTTCGCGACGAATGGGAGTTGGGTCATATTCCCAGCGTTGTGACGGCACTCATCGCGCCACCGGCGGCGTTCCTTTCAGACGTAGAAGGCATTGCAGGTGCAGCTCTTTGTGCTCAAGACGTGTCTGCTCATGAAGCGGGCGCACATACCGGCGAAATATCAGCTCAGATGCTACGTGAATTCAATTGCTCCCACGCTTTGGTTGGGCACTCTGAGCGGCGACTTACTTGGAATGAAAGCAACGCCTTGGTGGCTGAGAAGGCCCGCAGGCTCGAGGCGGTGGGTATTTGTCCTGTCATCTGCGTTGGCGAATCCAAAGAGGTTAGACGCAATGGAAATGCGGAAAGCGTTGTTGCGGAACAAGTACTTGCGAGTATTGAAGGATTGTTGGTCGCACCGGTTATTGCCTACGAACCCATATGGGCTATTGGCTCTGGAGAGGCCGCAACGCCAGAAATTGCGGATGCGATGCACCTTGTCATTAAAGCCGCTGTGAGTGAGCGTTTTGATGAGTCTGTCGCAGTTCTTTACGGCGGCAGCGTTAAGGAGACAAACGCTCGCGATTTCACGGCTTGCGAGAGTGTCGATGGCTTGCTCGTTGGAGGCGCATCTCTGATGGCGTCGAGATTTATTAGTATCTGTCAATCTGTTGGAGGGTAGCGTAAATGCAGATCACTGACACAACACCCGTTATCATCGCAGCTGGGCAGGTGGTAGACCGTCTTGACGAGAGTTGGCGACGACTTTCACCGGCAGATCTTGCCGCCGAAGCTGTCAGAACCGCACTCGACGGGACAGGCATTGGTGATCTTGCATCTCAAGTTGACCAGCTAATGGTTATGCGGACCTTTGTCGATTCGGTGCCAGATCGCATCAAACCCTTGCTAGCGCCCTTTGGCTGCAGTGATAAGTTTGCGCGATCGGTCGCAAATCGCTGCGGTATGCGGGACGCCAAAGCGGTATACGCAACAGCCGGTGGGCAGAGTCCTCAGCAGTATGTTGCAACAGCGTGTTCTGACATTGCAGAGGGGCGCGCTGAAATCATTGTGCTGTGCGGCGCAGAGGCTATTGCCACCATGCGCGCGCATCAGCGCTCAGGTGAGGTACTCGACTGGTCAGAGAGCCCCGAGGGAACGTCTG
>CBFIHK010000154.1:0-2504 GCA_965662305.1 Luminiphilus sp.
GTGTTGTAACGAGCGAACCTCCCTCTTTGGCCATAGTTCCAGCTATGGGTGCAACGACACCTGCCGCGTCACTGTCTTCATTCGAAGACTTGTCGCTTGATAAAAATCGCTTGACGCTGAGTGCCATCCAAGAAATGGCGGTACCGCCCACACCAGGCGCCAAACCACAGAGCCATCCCAGCGTTACACACGCAGTCCAGACAACTTTGTGGCGCCACAGTTGTTCTGCGTAAGCTGAAATTGGAACGGATCTTTGCTCTTCTCCACCATGCTGACTATCGAGGTTGCTCACGTTTTGCAGGATCAACTGTGGGACGACGAGTAGTCCCAGCATGGAGGGAAGCAGAGGCAAACTCCAACTCCCTGTGTTACCGCTACTCTGTACCGACAAAAAGACACCGATCAGGAGCGTGCAAGCAGCAACAATCTTTCCCGACGCTTCGGTTAAAACGATCAAAAGAAAAGCCGCCAAGAATAAGGCCAGCCGCCCAGGAGGACTCATTTCGGTGATCCATCCGCCTCCCAAAGTCGCAACTAGGACAAATAAACTAATGCCTGCGATGCCGCTCAGACATCCCGATATGATGGCTGAATTCACAGCGTCTCGGCCCTCGCCGCGGCTAGCCATTGGATAACCATGTACGGTCATTGCGGCGTCGGCACTACTTCCCGGTACGCCAAGAAGAATAGCGGGTAAAGCCCCTCCAATTCGGATTACCGCATGGAGTGAGAGCATGACCATCAATGCACCAACCGGGTGATAAGTAACCGCAATAGGAGCAAAAATCGCCAGAGCAACCTTGCCTCCAACGCCTGGAATGGCACCAGCGATCAAACCTACAGGGGCCGCGACGAAGATGGATAAAAGCGCAAAGGTTAGGGCCTGCCAAAGGTCCAATGGGAACACAACTAACTCACCAACGAGACTTCGACGCGAAGATGACACAAAAACAGGGATTCCACAAAACGACGGATTAAGGAGAAACAGCTGTGGGATTAGTGATTGCGGTGGCTAGACATTGCAAAACCAGATCACTCGGATGTGAGGCTCGGTTCGTCCAAAAAAAAGCACTGTGTTTGGCAATGATTTCCGCGAGGGAAACACGACTATTTTAGTTTTGACTCATTGAGGAGGACACATTTTGGGAGGTACCTGATTGTCGTCACTTATCAACTCAAATTACTAACGCAGATCTACTGCATTGAATCCGCGCTCATAATTGACGAGAGTTCTATGGCCCGATCAAGAATAGCCGTTACTTGAAGTTCAACATCAGGCGTGAATCGAAAACCGAGAAACGCACATCGACCAAGCTCGATACACGCCATCATCACCGCACCCTCGTCGCCGCCATCGCCCATCATCTCAGCGACCCCGTTGAAAAAGAGGTATTGATCGAGCTCTCCTGCCGCCATCAACTCTTCACACAAGGCGTCAAGGGGCGCTTTGATTTGCGATACAACTAGTTCAGAAAAATCCACGCTATCTCCTCGTGACATTTAATGGAAAAGTCACCTCGAACACTTTATGAGTGAAACTGATTGCCACCCATACATTGTTAGCAAACAGCAGACTTTGGAAGTGATGCAATCGACGAGGCACTATGACATGGTATTTGTAGATGCCAGAACGAGTGCTCAGCATGACGCAACGCACATCGAGATTCTCAGTAAGTCTAAGTTATGACGAGGCTAAGATGTTTTATGCGGGCAGTAAGAATCGCGTTCAGGTAACTGCGCTCGACGGTAAGACAATTAACCTTCCATGGTCTGTCTTACAACCTTTCTTCTCGACTTCCGGGGTACAAGGTCACTTCGTCATCACCTACGACACCCACGGTAAGCTGGTGTCGATTTCGCGTGACGATTAACGAAGACGCGCAATAGCGCGCTCGGCGCCATCCAAGGCTTTTAAAATCCCCTCTCGAAGGCCATCCATATCGACACCTTCAGTGCTCTTTTGCCCTGCCCTATAACGTGCATAAACGCCGTGTAAAATCGCGGCTGTCTTCCAGTGATTAAATCCAACGTAGTAGTCGAGTAAATCGACAGTGAAGCCTGTTCGCTCAGAGTAGCGCTGCGCTAATTCGCCTCGCAGAGGAAGTCCAGAGACTGCGGTGGGTGCTGTAGGCTCGAGATGAGGGTCATCCTCCATTTCCGGCCAAGCTCGAAGTGTATAACCCAAGTCAGCTAGCGGGTCGCCCAGCGTTGCGAGCTCCCAGTCCAGCACAGCAGAGACTTTGGAGTCGGCTGAGAAAAGGCAGTTGTGTAGATAGTAGTCCCCGTGGACAACGCTCGCCGTCACCTGCGCAGGCTGATTCTCGAGAAAATAGTCTTTGAACGCGTGTGCTCGGGGGTCATCAAGTTCGGCATAGTCCACGGACGCCACCCACGATCGATACCAGGCCTTTATCTGTCGTCCGATATAGTCTTCCTTTTTACCCAACGAGGTTAGACCAATCGCGTCAGGGTCTAGCGAATGCATATCTGCCAGCGTGTCGATA
>CBFIHK010000155.1:0-2481 GCA_965662305.1 Luminiphilus sp.
TTATGTAAAACAGCGTCTTAGACGCCCTGCCCGTTGGCAAGTATATCCACACCTCACAAAAAAAGAACCCGCATAAAGCGGGTTTGCGTTTGGTGACGGACCAAAATTACCGGGTCAACCTGTGCTCAAGGCGGGCAGTGCACGGACTCAGGCTCCCTGTGATAGCGTGGACTTCTTAGATGACGCTCAATAAAAACAAAAACATCACGACGGATTTTTGAGATGCAACACACTGATGACCTCGATCAGGCACGCTTTGAACGCGAGAGTAACGAGGGTATCCGCCAATGGATAAGCAAGAATTTTAAAGGTGAAGTCATCGCCATCACACGTCTAGAGCGATGGCGACCCCAGTGGCGCGTGGACTTCAAAACCTCAGAGGGCCCAGCAACAGTGCTTTTTCGTGGCAGCAGACCCAACGCGAGCGAGCGCAATCTCCGCTTTGAAATGGAAGTGATGCAAGTCCTCGAGAAGAACAGCATCAAGGTGCCGCAGATTCATGGCTGGGTGGATACACCCAAAGCCTTTGTGATGGATTGGATCGAGACCGAGGACCGCGAGCCCGGCATGATCCACACAGCGATGGAGAAACCCGCTGTGCTGACAGACGATCGCTGGCAGGCTTTGCTCAATTACATGAGCGATCTAGCGGCGCTACACGCAGTCCCAATCAGTGAGTTCGCCCACATCGAGGAGCTGAGTAAGCCGCCAAACTCAGCAACCGAACTGGCACTCACTGCGGCCGAGCGGATGTATCAGGCGGGACGCTATACCAACAATCTCGACACCACCTTTGAATTTCTCCAGTCCTGGCTGAGGCGGAACGTACCGACGCATCGGACGCAGGTGTCATTCATTGCCGGTGATGCAGGGCAGTTTATGTCAGCAGGAAGTACTGTCTTGGCGCTAGTTGATTTTGAAATCGCTGACTTGGGTGATATTCACTGGGACCTGGCTTGTTTTCGGGGGAGACACCCACTTGAGCACATGGGCGATATCCCCGCGCTCTATCGCCGCTACGAGGAGGTCAGTGGTACATCGGTGGATCTGCGCGTGGTTGGGTATCACACGGTCGCGTTCCTTCAGTTTGCTGGCATCGCCACAAAGTTTTTTGGCGACCCAAAGGCGATCGGTGGCAATTGGATCGAGGGTTTACTCGAATACGCTAGTATTACGCGACGCGCCTGCGAGGCCATTGCAGAGCTCGACGATATCTCGCTCGACTACGACCTCGCCCTACCCGAGATGAAGCACAGTGCTTTGGAAGAATCGGCGCTCGAGAAACTCATGGTAGATATTTATCGCCTACCGACCTCGAGAACATTTGAGGAATGGGAGCGGGACTTGCTGCACGCGATACCTGCCTTTTTGCTTAACTACTCGCGATATCGACACTGGTATGAGTCCACCACTAAAACGGATATCGAGGCGTTAATCGGAAAGACGTTCGAAACGCTGGAGCAAGCTGATAGCACATTAAGTGAGGTCATCGCGGCGAATGATCGAGCACTTGATGCAGGGCTGGTACAGCTTACACATCGCCGATCGCTAAGACTGAGCATGATCATCGCGGGCACTAATCCAGATCCCAGCAACCCGCTATTCCATATTCTGGACCCTATTCTAGACACCTAGTCTTCAGGCAATCAAAACCACCAAACCCAGGAATCACCAAGACCGAGCAGGCATAAAAAAACCCGGCGTATAGCCGGGTTTTTAAGTCGCAATGGACGCGTCTTACATCATGCCGCCCATACCGCCCATGCCGCCCATATCAGGCATTGCAGGCGCTGCATCATCCTTCGGTGCTTCAGCGATCATGACTTCGGTTGTGATCATGAGACCCGCAACAGAACCCGCCGCTTGAAGTGCAGTACGCGTCACTTTAGCGGGGTCGAGAATACCCATGCCAATCATGTCGCCGTACTCACCCGTCGCTGCGTTGTAGCCGAAGTTGCCTTCGCCTTGGCGAATCTTATCGAGAACCACTGATGCCTCGTCACCTGCGTTGGTAACGATCTGACGCAGAGGACCTTCCATGGCACGCAAAGCAGCTGCAATACCCGTGTTCTGGTCTTCGTTGTCGCCAGTGAGGCCTTCAACAGACGCAATAGCACGAACCAGTGCAACGCCACCGCCGGCAACTACGCCTTCTTCGACCGCTGCGCGAGTCGCGTGAAGCGCGTCTTCAACACGTGCTTTCTTTTCTTTCATTTCGATTTCAGTCGCTGCACCGACTTTGATCACGGCAACACCACCTGCCAACTTCGCAACGCGCTCTTGGAGCTTCTCGCGATCGTAGTCAGATGATGTGTTTTCGATCTGTACACGGATCTCGCCAACACGCCCTTGGATGGCTTCCGCATCGCCAGCACCATCAACGATGGTTGTGTTGTCTTTGTCCATGGTGATGCGCTTCGCATTACCGAGGTGCTCAAGGCTTGTGCTCTCGAGATCGAGACCTACTTCCTCAGAAATAAC
>CBFIHK010000156.1:0-2416 GCA_965662305.1 Luminiphilus sp.
AAGGCATGGGTATGTCTGTGTCTGAAGGTGAGCCTCTGCAAGGCACTGCCCGTGAAAAACATTTGAAAATGGTGGCGCGGCCGGGTGGTTATCGCGCCTTCCGAACGTCGATTGAAACGCCTGTCGTTGGTGAATTAAAAGCGATTTTGGACCGCCTCGGGGCACAGGAAACGCTGATCACGCCGACGATGGGGGGCTCGCTTCCCATCTATCTGTTTGAAGATAATCTAGACGCTCCTATCGTCATTCTACCTGTCGCAAACCATGATAATAATCAGCACGGTCGTGATGAGAATTTAAGGTTGGCCAATCTGTTCAGTGCAATCGAAATGTACGCAGAGGTTTTGACGGGGCTGGCAGAAAAGCCCCTATAAAAACCGCTTAGGGGTTAGTTGCCCTCAACGACCATAACCAGCGGCCAATGATCAGAAACGCCCGATGCCTCGGGCAGTTGGAAACGCTTGGGCGTGCCATTTTGGAGTACTTGCTCAGACGTCTGGTTGGCGAGGAAGCTGCCCGTCATTTTCCAGCCAGGTGTATCACGCCACAGCACCATATCAAGAAATGACCAGTCGTCCTTGGGGGGGTAGTAGTTGGTGCCGGGGCACGCTTCGCAGAGATCGTGTGCTACTTGCCACGTAGGCCTCACCCACCTTTTAAGCATACCTTTATTCGTATCCTCTTCGAGCGTTGTATTGAAGTCGCCCGCAGCGAAAACAGCTTGATTCTCAGGTAAGGCAGCAACGATTTTGTTGAGTTTTGTGTAAGCCACCTCGCGCATTTCGGTTGGATGATAGGGGGCAGGGAAGTGAACGCTAAAACCCGTAAGTGTCCCTCCATTTGGCAGCTTAAAGCTTGCCTCGAGAATGGGGCGGGTATCACCAGCGCGCTTTTTCAGTGACTTGGAAAAGGTAATGGGATGCAGCTTGGCTTCGGTTATGGGGAGTTTAGACAGGAAGGCAACGTCGATCCCGCGCTTGTCTTTCCCTTCAAGGAGAACGGCTGGCTGGTAGCCAAGCCCTGAAAGATAACCAGTGCGAAGGCGCTCGAGAATGCCTATGTTCTCGACTTCCTGGAGCGCAATGATTTCGGGTCCTTGACCGCCATTAACTTGCTTAATGGCGTCGCTGACAACACGCAGTTTTTGGTCAACAACTGCTTCGCTCCAATCCCAATAAAGGCATTGGTCTCGCCAACGGCGCACAGAAATCTTTTTACATTTCTCGATGTGAGCACTGCTTTTTTTCTTCGATGCAGGTAGGTAGGTCTCGTCACTTTTGCCCGCATCATGGGAGGCATCAAAGAGGTTCTCGACGTTAAAGGTCATGATGTTGATGGGTGTAGATAAGGCCGGAGCAGACAGGGCAGAAGCCAGTGCTGCAAAGGCCATCACACGAAGTTTTCTCACTATCAATTTCATATATTTGATCCCGCTTTGGGGCCGTCTTTTCGTATGCGCACGCTCGATATTCGCAGTTGTCGAAAATCTTAACGATAACAGTCCCGCAGATAAAACCGATACTAGCGCGTTACGGTTTCCTAATGGCTTTTCAATTGCGTGTACCGACCCGATTGCGTCTTGGTCAAGACGGCTACTGCATTGCGAAGGCCCGCTACTCTCGTTATCACTGTTGGACATAGGGGCTGATTGCCCTCCTCGAGTACGAAGGTAAGTAACTATGGAAATGCTGTGGCTCTTGTTCGCCATGCTCCTTATTGCTGAGTCTCCCAAGTTTTTGTTTCCCAGAGATCGAAGCGAGCCGAACTCACATGAATTGATGACGCAGGGGGAATTCCGAGCGGGTTTTACCGTTTGGACCCGACAGTGTGGTTGGTACTTGCTAGTTCTTGTCGGCTTCGGCGCTTACTTCCCCGAGCAGTGGCGCTTGGGCGCTGTCTATTTAGGAATGTTGGTCTTTATGTGGCTGGGTTGGGCTGCACTGTGTGTGTCGGGAAAGGCGCCCAAGCAGTAGGTCTCGCCGGGGAGTCACTGCAATTGGGTTTGAGATGAGCCATAAGCGCTGGCGTTCTTATAGGCGACTCACCGACTCACATAGTCATTTACTCGTCCGCTCAGTGACGACTAGAACTTAATAACTATACCTCTCGATAAGCGGCATGAGGGTGTCGAAAAGCCCGTCCGCGAGGTGAGTCGATGCTGACGGGTAGATTAGGCAGTAAGAGGTATCACTAGGCCTTATTGCGGGATGTAAAGAAAACAAGACCGTATATGAAGCCCGCGAGTACCGCCGCACCAAAGCCGTAATTCATGGCGACAAAGAAGTCGAGGCGCGATACGTCAGCGGCAAAGAGGTCCTTCACAATCTGAAGTAAAAACGAACCCGTGTAGCCCGCAGAGTCTGAGACGTAGATCGCGAAAACGGCGGTGCCTGAAAACTGTAAATTCGCAATGAGT
>CBFIHK010000157.1:0-2411 GCA_965662305.1 Luminiphilus sp.
GTGCTGGGCTTTTTCCACGACTACGGAAACGTCAATTATGCGCTGCACCTGCCAGCTCAAACCTTTCTCGAGCTCTTCCCAAATGCGGAGCCGCAAGGTTGGGGCTTGTGGGTTGGCGATGAGCCAATGGAGGCAGCCGAACTCGGCTTAACCGAGCTCGGTGTAGAGCCTGGATCATGGGTATCTCAGCGAGATGTCCTATCCATATCCATGGCGATTTTTGATCGTACGTTTGCTATCACCCGTGCCCTGAATACGCTGACCCTTCTGGTTGCTGCCGTTGCCATCTTTGCGTCGCTTCTCGCGGTCTACCAATTTCGGCGCAGCGAATACGCTTTGTGGCGTTCGCTTGGCGCAACGTGGCCAACATTTTTTTTGGTATCGGGATTTCCAATCCTTTTAATGACGGGCGTTGTAATGTTGTTGGCTCTGCCTCTCGGCATAGCACTGTCCTGGCTGCTCATTCACAAAATAAACGTGATCTCTTTCGGTTGGACGATGCCGGTTGTGATTGACGCCGAACCCATTTCGTTTTTATTTCTTGTGGTTGCTGCCGTCGTTCTATCAGCGTTCTTACTTGCATCGCTTGGACAGAGAGCAGCCGTAAATAGCGCGCTTAAAGAGCTGGCGGGGGAATGAGAGTGCCGTTGATTAAACGACGACTTTTCGTCTTTCTGACGTCACTGGGATTCTTGGCAGGTTCCGGGGAGTGGGCATACGCACAAGACCCGTATCAGCTGCTTCGTCAATCCGGGGAGGGCTTTGCCAAGGTGATGCCGGGCAGAGCATTCAACTTTCCAAGAGACCATTACCCGCACGAGAACTTTAAGATCGAATGGTGGTACCTCACAGCTAATCTGCAAGGCACTGATGGTAACGATTACGGGGTGCACTGGACCTTGTTTCGGCAGGCCATGAACTCAGACCCCAATCCGGGCGGCTGGCAATCTAATCAGACTTGGATGGCGCACACGGCGATATCAACGCCCAAAGGTTTTGAGTTTGCACAACGCTTTGCCCGCGGGGGCATTGGCCAGGCGGGTGTAGAAGCAATCAATCAGTCTCGCTTTGAGGCCTGGATGGATGACTGGTTGTGGCAGGGGGAGGCTGAGTCACCCTTCCCTGCAACGTTATCTGCCAGCACGGATAACCAGCGCTTCACGCTCGAGCTTTCTGCGTCGGATAACTGGGTCTTGCAGGGAAACAACGGTTACAGCCAGAAGAGCGATTTGGGACAGGCGAGTTATTATTACAGTCAGCCCTTTATCGATATTGCGGGGACGCTTTGGGTTGACGAAGAATCCGTCGAAGTTGCGGGTAAAGGTTGGCTCGATCGTGAGTGGAGTTCCCAGCCCCTTGCAGATAATCAGGCGGGTTGGGATTGGGTGTCGCTGCACCTGAACGATGGCAGTGCACTGATGGTTTACCAGCTGCGTCACGACTCCGGCGAGCATTACATCAGCGGTAGCTTGGTCAAGGAATCAGGAGAAGTCGCCCCACTCGAGGCAGGTGACGTCACGATGGCGCCTGTCAGCGAGACACGGCTGAGCCTCGCTAACGGGGTTTCCAATTCGAGTCAAAGCCGCGAGAAACTCATTCCCCTCGAATGGCGTGTACGAGTACCCAAGTTCGATATCGACTTATCTGTGAGCGCCGATAGACCGGGCAGCTGGCTTGCCACAGCCTTTCCGTACTGGGAGGGACCAGTTTCTGTCGAGGGTAGCCACGAGGGCGTTGGCTACCTCGAGCTGACAGGTTATTGAGACCGCGACTCCTCTTTCTCACCACCAATCTTGTAGCGATCAAACCACGCAAGAATATGATCGACCTTGCTGATTAGGCGTGATGGTCGACTTGCGATACCGTGCGATGCGCCGGGCATGCGGATCATCACACTTTCCACGCCTTTTAGGCGAAGTGCCTGGTAGAACTGCTCAGTCTCAGAGATGGGTGTGCGTCGATCACTCTCGCCCGTCAACAGCATTGTCGGCGTGGTTACGTTGCCAACGAGAGAGAGCGGAGAGCGCTTCCAGTAATGATCGAGATGCTCCCATGGCGGCCCTGGAAATTGGTGGTAGATCTGACCGATCATGGAATCCGCAGTCAGGGTTTTGCTGACCCAGTTGATGACGGGCTTTGCGGCAACCGCGGCATTGAAGCGATCGGTAAGGCCAACTGCATAGGCGGCGGCGATACCGCCCGCGCTTCCGCCGGTAATAAACAGATTATCGCTATCGACAAAGCCCTTTTCGATCAATGCATCGATGCCGGACATGTGATCGGCGAAGTCTTCCTCGCTCGAATATTTGTATTGCAGGAGTAGAGCGAAGTCCTCACCGTAGGACAGGCTGCCGCGGTGGTTATCGTAGAAAACAACATAGCCCTCGGCTGCCATCATTTGCAGTTCAGCG
>CBFIHK010000158.1:0-2370 GCA_965662305.1 Luminiphilus sp.
CTTGGTATTACACCCCGTCTTTGACGAGCAAGCCGTGCTAGAAAGTATCCAGACACACAGAGCAACGATGTTCGAGGGTGTGCCAACGATGTTCATGTTCCTGCTGAACTATCCGGACTTAGATCGGTACGACCTGTCATCGCTTCGTTGTTGCACCGTGGGTGGGCAGACCATGCCCAAGCCGAAAATGGAGGAGGTTGAAGCGCGCTTTGGCTGTCCTCTTATCGAGCTGTGGGGAATGACTGAGTTGGGTGGACTCGGAACCACTTTTGCGTCAAATGGCCCGGTGAAGCACGGATCAATCGGTGTCGCACTTCCTTACGCAGAGGCTCGGATTGCCGATGCTGAGGATTCGAACAAATCCCTGCCGGCAGGTGAAGTGGGTGAGTTGATGATTAGGGGCGGCATCGTGATGCAGGGTTATTACGGCAATGAAAAAGCAACACAGGAAACAATCGAACCCGATGGCTGGCTGCACACGGGAGACCTCGCCTCCATGGACGAGGATGGCTGTGTGTTCATCGTCGATCGAAAAAAAGACATGATTCTCACTGCAGGCTACAACGTCTATCCGGCAGAAATTGAGCGGGTGGTTGCGGGTCACCCGGACGTCGCATTGGTCGCTGTAGGCAGTATTCCCGATGCTGCAAAAGGTGAACTGGCCAAGGCGTACATTGTGCCTAAGGTTGGCGTAACGCCCTCTGCGCAGGCGATTATCGACTATTGCCGCGAGCAATTGGCGGCTTATAAAGTCCCTCGGGCTGTTCAGTTCGTTGACGATCTGCCCAAAACCAGTACCGGGAAGGTCATGCGCCGTGAGCTGCGAACACTGGATGAGCATTGAGAATCGGTTCTTAAGCGGTTTCGAGGTCGGATCTTAAGCGAATCAGGACAATATCCTTTGGAATTTAAGGTAGTTGACGAGATCACGACATGAGCGAAAAGAAGCCTAAGAAATCTGATTCACTATTACCTATAGCTATCCCGCAGCATTTTCTCAATGGCGAGGGGTTGGTTACAGGTGATCCGGCAGAGTTCGACGGCGAAGGTATAACCGGTGACGGCGAACCCACCGGGTTCGCAACCTATAATTTCCACACAGGCAATATCATGGTGTCGGTGTATGAATCGAAGCCGGGCAAGGTCAGAATCGATGGCTCTGTCTATGATGAGTTCATAACGGTTCTCGAGGGTACTTTGATCCTAAGGCCCGATAGCGGAGGTGAGTACACGTATAAAGCCGGTGAGTCGCTGATAGTGCCCAAGGGCTATGTCGGTGAATGGGAAATGCCTGAGTGCTATCGGGAGCTGATCGTGGTGGACACTGAAGTAATGCGAAAACACAACGATTGAATTACTGCTTTAATCAATAACACTGATGCGGTTGAGGAGGGTTTGTTAGATATCATCCTTCACCGTCGCTCAATAGCATTAATCCGAGGCTTGGAAATAGGGTAGGACCAGCCAGATTCGAACTGGCGACCTCTACCTTTGCAGGGTAGAGGTAACTGGCCATATCACGCGACGACTCAGCGAAAAAGAAAAATAAATTTAAGGAAAAACAGAGACTTAAGAATTTGGTAGGACCAGCCAGATTGTCTTCAATCGCCATTGCCTCTGGCGATTGAACCCTGCGGGCGCCCTCGCTTTGCTGCGGCGGACTAAACGCTCCTAAGGTCGCGTTTGTCGACTGGCTTCCCCAGTCCGAGAGTGTGGTAAACCTTCAAACACAAAAAAGCCCGCTCGTAGCGGGCTCTTTCGTGTTTGGTAGGACCAGCCAGATTCGAACTGGCGACCTCTACCATGTCAAGGCTCACAGAACTCGCCACCAGACCTTGGGACACCATACTAAGCTATCATGTCTGGGCGCCATGGGCTCACAAATCCGCAGCTAATTTGTGTTGGAATCGGGGGGGTAGCTAGGGCGTATGAGACAACTTTTTGGTTAAAGGTTAGTACTCAACTACCTGCCCCTGAACCGGTGCCGAGGTGTGAAATTGGACGATTTTCCACTCAGTACCGCGCTTCTCTAATACTCCAGTGACGCGGATACCGGATACTGTTTGAGATTTACCGCCGCTAGAAATATGCCAGTCAACTATTTGCGAGAACCAGGCAATCTCGCCAGAGTTCGAGGTCTTTATGACTTGGTTTTTTGTATCAATTCTTTCCACCTCGAAGGCGCCAACTTGTTTCGCGAAGGAATCTCTCACCTCATCGAATCCAACCCATCGCTCAGATGCATCGGTGCCAAAGGTCACCATATCGGAATCCTTTGCCATGGCGTCATCGAACATTGTGACACTCTCCTTTTCAAAGGCGTCCATAAGCTGATCAACTGCATTTTTTAAATTATGTTTTGAATGACTT
>CBFIHK010000159.1:0-2291 GCA_965662305.1 Luminiphilus sp.
GCCTAAGCCCAAGACTGTCTTCGAGCCGGGTGAAATGGTTCGTGTTATCGACGGTCCATTCAACGACTTTAACGGTGTCGTTGAGAGTGTGAATTATGAAAAAAGCCGCCTAAACGTGGCTGTTTTGATCTTCGGTCGCTCGACGCCCGTAGAGTTGGAATTCGGTCAGGTCGAAAAGGGCTGATCAATCGCACCAATGTATGGTGCAATAGTAACGCCGCTTAGCGGCAATGATTGGGGAGCCCGCGCAGCTTGCTGCAACGGCGTTTGAACCCAGGAGAAAAAACATGGCAAAGAAAATTGACGGCTATATTAAGCTGCAAATCCCTGCCGGTCAGGCAAACCCCTCGCCACCTGTTGGTCCAGCACTGGGCCAAAAAGGCGTGAACATCATGGAATTCTGCAAAGCGTTTAACGCTGAGACTCAAGGCCTTGAGCCAGGTCTGCCGATTCCTGTTGTTATTACTGTCTACAACGACAAGTCATTTACCTTCATTAAGAAGACACCCCCCGCATCTGTTCTGCTAAAGAAGATTGCAGGTATCAAGAGCGGTTCTGGCCGTCCTAATACAGAAAAGGTGGGCAAGGTTACTCGCGCGCAGCTCGAAGAAGTTGCAACGCAGAAGTGGCCTGATTTGACAGCGGCAGACATGGACGCAGCTGTTCGCACGATCGCTGGCAGCGCGCGCGCAGCGGGCATCGAGACAGAGGGAGTGGTTTAATAATGGCTAAGTTATCAAAGCGTGTAAAAGCGTTTCGCGAGCGTGTTGACGCAAACAAAAGCTATCCCCTCGATGAGGCGATTGCGATCCTCAAGGAAACGGCAACCGCTAAGTTCAACGAATCTGTAGAGATTGCGGTGAACCTTGGCGTCGATGCACGTAAATCGGACCAAGGCGTTCGTGGTGCGACAACCTTGCCTCACGGAACTGGTTCAGAAGTTCGCGTAGCGGTATTCACTCAAGGTGAAAACGCTGACAAGGCGAAAGAAGCCGGTGCCGACCTTGTAGGTATGGAAGAGCTTGCCGACCAGATTAAAGGCGGCATGATGGATTTCGACGTTGTTATTGCATCTCCCGATGCGATGCGTGTTGTTGGTCAGCTGGGTCAGGTTTTGGGTCCTCGTGGTCTTATGCCCAACCCGAAAACTGGCACTGTAACGCCAGACATCGCTGCAGCCGTACAGAATGCGAAAGCGGGTCAGGTGCGTTTCCGTACTGACAAAAACGGCATTATCCACGGCGGTATTGGCAAGATCGATTTTGATGCTGCAGCTATCGAGGGCAACCTCGTTGCGGTATTGGCTGACCTCAAAAAAGCGAAGCCAGCAGCAGCAAAAGGCGTATATTTTCGTAAAGTGACACTGTCCACGACTATGGGTCCTGGCGTCACGATTGATCACAGCGCTATCGAATTTTAATGATTCAGAATTTGCTCTGGGCTTGCCCGGGGCTCGCTTGTCGCTGTTTGACAGGCACGGAGTGCAGCAGTTAGGCATTCCACTTTGAAGTCTTAAGCAGAGTGTGTGGGCGCAGCCCCTAGCAGGACGCAGGACTATCAAAGACCGTAGGGGGAGACGCTGTCTCCTTAAACGAAGCTGGTAGAAGTTCAACCTACGCAGATGGTGAATACGTTCACCTAGGGTGGTCATAGCAGCGTTATGGCCTTGGCATAAACCATAGGAGTAGATCCGTGGCAATTGGACTCGAAGAGAAGAAAGCGATCGTCGCTGAAGTCAACGAGACAGCGGCCAGTGCTTTGTCACTCGTTATTGCTGACGCCCGAGGCGTGGCATCGAATGACATGACGGCTCTCCGCGCCACCGCTCGCGAGAATCAAATTAGTTTGCGTGTTGTTCGCAACACTCTCGCTAAGCGTGCATTGGAAGGTACTGACTACGAATGTGTCACCGACACATTAGTAGGTCCGTCCATCTTTGGATTTTCAATGGAAGATCCCGGTGCAGCGGCACGGTTGTTCAAAGATTTCGCTAAGGAAAACAGCGATTTCGAAGTCAAAGCATTGTCTGTCAGCGGTAAGTTGCTGGGTGCAGATCAGCTCGACGTGTTGGCGAAACTGCCAACTCGAGAGCAAGCACTCGCATCGTTGATGAGCGTTATGCAGGCGCCTGTCGGCAAGCTTGTTCGTACTATTAATGAAGTACCAAGCAAGCTCGTTCGTACATTGGCGGCGGTTCGTGATCAGAAAGAGCAGTCCGCGTAAGCGAGTGCTCGACTACACATTTTAGGAGAGATAAACATGGCAATTTCAAAGGAAGAAATCCTTGATGC
>CBFIHK010000160.1:0-2250 GCA_965662305.1 Luminiphilus sp.
CCCAAGCTCTTCGAGACCCTGGCGAACCTTTTGGGAATCGAGAGACAGTGGGAAGTGGTAGAGATGAACCCCTTGTCGGGGTGCCCACTGATTCGGGACTTCGGTGAGAGGCGCGTCAACCAGATTCGGGTCGGTCACGTAAACGGGCTGCAGACGCACTTAAACCTCCTCTACTCACCCGTCAGCTAATACCGCCATTCACTAGATGGCCTGCACAGCAGCGGGACGAGATAAAGCCAACCAACAACCGGTACGGGCAGCACCCACAGAAGACACCACCAGCCCGATTTACTCACGTCATGCAAACGCCGTATTGTGACTGCAATAGTCGGTATGGCCATGACGGGTCGATAGAGAAGTACGAGCACCCCTACATTAGGATCAACCATCCCCATGGGTATGTAGTGCCCTAGCGGTAGCTCCCGGATATCCACTGTTGAAGTGACGAGAAATTGATCAACGACTGCGACCACCATGTACAACAAGATGAACAGCAACATGAAGTACCAAAACTCGGACCGCGATGATCGGCCGCTGAAGTCAAAGCAACGTGTGAAACCCGCTACCGATGCATGAATAAACTGGTTCATGGGTGCATTACTACCACGGCTGTGGCGTGACTGTCATGCCCGAAGTTCACAATAGCCTTGTGGTAGGCACCTGAGAGTAACCGACGCGTGACTGATTATTTCAGCCAATGCATTCGCTGAACCAACTGAGAGTCGCTACACTGAGGATTGATGTGACAACTAATAACAATGGAAAAGTCAGATGAGCGATACCTACGAACCCCCCAAGGTCTGGGAGTGGAAGCAAAACAGCAACCAAGCCTTTGCCAACATCAATCGCCCTACCGCAGGCGCTCAGCAGGAGAAAGAACTGCCGATTGGCAAGCATCCCCTACAGCTTTACTCCTTGGGGACACCCAACGGCGTCAAGGTCACAATCATGCTCGAGGAGTTGCTTGCTAAGGGGCACAGCGGTGCTGAGTACGACGCCTGGCTGATCAATATTGGCGACGGCTCACAGTTCGGCAGTGGCTTCGTTGCGGCTAACCCCAACTCAAAGATCCCAGCGTTGATGGATCACAGTGAGGAAACACCACAGAGAGTCTTTGAGTCGGGCTCAATTCTTCTGTATCTCGCGGAAAAATTTGGCGAGTTCATACCTCAAGACCGTGCAGGCAGAACCGAGTGTTTGAACTGGCTATTCTGGCAAATGGGCGCAACACCAATGCTCGGAGGTGGGTTTGGTCACTTCTATGCCTACGCACCGGTGAAGATCGAATACGCCATCGACCGCTACGCGATGGAAGTAAAGCGTCAGCTCGACTTGCTTGATCAGCGACTCGCAGACAACCGATACATCTGCGGTGATGAGTACACCATTGCCGATATGGCAATTTACCCTTGGTACGGCTCAGTGATTGAAGGGAAAGCTTATAACGCTGCGGAGTTCCTCGAAGCTCATACCTACACCAACCTGAAGCGGTACACGGACGAGATATCTCAGCGTCCTGCCGTGAAGCGCGGGCGTATGGTGAATCGCCCTTATGGTGCAAAGTCCTCGCAATTGCTCGAACGACACGACGCCAGCGATTTTGAGTTACGCACTCAGGACAAACTGGATCCGGATCCGCCCGCCGAGAGTTAATCATCGACAGGTCGACCTGGAGCAACAAGTGAATAATCGGCGGGTCCGCTCTCTCTTAAAGGTGGCGTTTTATCTCACGTTCATTGCTTTCGCAGTGGTCCACCTCGGTGTCGTAGCGTCGATTCTGCTGCACCTCTTCTCAGGTGAATGGCTTGAAGCCCTGTCCTACCTTTTCATTTATCCAGCCATTTGGCTGGGTAACGGCGGTATTGCCATTATGGCTGCGCTTTGGAGTTATCCACTGACGATAGCGGCCTTCTACCTCTTTACAAAGCGGATCATTAAGCGGCCCTGGGAGCGCTAGAAAACTAAATCAATGTGAACCGCCGCTTGCGAAAGACTCCTCTTAACCGAGAAAACCTGCTGGCACTATGCAACCTTCAGGCTCGTTTACTTCAGCTGTGAAGTAAACGACGGGGTGCGCTCAGATAAGCGTCCTCTGTTAAAAAGCACCCTCTATGACAAGCGTGTAGGAGAAGCCAAATCGGCGGCTCCGGCGCTCCGAAAAAAGGACTTCATTATTCAGTCGGTCGCTGTAGACCGTTCGCCGGAAGCGGTTTTCGGCACCTAATAAATTCCAGGCGAATGCCTTAACCG
>CBFIHK010000161.1:0-2219 GCA_965662305.1 Luminiphilus sp.
GCCGACTGTAACGAACTGCTATATCTCACTCGCCAAATTCGTATTGCTATCGGTCGAGACTATCAACGCACTCAACGACTTCTTGTTGTCGACACACCTTTAGAAACCATTCAATCGAGTGGTGAAGCGGGTGCGGGTGAGAGTGGAAGTAATAGTCAAAGCACTTTGGCAGGGGCGTTACTGCCTCAGCTTGAACGCGAGCATGTCGATCTGAAGGTTTGGCGTCGAAATGGTCAGGCGGTGGTGCCGGATGGGCAGCTGATGCCTAATTCTTGGTACCTCGTCGATCCTTCTGGTTGGGTCATGATGCGTTACTCCACAGAGGTTACCTACAAAGATGTGATCGGAGATCTTAAGTTTTTGCTTAAGAACTCAGGGGGTTGATCATGAGCGAGACGTTGATGGCCCGCTGGCCCGATTTTCTAGAACTCACCAAGCCTCGCGTGGTTGCACTTATGCTCATCACTGCCTTGATTGGTATGTGTATGGCGGTCCCGGGCTTTGTGCCATGGGAGCCACTTATCTTAGGTAATTTAGGTATTGGCCTTTGCGCGGGTGCTGCCGCAGCGATCAACCACGTGGTGGACGAGCGGATTGATCAAAAGATGTCGCGAACGACCAACCGACCCGTTGCAACCGGGCGTGTGAGTCAGACAGAAGCTTTGACATTTGCAGCTCTTTTGGCGGTGCTGGGTGCAGCTTTACTTGCATGGACCATCAACGTGCTAACGGCCGTTCTAACCGTTGCGAGTTTGGTGGGATACGCATTCATTTACACCATGTTCTTAAAGCGGGCGACACCGCAAAATATCGTGATTGGCGGTTTAGCTGGTGCGGCACCGCCACTGTTAGGCTGGACAGCTGTGACAGGCGAAATCCATGCGCACGGACTTCTCTTGGTGCTGATTATCTTTGCATGGACCCCCCCACACTTCTGGGCGCTGGCCATTCATCGAAAAGAGGAATACGCGGCGGTGGGCATCCCAATGCTGCCAGTAACCCACGGTAACCGATTCACGGCACTGCATATCTTGCTCTACACCATTCTGATGTTTTTGATAACGTTGTTACCTTTTGCGACGTTATTAAGCGGCTGGATTTATTTGGTTTCTGCCGTCGTGCTCGGTGTGATTTTCCTCTACTGGTCGATTGAAATTCTCCGCGAAAAGAATCCCAAGGCGCCCATGGAGACCTTCAAGTATTCAATCAATTATTTACTGCTCTTGTTCGTCGCCATGTTGGTCGATCACTGGATATTAGGAGCGCCTGCGTGAGCTTTACCCAACGTCAGCGTGTAGGTCTTACCGTTGCCGCGATTCTGTTGGGAATTGCGGTCATCGTCTCGGGGTTTGTTCACCGGATTCAACAACCCAGAATTATGACCGTGTCTGAGATGCGGGCGAACGGACTGTTTATCTTTGATACGCCGAGAGATCCCGGCGAATTTGAGTTGATTAATCATCACGGTCAGCCTTTTACAGAAGGGAGCCTAGAGGGCGATTGGACCCTGCTCTTTTTTGGTTTCACCTACTGCCCTGACGTATGCCCCACCACAATGTCCTTCCTCGCTGAGGTGAAGGAAAACTTAGTGGACACCGAGGCTGACAGCACGCGAGTCGTTATGGTATCCGTTGATCCTGCACGCGACACGGTGGAGCAGCTCGCGCAATATGTGCCCTACTTCCATCCGGAGTTTTTAGGTGTGACTGGTGACTTCCCCGATATTTTGAGTTTTGCACGTCGGTTTAACGCTCCTTTTCGTAAGGTCACTATGGAAGATGGCGATTACCAGATTGATCACAGCGCGAACGTGGTACTGATCAACCCGAAAGGTGATTTCCACGGCTTTTTCCGAGCACCACTGGATTTAGCCAAGGTCAAAGTGACCTTGCGTTCAGCGCAATACTATTGGAGCCAGCAATATGACTGACGCGTCTCGCCTAATTCTGGTCGATGGCTCTTCGTATTTGTTCCGGGCGTTTCATGCACTACCTCCACTGACCAACAGTAAAGGAATGAATACCGGCGCGGCCAAGGGCGTGATCGGTATGTTGAAGCGCCTGCAAGCGGATAATCCTGCCGATCAGCTGGTTGTTATTTTCGACGCAAAAGGCCCCACGTTTAGAAACGAGATTTACTCTGAATACAAAGCTAATCGGCCTCCCATGCCCGAAGAGCTTCGTGAACAGATCGAGCCGATACACAATGTTATTCGTGCT
>CBFIHK010000162.1:0-2204 GCA_965662305.1 Luminiphilus sp.
AAGTGGTTCAATGAAACCAAAGGCTTCGGTTTTATTGAGCAGGAAGGCGGACCCGACGTGTTCGTTCACTTCAGTGCGATTCAAGGCGATGGCTTCAAAACGCTCGCTGATGGTCAGAAAGTTGAGTTCACCGTCACAGCTGGCCAAAAAGGACCTCAAGCCGAGAACGTCGTTCCCGTCTAAGTTTTTCTTTCCCGCATAAAAAAAGCCGCCCTTGGGCGGCTTTTTCATGTCTGGGGCGGCAACTTAACCGAGTTCTTTAGCGATCTCGGCAAGGCGCTTCTCTTCGCTGCTAATGTACTTGAGCCATTGCTGAGCAAAGGCTTTCGCACGCTTATCTTTGGCAGCCTCGCGGAACGCTTTACGTGCCGAGTTGAACTCACCCAAATTGAAGTACGCCATACCAAGCGCCAAGCGAGCCTGATCAGCGCGCTTTACACCACCACGCTTTAAACCCTTATTGAGTGCAGTAACCGCCTCTTTGTTCTTATCAACATCGAGGTACACACTGCCTAGACGCGCATACAGCTCGCCTTTTTCTGACTTTGCTGCGGCCCTCTCGAGCATAGGTAAGCTTTTTGTCACTTCTTGCGCCTGGCGCCAAGCCACACCCGCAAGTTCGTAATTCTTAGACTCGTCCTCGACGATCTCGTCCTTAAACCCCTTCTCGAGCGTCTTCGCCGCGGGGTAAGGCACTTCGGCGTTAAGATAAAGCTGAGAAAGTAAAACGAGGTCCTGACTCTTGTCGAGCAAATTTTGCTCGTAAGTTGCCTCGAGAATCGCTAGCTGACGTGCCTCATCCTTCTGTTCACCGTAGAGATGAGACGCCTGTACCCAGTACTGCTTTTTAGGGTAGTACATGATAAGAATCTCAAGGATTTCGAGAGCTTCTGCGTAGTTGTCGCGATCGAAATGGATGAACCGCGCTAGGTTGTACCACTGCTCTTTGGGGAGCTTACCTGCAGATTCTTCGCGATCAATTGCAATCTGAATATTTTCGAGACTGCGATCATAATCTTTGAGCTGGAAGTAGCCATTTGCCAACAATACATAGGCGTTAGTGTTAGGTATCTCAGTCACTGCCATCCATTGGTTTAAGGAATCGATACCTTTCTGCCAGTTCTCCTGCAAGAAGTGCAGCTGCGCAATGGTAAACAAGGTGCCTACTTCTAATGCCACTGGAATCTGCGGACGCTGATCAATGACCTTCTGGTAGTAATTCAGTGCACCTTTGTAGTCTTCAACGGCGTAACGTAAGAACGCATAAGTGTTATAGACGTTTGCGAGCTCGTAGGCGTTTAGCTTGCTCTTTTTACTCGTCGCGTCGAGCATCTCATTGAGAATCTCTTCTGCGGCGGCGTAATCCTTAGCCTCTGCAAAGGTTTGAGCTTCAGCGAGCTTCTCGTAGATATTATTCCGAAGTGCGGGAGTCTTACGGGTCTTCTCTTTCTTCTTTGCACCACTCTCTTGCGCCGCAACATCAGAAACCACGGATACAACACCTGCTCGATCAAGTGTAAGAGTCGCACCCAAGACTAGGGTTGCTATACATGTCGCAGAAATAAGACGACTGATACGTGAAGCGATTCCGGTCATTATCGACGGCCTCCTTCTAGCTCGTAGGTAAACTTGTTCTGAACACCCGCTACTTCAATAGCCTGACCATCAACGACCCGAGGCTTGTACTTAAACTTCAGTGCCGCCTTGATAGACGCGCGCTCAAAAATACCTTTGGGCGAGCAGTCCGTCTCATTTTCTACATAGGGGTCACGAATCGCACCCGTAGTGGTCACGGTGTAAGTCACGATACAGAAACCCGTAATACCGCGGGTCTGTGCGCGACGAGGATAGATGGGCGCTACCTTCACGATAGGAAGATACTCACCATCGCCTGATGACAAACCCGACGCATTGATGCTTACGTTCATGGCAACCGTTGGCGCCATGTTTGCCGAGTTCATATCAACATCCATATCGAAGTCGAGCGGCTCCATATCGGGTGGCGGCTCATCAGGATCTTCGACTTTCTCAGGAAGTACTTCCTTCAAATTGGTCTCGATGACTTTGTCAGGAACAACGATGTCTGCGATTTTGCGTGTCTTGACATCCTCTTGCTCAAACTGAGTGTCAATGAGGCTCTGCATTAAGTAGAACAGTCCTAAAGCGATGGGGACCGCTGCGACTGCTCCAATAACTGATCGTAA
>CBFIHK010000163.1:0-2196 GCA_965662305.1 Luminiphilus sp.
TGGGCCAATAGTATGCGAATTGGCCTCGATGTAGGTGGCACCCACACCGATGCGGTCTTGATGGATGGGCAGCAGGTTGTGGCACATACCAAAGCTACTACCACTGCGGATATAGGATCAGGCATCGAAACGGCACTCGCCACGATTCTTGACGGCGTTAATCCCGCTCAGGTTGAGCTTCTCACCATAGGTACAACGCAATTCACTAACGCGGTGGTTGAGCGCAAGCACCTGTCCAAAGTTGCTGCTGTGCGTGTTTGTCTGCCCGCTGGGCGAGGCCTGCTACCGCGAGCGGATTGGCCTGTAGATTTGGTCGAGGCAACCGACGGTGGAAACTACCTTCTGCAAGGCGGTCATTTGTACGACGGACGTGAACTGGCGCCGGTTGATGAGGTTGAAGTAGGCGAGCTCCTGCAGACGCTAAAGACAGAGAAACCATCGGCTGTCGTTGTCTCTTGCGCGTTTTCGCCGTCGCAACCTGAGCTTGAATTGGGTCTCGCCGAGCGATTCTCTGCCGCACTCCCGAATAGTCGGGTTGTCGCGTCGCACAGTATGGGTGGCCTAGGTCTGATCGAGCGAGAAAACGCGGCCATATTGAACGCGTCATTACTCGAGTTTGCAGACCATGTTGCATCGGCACTTCTCAGCTCTAGTCAGCGACTTGGCCTGAGCTGCCCGGTCTATGTCAGCCAGAACGACGGAACACTGATTGATCTCGAGCGTGTGCGGGAATTTCCGGCGCTGACATTTGCCTCGGGACCAACCAACTCTATTCGCGGAGCGTGGGCATTAACGGGGCTTTCCGATGCGTTGGTGATCGATGTCGGCGGTACAACTTCAGATATTGGCGTTCTTAAAAACGGTTTCCCAAGGCAGTCCAATCTGGT
Organism: Luminiphilus sp.; assembly: GCA_965662305.1. Lineage (GTDB taxonomy): Bacteria > Pseudomonadota > Gammaproteobacteria > Pseudomonadales > Halieaceae > Luminiphilus. The sequence goes on from CBFIHK010000163.1 coordinate 888, forward strand.
GATTGATGTTGGCGGTGCGCGCACCAACTTCAGAATGCCCGACGTTTTGGCAATAGGTCTCGGTGGCGGTAGCAAAATAGGCGAGGGTGGCTCTAGCTGTGGTCCCCAGTCTGTCGCGCGAGAACTCACCGACAAAGCCTTGTGCTTTGGTGGGGAGGTTATGACATTCACTGATATTGCAATGTCTCAGGGGCGTATGAAGATTGCCGAGGCAACCAACGCTTATCCGGTAGCAACTGAAATTTGCGAAGCGGTCGACCAACTCGTGTTTGAAAAGTTAACAGCGGCTGTCGATCTAATGAAGCCGGGCGGTGCGATTTTACCTGTGGTGCTCGTGGGTGGCGGTGCACCGCTGATTCCCAGTGAGACACTTGCAGGGTGCCCAGTGATTCGCCCTGAATACGCGGGCGTTGCCAATGCGATTGGGGCTTCCATTGCACAGGTGAGTGGTGAGGCCGAAGGCTTGCATGTGATTGGAAGCAAGGCACGTAATGAGGTGATCGAAGAATTAACACGCACTGCAAAAACCAATGCAGCTGCGGCAGGTGCCGACGAGGCGTCGATAACCGTGGTTGATGTGGAGGAGGTTGATATCCCTTACATGGCCAGTGAAACGACCCGCATTCGTGTACGTGTTGTTGGCGACCTCACTTTAGGGGCAGCCTAGCTTATGAAGATTTACGCGACTGATCTCGATGATCTAGCCCTGGGTGCTGTCTTCCTCGCTACCGGTGGAGGAGGCGACCCCTACCTACCGACACTCATTGCTAAACAGACCCTCGAGCAGACGGGGCCCGTTACATTAATCGAAGCCGGCACACTGGGTGACGACGCCTTTATCGTACCTGTGGGTGGGGTGGGGGCCCCGACGGTGTCACTCGAGCTGTTGCCTTCAATCGATGAAGCCTCACGGGTGTTAGATGCGTACGCGGAGCTGATCAATCGAGAGATAGATGCGGTAGCCTCGTTTGAGATCGGTGGTGGTAACTCGTTGATGCCGTTGATGGCAGCTGCTGTGAGAGGGCTACCGGTGATTGATGGCGACGGCATGGGACGCGCGTTTCCCGAGGCGCAGATGATGAGCTACGCCATTGCTGGCGTGAAGCCGACGCCTGCGCTGGCCATGGACTACGCCGGAAACACCGCGCTTTTTGAGACTTCGGATACCACAACCTATGAGCACCACATTCGCGCTTTTGCTGCAGCTGCGGGGGGGATGATTACTGTCGCAGAGCACCCTATGACCGGTGAGGAAATCAAACACTCTGTTATTCCACATACCGTGAGTTTCTCCTTAGCCCTGGGCCGA
>CBFIHK010000164.1:0-2138 GCA_965662305.1 Luminiphilus sp.
CACCTCATCGAGACCGGTCGGGTCGCCTGGCATACCGCGGCGCACGTGAACATAGACGGGTTTGTTGTACTCCGCCGCGGTTGCGAAAATCATGCTGAGCTCACTCTCGCTAACAGCCTCAGTCATGTAATCCAAGAGTACCCCGATGCCCAGCCCCCCCAACTCGAGGACATTACGAAGGTGTTTGCGCATTTCTTCCACTTGAGCAGGGCTTGCCTGCTTGCGCCACATATCGCCACCCAAGGTGATAAAGCCCGTCTCATCGAAAAAGTAGCTCTGTGAAGAGCCTTCCATGACCAACCCGCGGATGGCGAAGTGTCCGACCGATGATCCGTAGTGTAATTGCGCACCACCGCGATATTGGTAGCCGTAACTCGTCGGAGGGTAGGCGCCAGCCTCGAGGTCGAGCTGAGTTGTTATGCCGTCCAAAACGCTCAAGTGCTCGCCGAGTCGGGTCGGCGTATGCGAATGGATATCGATAAAGCCGGGTGCTACAACTAACCCCGTCGCATCGATGGTGCTCTTTCCTTTGATGGCGTCTTGGGTAATCCGCGCAATTTGACCTTTGCGAATGCCGACATTGGTCACGCGATCTGTGAGCGTCTCTGGATCCATGACCCGACCGCCAATAATGACCGTATCGTACAGCTCAGAGGTATAGGTTTTGGCGTCTGCGAGCGAGGAAAAAAGCAGCCCGCAAAGTATAATTGCCGTTACCGACGTATTGAGTAGGTTGCGCGTGATGCCTCTCATTGCGTGTCTCTCGTTGGATGACTTTGGGTCTATGTGACGGAAGATCGTTGTTTTTTATTGTTTGGCTGAGTCGATGATAGTGACTCACCAACTGTTTGTCTCGGAGTAGTTGTTTGCAAACCCTCTCATTACATTCGGGATCCGCGGATTCGTCGGACCACCTAGTTTTCCTGCACGCGAATGGATTTCCTCCCGGTACTTACGCCTCTTTTCTGGATGCGATGAAGCCGTTTGGCCGTATCAGCACTATTGAGCACCGGCCTTTGTGGCAGGAGAAAGCACCAAAGTTTCTGAGCTGGGAGGTTTACGCAGAGGATGCGATTAAGACGCTACGTAGCGAGGCACGCGAGCCTGTCTGGTTGGTTGGGCATTCGATGGGCGGTGCAATTAGTCTGCTGATAGCATACAAGGCTCCCGAGCTTGTTAAAGGAGTAGTCGCCCTCGACCCCGTAACGATTAACTCACCATTCCTGGCCTGGTCGCGCTTGGCGTTTCGGCTTTGGCCAAACAAGCCCAAAATGATTCGGGGTGCCTTAGGGCGCCCACACCATTTTGAGAATCATCAAGCGGCATTCGAGTTTTACCGAGGCAAACGCGCTTTCGCGGCTATCGCCGATAAAGAGTTGATGGATTACGTCGTGGCTGCGCATGCGCCTTCTGATCAAGGCGTCACGCTCCGATTCTCGGGCGAGTGGGAAGCTTGCGTTTACCGCTCGCCTCCGAGCCTTTGGTCAAAGTTGCGTAAATTGAAGCAGCCTATCCACATCTTGGGTGGAAAGTCATCCTACGTCATAACGCCAGCTGTTGCGGAACGTCTTCAGGGTTACCCGAATCTTAATATGGAGATGATGAACGCGGGGCATTTACTTCCGATGGAAAAGCCGCTCGAAACTGCCGCTTTCGTCACGCGCGTCATCGAAATGTCATGACAAGTCGATCAATGCGTCATATTTCTATCGTAAACTAGGGTCATGCCACGGCGGAGTAATGCGAATTGAGCACTACCATGAGTAATCCTATCGACGGGCGATTAGCCGATCTCGACGAGCGCTTATTCATGCCTCGCGAGTTGAGCTGGCTCTCGTTTAACGCCAGGGTACTGCAAGAAGCAGAGAACGAAACGGTCCCTGTTATCCAGCGGCTTCGCTATCTCGGCATCTTCTCAAGCAATTTGGACGAGTTCTTCAGGGTGCGCGTGGCTGAGATTCGTCGGCTTATCGTTGTCTCAACTGGGGGTAAGCGTCAGCGCGCAAAAGATCTGCTAGAAACGATTCAGCAGCGCATCGGTGAGTTGCAACAAGAGTTTGACCGTATTCAGGTCGGTGTAATGGCTGAGCTGCGACGACGTCATATCTACATCATCGATGAAAAAGACCTGACCAAAA
>CBFIHK010000165.1:0-2036 GCA_965662305.1 Luminiphilus sp.
GTGCTGGGCTTTTTCCACGACTACGGAAACGTCAATTATGCGCTGCACCTGCCAGCTCAAACCTTTCTCGAGCTCTTTCCAAATGCGGAGCCGCAAGGTTGGGGAGTGTGGGTTGACGATGAGCAAATGGAGACTGCTGAGCTTGGCTTAACCGAGCTCGGTGTCGAGCCTGGGTCATGGGTATCTCAGCGTGATGTCCTCGCCATCTCGATGGCGATTTTTGATCGCACGTTTGCTATTACGCGTGCCCTGAATACGCTGACCCTTCTGGTTGCTGCCGTTGCCATCTTTGCATCGCTTCTCGCGGTCTACCAATTTCGACGCAGCGAATACGCCTTATGGCGCTCGCTTGGCGCAACCTGGCCAACATTTTTTTTGGTATCAGGATTTCCAATCATTTTAATGACGGGCGTCGTTATGTTGTTGGCTCTGCCTCTCGGCATCGCACTGTCCTGGCTGCTCATTCACAAGATAAACGTGATCTCTTTCGGTTGGACGATGCCCGTTGTGATTGACGCCGAGCCTATTTCGTTTCTATTTCTTGTGGTTGCTGCTGTCGTTCTATCAGCGTTCTTGCTTGCATCACTTGGACAGAGGGCAGCTGTAAATAGCGCGCTCAAAGAGTTGGCGGGGGAATGAGAGTGCCGTTGATCAAACGACAATTATTAGCCCTGCTAACGCTATTGGGATTTTTGGTGGGCTCGGCGGAGTGGGCACACGCGCAAGACCCGTATCAGCTGCTTCGTCAATCTGGGGAGGGCTTTGCCAAGGTGACGCCGGGCAAAGCGTTCAATTTTCCGCGAGACCATTACCCCCACGAGAACTTCAAGATCGAATGGTGGTACCTCACGACTAACCTGAAAGGCACTGACGGTAATGATTACGGGGTTCACTGGACCTTGTTCCGGCAGGCCATGAATCCAGACCCCAATCCTGGCGGCTGGCAATCTAACCAGACTTGGATGGCCCACACGGCGATATCGACGCCCCTTGGCTTCGAGTTTGCACAACGCTTTGCCCGCGGTGGCATTGGTCAGGCGGGTGTAGAGGTGGTCAACCAGTCTCGCTTTGAGGCCTGGATGGATGACTGGTTGTGGCAGGGGGTGGCTGAGTCACCGTTTCCTGCCACGTTATCTGCCAGTACGGATAATCAACGTTTCACACTCGAGCTTTCCGCGTCGGATAACTGGGTCTTGCAGGGAGATAACGGTTACAGCCAAAAGAGCGATTTGGGACAGGCGAGTTATTATTACAGTCAGCCCTTTATCGATATTGCGGGGACGCTCTGGGTTAACGAAGAACCCGTCGAAGTTGCAGGTAAAGGTTGGCTCGATCGTGAGTGGAGTTCCCAGCCTCTTGCGGACAATCAGGCGGGGTGGGATTGGGTGTCGCTGCACCTGAACGACGGTAGTGCGCTTATGATTTATCAGCTGCGTCACGACTCCGGCGAGCATTACATCAGCGGTAGCTTGGTCAACGAAGCGGGAGAAGTTATTTCACTCGAGGCAGGTGACGTCACGATGACACCTGTTAGCGTGACGCGGCTAAACATTGACGATGGTATCCCCAATTCGAGTCAAAACCGCGAAAAATTAATCCCCCTCGAATGGCGGGTGCAAGTGCCCAAGTTCGCTATCGACTTAGCCGTGAGCGCCGATAGACCGGGCAGCTGGCTTGCCACAGCTTTCCCGTACTGGGAGGGACCTGTTTCTGTCGAGGGTAGCGACGAAGGCGTTGGCTACCTCGAGTTAACGGGTTACTGAGACTGCGATCCCTCGTTCTCACCACCGCTCTTGTAGCGATCAAACCACGCAAGAATATGGTCGACTTTACTGACCAGACGCGATGGTCGACTCGCGATACCGTGCGATGCACCGGGCATACGGATCATCACACTTTCCACGCCTTTTAAGCGCAGTGCCTGGTAGAACTGCTCGGTCTCAGAGATGGGCGTGCGTCGATCGCTTTCACCCGTCAGAAGCATGGTCGGCGTGGTTACGTTGCCAACGAGTGAGAGCGGAGAGCGCTTCCAATAG
>CBFIHK010000166.1:0-2028 GCA_965662305.1 Luminiphilus sp.
GGGCAGACTGTAGGAAACCGCCCGCCGTGCTGGAATGCTGCCACCTAACTCCGCGCGCTTCTCGCGAAGGTAGCGCATTTCGGGGCTATCCTCTGGCGGGCGATAGAAAGGCACGTCTTTCAAGTCTTTGTCAGAAACTGGCACACCGAAGCGATCGCGGAAGGCTTTGAGGCTCTTCATGTCGAGCTTCTTCAACGAATGTGTCTCGTTTGCCGCCTCACCTGCCTCACTAGTGCCGTAACCCTTCACTGTCATTGCCAAGATGACGGTTGGACGCTCGGTTTCCTCGCAGGCTGCAGCGTAGGCTGCATAGACTTTGTATGGATCATGTCCCCCGCGGTTGAGGTACATGATGTCGTCATCGCTCAGATCTTTAACGAGGTCGAGTGTCTCCGGGTATTTTCCAAAGAAGTGCTCTCGGGTGTAAGCGCCGCCATTGAACTTACAATTCTGCAACTCACCATCGCAGACTTCGTCCATACGCTTCAGCAACATCCCTGACTTGTCGCGCTCAAAGAGCGGGTCCCAGCGACGTCCCCAGACCACCTTGATGACATTCCAGCCGGCGCCACGGAACACACCTTCTAGTTCCTGAATGATTTTGCCGTTTCCACGAACAGGGCCGTCGAGGCGCTGAAGGTTACAGTTAACTACGAAATGGAGGTTCCCTAGGCCCTCGCGTCCCGCTAGACCAATGGCACCGAGCGATTCCGGTTCATCGCACTCACCGTCTCCCATAAAACACCAAATCTTGCGATCTCGGTGGTCAACCAGCCCGCGCTTCTGCTGGTATTTCATGACGTGAGCTTGATAGATCGCCTGAATCGGTCCCAAACCCATCGACACCGTTGGGAACTGCCAATAATTGGGCATTAACCATGGGTGTGGGTATGAGGATAGGCCCTTACCCGAGACCTCTCGCCGAAAATTTTCTAGGTGACTCTCGTCGAACACGCCTTCGAGGTAGGAGCGCGCATACATCCCCGGCGCGCTGTGACCCTGGTAGAAGACGAGATCGCCCGGATGGCCGTTTGCCGTGCCTCGGAAAAAGTAGTTCATGCCCACGTCGTAGAGCGTGGCGCTAGAGCTGAAACTTGAGATGTGCCCACCGAGCCCGTCTTCATTGTCATTAGCGCGCATGACCATCGCCATCGCGTTCCAACGAATCAGTGACCGAATTCGGCGCTCCATGAACAGGTCGCCCGGCATGACACGCTCATCTTCCGGGTTAATGGTGTTTTTAAAGGGCGTCGTAATCGCCGCAGGAAGTCGAACACCCTGCTCCCGCGCATGATCTGTCAACTTGCCGATCAGCTCACTTGATGCGCCGTCTCCATTAAACCGCCTAACCGCATCAAACGACTCTAACCACTCTTGTGTTTCAACTGGATCTAATCGCGTATTCATCACATCCCCGCTATTAAGTTCTTTTTTAGAACTTATTTATTGATTCTTATAGCTTCGAAGATTACATCAAAACATTAAATATTGATATATAGTTCTATTTTAGAATTTAAATAGGCGATTTCGCGCGAATAGAGCCAATCCGCAAAGCACTGAGCGATATCGATGAATGCCGAAAAAGAATCTACACCTTGACTCGTAAGGCAAAGAACCACTTTTCGAAGTGGCTATCAGTAGCAAAAACGAATTAGGTGCTGACTAAAGATTTCATTGTGAAACGTTTGGCGTCAGACGCCGCTTACAACTAAAACTGAGCCAGCGAGCTAAACTTTTCACTAATAAAAGCCGCCCCGCAGCAGTGTGCCTGTGCGAGGCTAACTTGGCGAAACGAGCTTATTTAGCTTGAACGGCCATATCACGATGAAACTGATCGACGTCCTCAACCACAACACCACCGTCGAGCGTTGCAAACGCCTCTTCGGCGAATCGCTTACCACGAAGCTGAATGACCAACCTCGAACGATCCTCGGAGAAGACCGTGGCATCAAAGAATGCACGCACGTCATTGAGCGTTGCAGCCTCAACCGCCGAAATCAGCTCGTTGCGAGAATCAAATTCATAATT
>CBFIHK010000167.1:0-2016 GCA_965662305.1 Luminiphilus sp.
GGGCGTCCAGTGAACAATGTGGATGCGCTGGCCAATCCAGATGCGCTTGAGCACTTTGCGAATCTCGCGGAGCTAACACACTAGGTCAAACTGAGCTGTTCAATCGCATCGTTTATTTCTATGAGTCAGTTGCAGTGGTCAGTTACACCGGCAGTATTTTTGTCCCTGTGGATTTAGGTCTTCGCAAGTGACGACACGTGCACCACTGAAGCATTGATTCGCATCGCGCGCGAGCGATTGCATCCGGTCGTCTTTCACTTCAAACGTCGCTGGATCGGCGTCGTCTACAACATGCTCTAACCAATAAACCTGGGAGCGATCTTTGGCGTAGGCACCCCAAAGTATTTCCAAGCTAGCGCGATCTACCGTGTCTAGGCGCTCAGCTTGTATGTAGTAGCACTGGCTATCTACTGCCCGCCACATAGACAAAGGTTTAAAGGTGTCGATGTCGCAAACGTCAAGGCGTTTGTTGCCAAAGTAATAGTCATCCGCATCCCGAGACCATCCATCACCCAAGCGTTTAAATGTTGCGAGGTCTGCGCCTTGCAGCCATGTGCGGCCGTAGAAGACCTGTGTAGCGTCTTGCGCGTAGTTCTCTGTCAGCCGCTTATAGGTCGCCGGGTCTGCGTGGAGGATAGGAATGTCCCACTCATAGACCGTTTTAGCGTCCTTCCCGTGTTCGGTGCCGATGGCCTCGAAGGTATTTGGGTCTGCGTCTTCCAACACTCGGGTGTGATAGCGCATCGCCATTGGGTTCCATCGGAAGTAAGTGACAGTGCCGTCAATCACTTCGTAGTAGGAATAGGTGCCGGTGACCGCTTTGAGTGTGCTGGTGCAGCCTGGTGAAAGCAGAAGGGTGATGCTTGCTAATAAAAATATGGCCGCGAATAGGTAGGATTTTTGACGTTTCATAAGTCGATCGACTGTGTCGTCTCGCCCTGAAGGGTAAATGCTGCAGCTTCGAATGCGGGTGGTCCGAGGAAAGCGCGGGCGTTATTAGAAAAACCGTATTGCTCTTTTGGGATGCCGAAGAGGTTGTTATCCATTTTGTTGTTCAGGTTCACGTCGTGAAAGATGCCTATTGCGTAAGTGCCGGGAGGTAGCTTGTAAACGTAGGTTACAGAGCCCGGTTCGACCATTTCTATGGTGCCCTCAGTAATGCCCGGTGCCGCACCCCCTTTTTCGCCACGGTCCGCCTCGAAAGCTTCAGCATTGTCATAGACCGCGACATGAATCTCGCCTGCTTTTTCGATGTTGTTGACCGTAACGGTCAAAGTATCTGCAAAAGTGGCGGGTGCTAAGTGCAGCATTGCCACCGAGCACGTTGAGATAAGCAGAAGCTTAGTGAAGGCTGGGGCTCGGTATGACGCCTCTTTGGAACCTGCCCTGGAACGATCTTTGGTAAAGAGTGCCTTGCTAAAAAGAGCTGACATTGAAAGCTGGTAAGCAGGTTCTATGTGGCTTATTGGGCGCATTACCTTTACCGTCTGTCTAAGATTTGTCGCGAAGTGCCGAGAGCCTAATATGGAACTCTTATTTCTGGAAGCTAAACCGATTCCCAGTCATGCGATCACAGCTTTGTTGGCGGTGATTATCGGTGGTATTCAGCTCGCGAGCACTAAGGGTACGAGGCAACATCAACTTCTCGGCTACCTCTGGGTGAGCATGATGATGTATGTCTCGATCTCCTCATTTTTTATCTCGGAGATTCAGCTTTGGGGTGCCTTCAGTCCCATACATCTCTTAAGTGCCTGGACCGTCTTTACCCTCTGCACGGGGGTATATTTCGCGCGCGTTGGTAACATCAAAGCCCACCAATGGAACATGGTTTTGCTCTACGTATTGGCGCTAATTCTTACTGGGCTATTTACGCTTCTGCCTAGCCGCGTGATGGGGCAGATGCTGTTTGGTGGTTAGTTAGACGCACCTGTGTCATGCCGATTTCTGTGGGTCACCATCATCTGGTGAAGGCGCCTGATGTTGTTACTGCCTGTATCTTTAAAGAGAAACGGGAGT
>CBFIHK010000168.1:0-2005 GCA_965662305.1 Luminiphilus sp.
TGTTTCCTTGGGAAAAAGAAGGCTGGATGCATTTATATGCTTTACAAATTTCAACATCTGAGCTCACTGAACTGACCAAAGGAGCAGGAATCGTAGAAGATTACTCCCTTTCTCGAGACAGGCAATCGCTATTTGTTACGACCAACATTGGAGACATTCATAGAAGACATATAGGACGAGTTGATTTGGCTTCAAACAATATGACGATGATAACCAAAGGAGAGGGCTCAGAATTTAACCCCAAAGAAACATCAAATGGACTCGCTTTTTTGAGAACCACAGCTCAACATACTTCAAGACCTGCTAAGCTCGAGAAAAACAAAATAGAGCTTATCGGTAAAGAGGCTAAAATTTTTGAAAAGCAAAAGACGCCCGATGTAATTCAAATTACTGCTGCCGACGGAAGGGTCTTTAATGCAACTGTTTTTTATCCGGACAACTACAGCAAACGAAAAAAGTATCCGGCAACAGTGTTCTTACATGGGGGCAGTCGCAGACAGATGCTTCAAACCTATCATTACAGCGGATACTATAGCAATGCTTTTGCACTTCAGCAGTACTTTGCCAGTCAAGGATATATTGCTGTTATGATTAATTATCGCAGCGGGATTGGATACGGAACAGAATTTAGAGAGGCAGAGAACTATGGAATCACTGGAGCGAGTGAAGTAAACGATCTCATAGGTACAGGCCTGTATTTGGCCTCGAGAGCGGATGTAGATTCTGAGAAAATTGCACTTTGGGGCGGAAGTTACGGTGGATATTTAACAGCCCACGGACTAGCTCGTAGAAGCGATTTATTTGCTGTTGGCGTGGACATTCACGGGGTGCACAATTGGAATACAGAACTTCCAACTTTTGCGAGATGGTATCATCAAAGCCATTATCCAGAAATCGCTGAACTCGCCTTTAAATCTTCTCCTGAGGCGTACTTGGATGGATGGAAAAGCCCGGTATTACTCATACACGGTGATGATGATAGAAATGTTCCTTTTTCTGAGACCGTTGTGCTTTCAGAACAATTGAGAGATAGAGGGGTTTATTTTGAGCAGCTCGTTTTTCCTGATGAGGTTCACGGCTTTCTTCTTCATCAAAACTGGGTGGACGCTTTAGAAGCGACATACGAATTTATAAACAGGTATATTGGAAATTAAAAACAACATGAAAGCTAAACTCACAATTCTTGCACTTCTGGTCATCTCAGGAGCGTATTCACAATTTGGACTCTCTACAGGCTATGAATTGGCCAAAGCAAAAATAGAAAGCAGCAATGGAGCCATAATTATTAACGAAGATCCTTCCAATGTAATTGGCATAGGAGCTTTTTACGATATTGCAGTTTCCAATAAACTAGATTTACAGCCCTCTGTAGGCCTCAACTTTGGCGAAAAAGTTAATGACGAAAGCAACAGTGCCTTTAAGTTGGGGCTAAACGCGGATTACTATCTTGGCGGACGATCAAACGGGTTCTATTTAAGAGGCGGCTTGGCGATGTTGTCAGATCGCAGCAAAGTCATTGCAACCTACACTAAAGAAAATGCGACCATGTTAAATTTAGGATTGGGCTTAGACATTGGTCCGGTTTTAAGTTTAGCCGTTGGTTTTACCAGCGCTCTAAACGAGCTGTCAAAGGATGAAAATTATTCCATTTCGATTTCAGCTTTGCAAATTCAAATGCAGTTTAAGTTAGCCGGGGCTAAGGATAAATCTTAAGGCAATAAAGTTGCCACTGTTTTTAAAAGCGCAACAACCTTGGCTGAATAGGTGATTATGCTTTTCACACCTTAAAAACTAAAAGGGGATTTATCTCATGTGCTTAAGACGCCCTTCCGCTTTAGTTTTAGTATCTTCAAGCTCCTTGTCAACTATTTAAAAATGAAAAAGCTCATACTTGGCCTTGCGGCAATCGCACTTGTAATTTTGGTTGTTAGTGGCCTTTCTTCCAAGCTCCCATCTTATGATCCCGAGCGCGATTACCTCGATTTAGAACAAGCCCTGGTAAAGG
>CBFIHK010000169.1:0-1928 GCA_965662305.1 Luminiphilus sp.
GTGTACGTCGAGCTCATTGGCAAAGGCATGAAGCAAACCCGCATCACTCGAGAGATGCGCCATGATTCTGAGTTCAATTTGAGAGTAATCTGCGGCAACAATCTTTCTACCCTCAGGCGCAACAAAGGCCTGACGAATGCGACGACCCTCATCGGTCCTTACAGGAATGTTTTGTAAATTAGGGTCGCTTGACGATAAACGACCGGTTGCCGTAACCGCCTGATGGTATGACGTGTGTACACGACCGGTTTTGGGGTCGACCATCTCTGGTAACTTATCGGTGTAGGTAGACTTGAGCTTGGCGAGACCGCGGTGCTCGATCAAAACGGCCGGTAACTCGTAGTCATTTGCAAGCTCGACCAATACCTCTTCCGCTGTCGAAGGCGCACCCTTCGGCGTCTTTTTAATGACCGGCAACTCGAGCTTCTCAAACAAAATCTCACCGAGCTGCTTCGGTGACGCCAAGTTAAACGGCTGCCCCGCGAGATCACATGCTTTGGTTTCGAGCTCTGCCAGTCGAGTTGCAATCTCTCTGCTCTGTTGTCGCAAGCGATCGACTGAGACATAGGCACCGTTGCGCTCGATCTTTGACAGTACAGGTACCAAAGGCAGCTCAAGTCCCTTGTACACCTCGCGCAGCTTGAGCTCTGCCTCTAGTTTGGGCTGAAGCGCTTCATGCAGCCTTAGCGTGACATCCGCGTCTTCAGCTGCATACTCAGCGGCTTTTTCGATGGGAACGTGGTCAAAGGTAATCTGCTTCGCACCCTTACCGGCAACTTCTTCGAAGGAGATAACCCGCTGACCAAGATATTTAAGCGCCAAGCTGCCCATATCGTGGCGACTTCCGACTGCGTCCAATACATAAGACTCGAGCATGGTGTCGTGCGCTATACCACGCAGCGTAATGCCGTGGTTAGCAAGCACATTCGCATCGTACTTAAGATGCTGACCTACCTTATTTACCGCATCTGACTCCAGGAGTGGTCGCAGCTGCTCGAGCACCGATTCGCGATCGAGCTGTCCTTCAAGCCCAGGATTAATGTGCGCTAGCGGCACGTACGCGGCTTCGCCTGCCTCAACCGCAAAAGAGACCCCCACAATTTCAGCCTGCATGTAGTTAAGACTGGTAGTTTCAGTATCAAAGGCAAATAAGGACGCACCCTTAAGACGACCAATCCATTCATCGAGAACACTCTGGTCAGTAATAGTGACGGTATTCAGTTCTGGCGCACTGGCAGCTGGCGCCTCGGGCGTAGTGTCAGCGAAGAGTCCAGGACTCAAAAGCTCATCCAGCCATGACTTAAACTCGAGATCGCGATAAAGCGCTATAAGCCGCTCATTGTCCGGCGCCGTTGAACGCAGATCTGCCTCGCTCAAATCGAGATCGCAGTCGGTCTTTATCGTTGCAAGCACATAGGAAAGCTCTGCCATTTCCTGGCTAGCAAGAAGCTTGTCGCCCAGTGACTTTGCACCACGCACCGGCAGCTCAGGCACACGATCTAACTGTGTATAGATATCAGCGACGCCACCCAAATTCTGGAGTAGTGCCAAGGCCGTCTTCTCGCCGACGCCGGCCACGCCTGGAATGTTATCGACCGAGTCACCCATGAGCGCCAGTAGATCAATGATCAACTCTGGAGGCACACCGAACTTTTCAATGACACCCTCACGATCGAGCACGGTCTGTGTCATAGTGTTGACGAGCGTTACGTGGTCGTTCACCAGCTGCGCCATATCTTTGTCGCCCGTGGAAATCAGCACAGGCCGCTGCTGCTCTGCCGCCATAACAGACAACGTTCCGATAACGTCGTCAGCCTCTACACCGGAAATCGATATCAGCGGAAGGCCCATAGCACGAATAACATTGTGTATCGGCTCGATCTGTTCACGAAGCTCTTCGGGCATGGGAGGCCGATTAGCTTTGTATT
>CBFIHK010000170.1:0-1928 GCA_965662305.1 Luminiphilus sp.
CTGCGCGAGGCGCGAGATTTCGTAAGGAAAACGTGTGACATTGTGCTTACAAATGTTGGCGAGTATAGGGTCGTTAATAAAGGCCCCGCTCTCGTGTTCGGTGGCTTCGTAGGATGAGGCAATACCCGAAGAGTAAATCGTCTCGTTGAGGTGTGTCATCTCGACGAGTTTGTCGCGAACGTGACTGGCGGTCTCAGCACCGTTCATCTCAGCAACACTTGAGGCGGCACCAATCATGACGTCGCCCAAGCCTGTTTTGCAGACGTAGCTCGCGCGGTGGTAGGCGGTGAATCGTGAGACGAGCTCCTGTGCGAATTCGTATTCGCCGTCCATCAGGACGTGCTCCCAGGGGATGAATACGTCATCGAAAATCACGAGGGTTTCCTGGCCCCCGTACTTCGCGTTGCCCTTGTCGATATCCCCCGCTTCCAGCGCTCGTGTGTCGCAGGATTGCCGGCCGTAGATATAGGTAAGCCCAGACGCCGTGGCGGGGATCATGCCGATGACCGCATAGTCCTTGTCGCCCTCGAGCATGTTCATGGTGGGCATCACACAGATCCAGTGTGAATTTAGACCGCCCGTCATGTGCGCCTTAGCGCCTTTGACGTAGAGGCCCGCCTCGGTGCGCCGCGTAACGTGCATAAAGAGGTCTGGGTCTGCCTGGTCACTTGGGCGCTTGCTACGATCGCCTTTTGGGTCAGTCATGCCTGCGCCAACGATCAGGTTGTTCTGCTGCGCTTTCTTTAAGAAGTTCACATAGCGAGCGTGATAGGGTGTGCCGTGCTTCTTATCGATGTCGTAAGTGATCGAGAAAAGAACACTCAGCGTGTCCAGTCCCGCGCAACGCTGAAAACAGGTGCCCGTGAGTTGGCCCATTCGCCGTTGCATTTTGTTCTTTTGAACTAGATCTTGAGAGGACTCGGGTACGTGGAGGAAGCGATTAATCTGCTGCCCGGAGATGGATGACCACGCGGTAGCGAGCTTTGGGTCCTCTTCAGCGAGGATGTACGACTCTGCCATCGCGTTGATCGACGGGCGGATGATCGGATGATCAACGGGCTCGCCAACACGCTCCCCTAACAGGAATACCTCTAGATTGCGGCCTCGGAGGCTATCGATGTAATCCGCAGCCGACTCGAGCACTGAGAATTGCTCCCACTGCTGTTCGGCGGTCAGTTCTTGGTGTTGGCCCTGGCTTAGATCGTTCATGGCACCCATCCTTATCTTTGTCTCCCAGTTAAAACAGAAATCGGTACTCGGAGCAATCTTGCAGTTAGAGGCTGACGCTCGAGGGAGGCTCACTCGACTCGCGCCAAACACGGTGAGACTTTGCTACATTAAGACGCGGTCGCGCCCATTTAAACGTAGGCCGCGACAAATTTCGGCTAAAAATAATAGTGAGCGGTGAGGAATTCACATGACAGCGGCAGTATCTGGCACTCTTAACTTTGATCCTGATCAGCTAAGAGAGAAATATCGGCAGGAGCGCGATAAGCGCATTCGAGCGGATGGTAACGATCAGTACATCGAGGTCACGGGTGACTTCTCGCATTACATTGATGACCCCTACGTAGAGCCGGGCTTTGAGCGTGAGGCGGTCAGTGCAGAGGTAGAGGTCCTTATTATCGGTGGTGGCTTTGGTGGCATGCTCGCTGCTGCGCGACTCCGTGATACCGGCATCAACGATTTGATGATCGCTGAGAAGGGTGGCGGCTTTGGTGGCACTTGGTATTGGAACCGGTACCCCGGTGCTTCATGCGATATCGAATCGCTCGTCTATTTCCCGCTCCTTGAAGAGACGGGTTTTGTTCCTAAGCAGCGTTACACCAACGCGACCGAGACACTCGAGTACTGTCAGGTCATCGCGGAGCAATACAAGCTGCATGAGATTGCGCTAATGCAGACGCAGATACTGAGTACTGATTGGT
>CBFIHK010000171.1:0-1921 GCA_965662305.1 Luminiphilus sp.
CACCAACATTCAGCTCTTCCTTCGAGAATTTTTTTCGGAAGCCCTTTCTACGATGCATTTTTCGTGGGATGAGATGGTGAAAGGTGAGCGATACCACCCGGCCACAGCAAGCGCAGGGCAGTACCGTTTTTTGTTTGCGCATCCCCGGGGGATCACTCTCCGCCGACAGTTACCTCGTCGATCAGACCGCGAAGCTCATCGCTATCGGGGCCAACGCTTGATCCGAACTTAGCAACGACTTCACCGTCACCTGAGACGACGTATTTGTTGAAGTTCCAGCGTGGGTAACCCTTAGCTTCACCCAGCCCCTTAAATACAGGATTTGCGTTGCGGCCGCGGACAGAAGTGGTCGCCATGACAGGGAATGACACGTCGTACTTTTCAAAGCAAACAGTTGCAGCATCAGCTTCGTCATTCTCTTCTTGGAAGAAATCATCTGACGAGAAACCAACCACTACGAGGCCCTTGTCTTTGTAATCTTGGTGGAGCTGCTCAAGCCCAGTGAACTGGGGTGTGTACCCGCAGTTACTAGCGGTATTCACGATAAGCATTGGCTTTCCTGCGTAGCTCTCACAGAAGTTGACCGTCTCCTTTGAGCTCAGCTTGCGCATTTCAGTGTTCAAGAACTCTGGACACGAGAATGCGGTTGCGGAAGCGGTCATACCGATGGTTAAAGCGAGAAGTGTGCGTTTCATAGTCATTCCTCCGATGTGGATGTTGAGTATAGGTCAAACGCTCAGCTTTGGTTCACAAGACAAATACTGCGTCGAATGCCTGTCCAGCAAAGCTAGCGGCGTGCCCGAGGGCTTAAAGCCTTTCGAGAAGCCGTTCCACTTCGTTCATGGTCCACTCTGGGTGGCAGTGATACGAAGACGCGTGTGTGCCCCAACGTCCCTTATCTGCCAGGCAGGGGTGGTCTGGCGGAATGTACGGGACAAAACTCAACTCCGCATGAGGATTCTGCTGAGCTAACTGCTCGCTCCATAGCGATCGTGTGATGGGATCGTCTTTGTTCTGAACGATGTGCACGGGTAACGCAAGTTGGGCACCTACCGGTAGCGCATCGCCTTGACCGTGGGGCAGATTCCAAAAGTAGGGGGCAAGCCGTCCCATAGGCTTGAACAGGATAGGGGGTAATCCGTAGCCAACATAGCCACCCTGCGACAGTGCGTCCGTCGTGTTAAGCATGGGGTCAAACAGCAACAGCCCGCTAGCCGCTAAGCCCTCGGCGATGGCGTATATGGCCGTGGCGCCGCCCATAGAGAGCCCACAGACGATCAGCGGCGCGTCATTGGAGTTGTTTTCACGGAGCCAGTCGCTCGCTGCATGAACGTCACGATACTCGGTAGCACCCATCCGCAAATAGCCGTCGGTGAAGGTCGAGTTGCCATGATTGCGCTGATCGAAAGTAAATACGGAGATGCCGCTTGCCTGAAGATTTTCATAAAATCCAAGCGTATTGAAAAACGGTGAATAGCGACTCGATCCAGCGCCGTGAACAAACAGTAGCGTTGCTCGAGGATTTTCTACCGGGAACCACCAGCCCTCGAGCGTCAAGCCCTCGCTTTCAAAGGATACCTCCTCATAAATATCTGGCGCGGAGGGCGTGACGGTGACTCTCTCTGATCCCGTTTTGAGCCCCAAAGCAGGCATTGCGACCCCGTAGAGCACAATCAAAAGCGCAAGTATTCCTAGGGCATAAGCGAGGGTAGTCAGCATAGATTTCATGGGCTATGGAGCGATCAAAGGTCAAAGCGTTTTCTGAGGAATTTGGCGACGCCATCCTCGTCGTGGTGACCGATGACTTCGGTGGCTAATTCTTTGAGTTCATCGTCTGCGTTTGATACTGCATAGGACTCTGTTGCGACTTCAAATAGGCTGAGGTCATTGTCGCCATCTCCGAAAGCGATAATTTCGGAGT
>CBFIHK010000172.1:0-1903 GCA_965662305.1 Luminiphilus sp.
ATAAAAGGAATCATGGAAGGGGTACGTGTGGACAGAGACAAAATCGACCGCTTCAAATAGTTGAGTGAGGTCGTCTGTGTGGTAGATCGGATTACCACCTCCCCATGACTCGTAATTATCTGAGCTGGTCACCCAAACGTCCGCCATTAGATCGCCGCTTGCCTTGGCGTCTTGCAGGTAGTTCACCCACTTTAAGATTGTCTTCGGATAAACAAAATATGTGACTGCCCACTGCACCATCGCCTCGTTACCGACAGCAATCGCTTTCACAATGTCGGGATACTCGTTTGCCAGCCTGATAGCCGTGTCGATCTCAAGCGAATTATTCTCCTCATTTCCCTGTGTATGGTCAGGTCCTGTTCCCTCAACCCACGCGACGTTTTCTGCATCCCAAACCGCTTCGGTCCAGGAGTTTTTAGCCTCAATCCACGCACCCAACATCACGTACATTTCAAAGGTTGGGTCTACTGACTTCTCTCGTCGAATTGCTTCGAGTAATCGCTCTGCCTGCGGAAACTGGGAGGTGTTGTAAGTCCGAAGTAGCTTCACACCCATGGCATTAAGTATTCGGATGTCGTCGGTCAGTTGTTCGATGGTGGGGCCGTCTTCCCGGGTCTTCCCTCGATAGCCGCCATAGGAGATCGCTCGGTAGTCAGGGTTACCAAAAATTTCCGCGGGTGCCGGCCCCTGATCAAGGGTATTCGACTGTGAAGAACAAGCGACGGTCGATGCCAAAATAGTTAACAGAGCAACTCGGAAAAAGGTAGAAGCAATGCGCACAGCAATCCCCAAAATAAAGCGTGTGCGTAGTATGAAACCAGGACCCCATTACTCGGGAATCGCTTGTCTCAGATCTCGCCCCATTCGGCGTGAACAGACGATCGACCCAAGTGTTTAGTCTCTTTTTATAAAGGATCAGATTAAGTAGGATACGCCACCTTAAAAATCCCAGCGCTGATTAAACCCAGACCCCAACATGCACTGTTTCAAACGCTCATCCTTTACCCACCTGATGACCACTTTTGTCAGCTGCCTCAGTCTTCTCGCTTTCAGCAGCTCAACATGGGCAAATACGGCAGGCGTCTTTCCTCCAGTCGTCCAAGAAGGACATCGATCGCTACAGTACCGCGTCACATTAAATCCGGATACTGGGGCGTTTGGCACCCGACTCCATTATCAAGAGAGTTTGAATGATGATGTGATGCTACGAGGCATCGTGCATGCGTCAGAGAGCGCATCGGGTCACTTAAAAGTGGACTTCGTACAAGGTGAGTTATTTTGGGATCTGAGCGAAGACACCGATCGACTGCGCCACGGATTTCGCTTTGATGCTCGTGCGCGGGGCCGCGGTGAACCCTCTTCTGTTTCCGTGAATTACGGGCTGCAGTACACCGTCAGTCCGCAATGGCAGGCACGATTAGCCATATTGAATACTCGCTCATTTGGCGGCAAGGCCAACACCGACATCCAGTTTCAAGCACGTAGCCAGCTGAGCTATCGGGCAAGCCCAGCGCTCAGTCTAAACCTTGAGTACTACTCGCAGTTGGGTGCCATCGATGATTTCAACCCTTGGAAAAATCAAAAGCATCAAATCGGTCCAAGCGTGAATTGGCGAGTTGCGAATGGATGGAACCTGTACGGAGGCTTTTTATCGAGCGTGAATAATAGCTCGCCCGATATGGTCTATCGGATGTGGGTGACTAAAGCGTTTTAGCGTTCAATGCTACGAACAGGACAACGGCCTTTGTATCTGCAACTTACTGCGGCCATGCCCGGGATGCACAAGTATTAACGCGATTACTTAGTCTCGTAAAAATGTCGTCTCACAGTAAAAAAGGAGAGCTATGCTCTCCTTTTTTTGAGGCCGCGATCCCAAACTTCTTTGCGGAGGTATGAGGCCCAG
>CBFIHK010000173.1:0-1886 GCA_965662305.1 Luminiphilus sp.
AAGAGCTCGAGAAAGGTTTGAGCTGGCAGGTGCAGCGCATAATTGACGTTTCCGTAGTCGTGGAAAAAGCCCAGCACTTCGAAGCGTCGTGTGCCCTGCGATGTTGGCAAATCAAAAGTGTCGCCAACCTCGACCCCTGCCAGATATCTGAGCTGCTCATTTGCAAAGACCTTGATCGTATACTCTGATGTCGCAGCCGACTCCGCGAAGCCTGCTGCTGAACCATCTGAGGCTAAAGAATCGATGACAGGGCCGCCTGTCACTATCTGGTTTAGGGCTAATCGGCCGATAGACGGGGCGCCGGACGCGGAGCTTTGGTCGGGTTTATCGCCAGACATCCAGCGATTAAACGCGCCTGGGGCAGCACCGATAACACTTGAAGCAGTGAAATCCGGCGCGTCAACATCGACTCCAACGATCGTCATTTTACGACCTGAAAAAGTCGTATCGATTTCTATTCTTTGATGCGCGCTTTGTACCCAGCTTTGCTGACGTATCGACTCGGGCTCAAGCACTCCTGCCGTGACATAAATGTCGGCAGAGAGCCGAGTCTCGAGCCAATTGGTGAGCGCGATGCGGAAGCTGCCGACCAGGGAAGTAACGCCAATATTTGCGATCAGTGTCAGCAACAACGCCATCATCGCAAGGCGCATATGCGGTAATTGGAAGCGCACATCAGCAAGCGCCCATCGTCCTAACCAATGACGACCAAACCCCATATTTCCCAATGCGACCACCCACAAAATGACCGCAGGCAGCAGAGTGACTCCCGCAAAAAGAACCAACGCCAGTAGCCCAAAGCCTTCTACCACCGTTGATGCCAGTGGATAGCTCATGTAGGCGGCGATCAAAAAGCCAGCGCCTAGAAATGCGCCTGTTAACGCTTGACGAGATAAAGATGCGTCAACTGAAGGGTCTTCGTTACCCGCAACCTCGCCCAGCCTAGAACTACCGATCGATCGAAAAAGCGGCACGACCATGGCCAACACAAGCCCCGACATAGCAAGTAACAGTGCCTGCAAAAATAAATCTGCGTTGAATACAGGGAGACTCGAAACAGAGGCACCGTAGATATTCGACAAGGTTGCGGCGACTGCGGGCATAAGCGCAGCACTGAGAGGCTGCGCCAATAACGTACCCAGCAGGGCGCCCACCACAGCCCACATGAGGGCCTCCAACAGTATGGCGGCCATGACATCACGTCTTGCCGCACCCAGATCGCCCAATAAACGCAAGGTCTGTCGCCGAGCGTGTAAAGAAAAATGCACCGCGTTGAAAACAATGAATGTCCCAACCACAAACGATAAAAGTCCCAGCGCGGTAAGGTTGGTATGGAGGCTCTGCGTCAGTTGTGTCAGATCAAGCGCTTGAGAGTTATTGGTCGCCAACAGACGATCGTTGAACACCTCCGAGATTTGTTGCTGCTCGCTTTCCGTCAAGTGAGACGCCGCAAGATACGAAACGCGGTTGGTTTCAAACAGCGATAAAGCAGCGCCGACGTCCATAAAAATTTGATCACGCTGCTGTGTCTGGGATCGAATCACAGCGGGCGGTAGCAATTTTCCATCTCGCAGTCGAATTTGCTCACCTTCGACGATACCCAGTCGCTCTGCGGTCTCCGAAGGCACCCAGGTTTCAAAGGGTGGTTGCGTCAAGCCACTCCACCCCGCACCGCTGAACGGGTTTTCACCGGTACTCGCACCATCTGAGGTATTCAATGGTAGTGCGAGTAAATCGGTCGCAATCAGCGATATCAGTGCCCCGTCTGCGCTGGGTAGTCGCCTCTCAATGACGGGATAAACCTGTGTGAGCCCAGCACGTCTAAGACGAATGTAATCGTAAACCGCAACCTCGCCGTTCAAGCGGTCAGTAATTCGCCACTGTGC
>CBFIHK010000174.1:0-1747 GCA_965662305.1 Luminiphilus sp.
CTGCCATTGCATTCGACCGCGCGCAATTAAGGGCCGTTGAAAAACTCGACATCGTGGGTTTGATGGGTCGTCTGTCAGCACTGGATAGACAAATTCAAACACTGGACTTAACGGCATATGATCCTTCGATCCGAAATACAGGGCCGGATGGCATTTCAAATCTCGATGTGGGTGCAAGTTCAGCTGAGATAAATGCATCGCTGACGCTCTGGGAGCAAGCGCTCGATACGCTCGCTTCCTATTTTGTTATCACGGAGCTTGAGTCCCCTGATCAAAAACCGAAAACTTCGGATTGGTCGCGTTTTGCGGTTCTCTCTACGAAGCTCAACATTGAGCAGGCCAGAGTCGCTTTACTCATGAGAGATTCAGAGACTTTTACGGCTTCCCTTGCGCGTGCCGCGGAGATATTGCGAGCACTTCCGTCGTCAAATGCTGATCCTTCTATCTCGGCCATTATCGAGGAGTTAGCAGGTCTCGGTGCGACCCCTTTGAAGCTGGCATTACCCTCGATTGAGGCGCTGAAGCTGATTAATGACGAGTCTCCTAGTGGTGACGATGCGGAAGATCTGAGGGTGTTTTCCAACCCGGATTCCGGCGATCAGGTGCCGGCGGGAGCTCTCGAATGAAGCGGTGGTTGTGGTTTATCACTGCAGGGTTAATTGTAGGCGTTGGACTTGCCTCGTTTTTATCCCGAGACCCTGGTTATGCATTGCTGCAAGCGGGTGGCTACCGGCTGGAGACAAGTTTGGTGGCTTTGGCTCTCTTTGCTGTGGGCCTATTTGTTGTTTTACGTCTCGTTGGACGCTTGGTAAGGCTAGTAGCGGGGCTTATCCCCGGATTTGGCCGTTGGCTAGGTAAGCGCAAAGAGGAGCAGAATTTAGAGCTCATTCAATCCAGTCTCGATGATGTTCTGGTCGAGAATGCTGCGGGGCTGGCAAGCAAAGTGGCCAAGTTAGAGAAGTCGTCTTGGCAGTCCGACTTGCGCACCAAGCAGTTGCGGCGGTGGCTTCTCGTGCGGCAAATTCGTGCCAGCCAAAAGCTCGCCCAACTTAACAAGGTATGGAGCAAGGCTGCGGTCTCAGACAAGGCCGACGAGGCCCTCAGGGTTGAGTACATCACGCGACTTCATCAGCTGGGTGCAACAAACGATGTTGACGTGATGCTGTTGGAGTCTGCTAAGTCTTCTTGGCAGGATGCCTTGAACGGCGTGCTCGCTGTTTATCAGCCCAAAAATGCAGAGCAACTCCTAGAACGACTTACTAAGATCGCGGCGAGTGACAAAAATGGGGTTGCGTCTACGGCGGTAACGTTATTGAAGGCTCACGCGCTTGAGGGCGACGCCGGTGATGATCTGTTGATCGATGCGCACAAGAAGCACGCATCAGAGCACTTAATAAAAGCGTTGGGTCTTCGTAGACTTCAAAAAGCTACCTAAGCGTTATGCCTTCAGCACTGGCAGAGCCAAGCAACTTAGGGCCACTCAGACTTACTTGATCTTCGCTTAAGGCGCTCTTTTTTTATTTTCTACGTCCGGGCAGTTTGATTCCTAGGGAGTCCCACATGTCATCAACTTTTGTTTTGACGTCCTCGCTCATTTGAATCGAGGTTCCCCACTCACGATCGGTCTCACCTTCCCACTTGTTGGTGGCATCCATGCCTACTTTCGAGCCGAGTCCGGCAACGGGTGATGCAAAATCCAGATAATCAATCGGTGTGTTGTCGATAAAGACTGAATCCCGGCGTGGAT
>CBFIHK010000175.1:0-1731 GCA_965662305.1 Luminiphilus sp.
GACCTTCTGCTGCTGAGCCGAACCACTTTGGTAAGCCTGGAACAACGGCTACTTTCGATTTATCAAGCAGATGTTTATGTAGTTCTGAAGCGCTATAAGGTGTTTGGCTGATATCGGGAAATAAGACATAACAACCTTCAGGGCTTTTACAATGAACTCCAGGCATTTCATTCAGTCTTTGCACGGCAAGATTCCTCATGCTATGTAAATGTTCGACGAAAGAAGATAACCAGACCTGAGCGTCATTTAGGGCTGCCGTTGCAGCGATTTGCCCCAATACATTCGCGCCGTGTACGGTTGATTGATGTAAAGAAGACTCCAATATTTGGTCAAAGATTTTCTTATTTGGACACAATACACTCCCAATTCTCAATCCGGCAAGCCCATAGGATTTGCTGTAGCCAGTAACAGTGATGGTTTGATCAAATACAGGCCCAATGCTCGCAAAGGAGTTGAATGTATTTGGGCTAAAAATGATATCGCTCCAAATTTCGTCTGATAGTACGATTAAATCTTTATGTTTAGCCACTACTTCTGCCAGAGATAATAATTCTGAACGTGTAAATACCTTACCTGTAGGGTTTAGTGGATTACACAAACAAATCATCTTTGTTTTGGAACTGATCAGTGAAGACAATTCGTTGAAATCAAAGGCATCGTCTTTTTGAGGGGTGTGATATGTGATTGTTTTTGCTCCAACTTGTTCCGCAGCATATTTGAATAAAAAATCTACAGGATCAAAAATAATGACCTCATCACCGGGTTTTAAGAGTGTTTTGCAACAGAGATAAATTCCGAATGCTGCACTATCAACCGGTAAAATACAATTAGAGTCGTAGGTTACCTCATTCTTAATTTTGTAGTCTTTTGCTACCGCTTCTTTAAATTGCGGAAGACCTTCGGCCGGACCATAACTTAAATACCCGCCATCTATGTAGTTTTTGAGCGCCTTTTGAATTGGTGCTGCCACAGGAAAGTCTGGGTCTGCAGCCGTCAAAGGAATAACACCCTTTGGAAGGGTAGCCCAGCGCAAATTATAAGCGCGAGCAGAGAGTATTTCTATATCTACATTATTGGGACTGAACATTGTTATAGAAGAATCACAAAAATACGGTATTATTGATTGACATTAAATCCCACAAAAATTTTAATCTATTCTCAAAGTAGATTCTGTTTGAGGGTAATTATATAACGCAAAAAGGAGATAATTCGTATTTAAATGTTCACAGTTAGCATTTAGCAGGAATTATATGGTGGCCAAACCAAATAAGCACCTTGAAAAAAATCTGAATTTTCTCACTTCATTGAAATGCTTTTTTGTTTTTGTTTAGGATTGTGACTTTCGCAACATATTTTGCATTTATCTTTCAGAAAATGAGCTAATTGAACAGATTTTTTCATAAAATCGAAAATACCGTTAAGGATATCGTTTTATCCTTTTTACTGTTGAATTTTTTATAATTTTGATAACCCCTAACTTGTAAATTGTAACATAGCATTAATTTGTCTTTGAATGCAGTATAAGAAATACACATATAAGGGGCTCATCATTGCCTTGATCATAATTTCATTGTGGTCGATATCTCTGTATTTTTTTATGAATATCAAAATTGATTGGAGCAATCCATTAATGTATGTGTTTGTCGCAATTCAAACCCACTTGTATACTGGCTTATTTATAACAACGCACGATTCCATTCACGGTGTAGTAGCACCCTATCATCCAAAAAT
>CBFIHK010000176.1:0-1724 GCA_965662305.1 Luminiphilus sp.
CGGACTTCTCAAAACGGTTTTCTAAATCAGACATCCGTACCACCTCGTTCAAGCAGGTCACCGAGCTTTACCTGGGCTTGATACCGGTAAAAAATGTTTTCAATAAAGGCTGACCATGCCGCGTCACATATCTTGCGAAAATACTTTATTTAAATCCCAGCTGTGGCGCTGGCCAAGGTATAGCAGGTACGCAGATAGGTAGGGTGCCCCCAAAAAGATTCCGCCTATCCCAAGTCCAAGGCCCGCGGGAGAAAATTTATTTCGCCATGCAATCCAAAAGCCGGACATAAGCAAGAACATGAAGAAGTCGAGATTGAACTGCCCTTGCCAATTCATCTTACTCATCTCGCCGAAAAAGCTGGGGAGTAGCGTTAGCAAGCCGTAATCAGCGACGACGGGCGCCGTGTAGATACCCACGATGATAATGATGCTTCCCAGAAATAATTTAGCTGTCATGCGGTTCCCTTTTTTATTGTTTGATGTTCTGAACGTTTATTGAGAGCCAGCTGGCCTGCAAAAACCGAGTAGCGTCTACAGCGGCAGGTTAACTATCTCAAACGGTTTGGTCTCAAAGCGGTTGATACAGGCTGTTTTGTGGTTCGGTAAACCATTGAGCGCCTGCGTCTGTCATGTAGAAGTGATCTTCCAGGCGAATGCCGTACTGCCCTGGCACAACAATCATGGGTTCATTTGAAAAACACATACCCCGTGTCAGTGGTGTGTCGTCACCTCTCACAAGATAAGGGCCTTCATGAATTTCTAGCCCAATACCGTGGCCCGTTCGATGAGGAAGGCCTGGTAGTTGGTAATCCGGACCCAGTCCATGCGTTTCTAGAACAGCGCGGGCTGCGGCGTCGACATCGCCGCAGGGGCGGCCAATCTCCGCAGCATCAAAAGCAGCCGCTTGCGCCTCTTTCTCTAAATCCCACAGCGCTTCAACACGATCGTCTTGTTTGTCGAGCGCGTAGGTTCGCGTGATATCTGAGTGATAGCCGTCGATCGTACAACCGGTGTCGATGAGTATGAGTTCTCCTTTTTGGAGCACAGGGTCTCCGGGTACACCATGGGGGTGTGAGGTGCCTTCACCAAACTGAACAGCGCAGAAGAAGCTTCCATTGTCCGCCCCACCTGTGCGGTGCAAGCGATCGATTTCAGCTTTCACCTCGCTCATTCGCATGCCGGGTTTAATCCAGTCAAAGATCGCCACATGCACGTCTAATGTGAGGGACTTTGCAGCTTGCATTAGAGCGAGCTCGGTTGCGGACTTTTGCGCGCGCAAGCTCTGTAAAATGGGGCCCGCTGAGCACAGCGCCGCCGATGTGACATTGCCTAGCGCAAACGCCTGACCAAATGAGCAACTTGGATCAACCCCTACGCTCTGGCAGTGACTATCCAAGAGAACCGTTGAGACCACATGCCGAGGATCTTCGTGCTCTTCCCACCAGGCATAGTCGCAGGTCGAAGCGTAGGTTGAAGCGTATGTTGAAGCGTATGTTGAAGAGAGTGCGGCGAGAAGCGCTGTGTCTTCAAACTTCGGACAAACGAATACCACGCGTTGTGCTGAGACAACGGCACAAACGAGCCTTTCCGTCTCACGCCAGGTAAGCCCGAAGAAGTAACGCATACTCGCGCCAGGCGTAATCATCACAGCGTCTAGCTCAAAAGCAGGTAAGCTATTTTGCAGAGCGCTCAGTCGCTGCTGACGCTCTTCGTGGGTGATAGGG
>CBFIHK010000177.1:0-1690 GCA_965662305.1 Luminiphilus sp.
GTGGCACAGTCATGGGCAAAGACGAGCATCACTCCGTGACAGATGATCAGGGGCGGGTGCACGATACCGATAACCTCTATGTCGCAGGCCCGAGTCTTTTCCCCTCAAGCGGCGCCGTGAATCCTACATTCACACTGAGTGCACTTGCTGAGCGTCAGGCGGAGCACCTGATTAAGTCATAGAATGACTCCCCCGCGGGGGTAAGTAAGGTGCCAAGCCATTGGCCCGACCATCACAATATTTTAGACTTAAAGCAATATTGCACTGGGAGCAAAACGATATGGCGGGCAATACCAACTGGACGCGCCTCAACTGGGAAGACCCTTTCGAACTCGATACACAACTCACTGATGAGCAGCGCATGGTGAAAGAGAGTGCACGCCAATACGCACAGGACAAACTGGCCCCGCGCGTCAAAGAAGCCTTTCGCAATGAGCAAACTGATGCAGCAATTTTTCGCGAAATGGGTGCATTGGGACTTCTGGGCTCTACGATTGATGGCTACGGCTGCCCGGGTGTTGACTACGTCAGTTACGGTTTGATCGCCCGCGAAGTCGAGCGCGTCGACTCTGGTTATCGTTCGATGCTAAGCGTGCAGTCGTCACTGGTGATGTACCCTATTTATGCCTACGGCAACGACGCACAAAGGGAGAAGTATTTGCCTAAACTCGCGACCGGCGAGTGGATTGGATGCTTTGGTTTAACCGAGCCGGATCATGGCTCTGACCCTGGCGGCATGGTGACGCGCGCCCGCACTACGGAAGGTGGTTACAAACTCACCGGCGCAAAGATGTGGATTTCCAACAGCCCGATCGCAGATGTCTTTGTCGTGTGGGCTAAGACCGACGATGGTGTCATCCAAGGCTTCATCCTGGAAAAAGGTATGGATGGTCTGTCCGCGCCGAAAATTGAGGGCAAGCTTGCACTTCGCGCGTCGATCACCGGAGAAATCGTTATGGACGACGTATTTGTACCGGAAGAAAATCTGCTGCCAAACGTGTCGGGGCTCAAAGGACCTTTTGGTTGCCTTAACAATGCGCGCTACGGCATTGCATGGGGAACGCTCGGTGCGGCAGAGACATGCTGGCATACCGCCCGCGATTACACGTTAGACCGGAAGCAGTTCGGCCAACCGCTCGCGGCAACCCAGCTAGTACAAAAGAAGCTCGCCGACATGCAAACCGAGATCGCGATTGGTTTGCAATCGTGCTTGCGTGCGGGCCAGATGCTCAGCGACGGCAGTATCTCGCCCGATCTGATCAGCCTTATTAAGCGAAACTCCTGCGGTAAAGCTTTGGATATCGCACGCACTGCTCGCGACATGCTCGGTGGCAACGGTATCTCTGACGACTATCCCGTGATGCGTCACATGGTGAACTTGGAGGTCGTGAACACCTACGAGGGTACCCATGATATCCACGCGCTGATCCTAGGTCGTGCACAGACGGGTATCGCCGCCTTTTAAAAAACACCTCCACCCGCGAGCGAAGAACGCCGGTCGTGAAAGCGTGCTTTTATGACGAGAACACTACCTGCGCTCCGCGCCCATGGCACGCCGGACATATTAATTGAGATTCAGGAGCCTAGGATCATAACCAACGCGTCTATACCTTTGATATGAGACTTAAGATTTTTGGTCTGGTTTTTTTGAGGTCTGAGGTCTGAGGTCTGAGGTCTGAGGTCTGAGGTC
>CBFIHK010000178.1:0-1638 GCA_965662305.1 Luminiphilus sp.
CAAATAAAAACGGTTTAAATGAGTAAAACCTATCGATTAAATTGATATATGCAGTACACACTCAAACAGCTGACCGTGTTCAAAGCTGTGGCAGGTCTTAAGTCCACCACGGCCGCAGCACAGACCTTGGCCTTGTCACAATCAGCAGTGAGCTCCGCGATTCAGCAACTGGAGTTGCAAATCGGTCAGAAGCTTTTTGACCGCGTCGGAAGGCAGCTAGTGCTCAATCGAGTGGGTGTATCTCTAATGCCTGCTGTTGATGACTTTCTAGCGCACGCGGCACGACTTGACTCGCAGCTGAGAGGCGAAGCAATCGCCGGCAGGGTTTACTTGGGCGCGAGCTTCACCATCGCTAACCACATTGTGGTTGATGCGATGGTCGACTTCCAACGTTCCCACCCAAGGGTCGAAATTGAGATAAGCAGTGACAACTCACCGGGCATTATCGATTCCGTGATTACAGGGAGTGTCGATTTCGGACTCATCGAATCGTCCGTGGATGACCCTCGTATAGCGGTAGAGCGATGGCTTGACGACGAACTTGTTGTCTTTGCAAGTCCCGAGCATCCACTAGCGCGTAAGGGCCGGCCTTCAGTCGATGAGTTAGAAAAGTCTCAGTGGGTATTAAGGGAACTGGGGTCAGGGGCACGAACCGTGTTCAACGATACGTTCAGGGCGGCGCTTCCCTCCATAGAAATAGCCATGGAGTTTCGTCACAACGAACCGATAAAACGCGCGGTTGCAAAAGGCGTTGGCATAGGCTGCTTGTCGGCTCGTGTCCTTGAACGAGAATTGATGGACGGAACATTGGTATCACTTAAGGTCCCGAGTGCGCGCAAAATGCCGCGGCATCTCGCGATGATCAAACGCAAGGACAGCGAACTGTCTGCGCCTGCACGGGCGTTTTGGCGACAATGTCTAGCTATGCGCTGAGTGCCTCAGTATTATGCGCGAGCTTAGTAAAAACGGGACGCAAGCATGCAGGTAGCCATCATCGTAGGAAGCCACAGAAAAGATTCCCAGAGTGCCAAGATCGGGCGATTTTTACAGGCGCAAATTGAGTCGCTAGGTGATCACAGCTGCTGGACCTGCGACCTCGGTAGGAATCCCTTGCCGATGTGGGATGAAGAAATTGGCTCTGACGCAGCACACTGGGCACCATTAACCGAGGTTAACGACCAGCTGAAAGCCGCAGAGGCCATCATTGTCATTGCTCCCGAGTGGCATGGCATGGTCCCCGCAGCGCTCAAGAATTTTTTCTTGATTTGCGACGGAACCGCACTGGCACATAAGCCTGCGCTGGCCGTTGGTGTATCTGTGGGTCCCGGAGGCACCTACCCTATCTCCGAATTACGGCTCAGTAGCTACAAGAACAATCGCATGTGCTACCTGCCTGAGCACCTTATTGTTCGTAATTGCATGGTTGTTATGAATGAGGACACAGCCGCGAATGATGAGGGCGAGCACAGCTACGTATCAGAGCGAAGCCTCTATTGCGTTAAGCAGCTTGCCGCCTACAGTGACGCACTAAAACAAGTGCGCGCGTCAGGGGCCGCTGACTTGGCACCTTACCCCAACGGCATGTAAACAACATTCACGCGGCGTTTAAGTGGACCGGCAGTGCTAACCCGCAACGGC
>CBFIHK010000179.1:0-1491 GCA_965662305.1 Luminiphilus sp.
TGGCCGCCAACCCCGAGACATCGCAATATCATGAAGTGACGCCCGAGCGGCTCATCCACTACACCGATCACGCGCCTATCGGGGCATCAAACGGTACTGCCATTTTTATCCACGGAAGCGGCCCTGGTGCCAGCGGTTGGAGTAACTTCAAGCACAACGTCTCCGCCTTCCAAGAGGCCGGTTACCGCTGCATCGTCTACGACCAGTGGGGCTACGGAAAAACGTCAAAGCCGCAGGATGTGGACCATACGCTCGACTTCTTTGTCGACGGACTCGTATCGCTGATGGACAGCGCTGACGTCGCCAACGCAGTGCTGGTGGGTAATTCACTCGGCGGTGCCGTAGCACTCGGACTCGCACTCCGCCATCCCCAGCGCGTCGAGAAACTCATTCTTATGGCACCGGGCGGTATCGAGTCACGCGAAGATTACTTCTCTATGCCCGGCATCCAGGCCATGGTGAGATACCCCATGGGCTCGCCCGAGTTCACCAAAGAAGTCCTTGCACAGCTCCTTACCCAGCTCGTATACAACCCAGTAAACGTAGATGACGAACTGGTCGATGAGCGCTGGGCGACGTTGGAGACACAGAACGCACATGTGCTTGCGACCATGCAGATCCCGGATCTTAGCGATCAGCTCGCCTCGATAGATATCAATACATTGGTGTTCTGGGGCACTGAGGATCGCTTTTGTCCTGCTTCTGGCACCTGGAAAATTCTTAAGATGAAGGGCAATGTTCAAGCAGAGCTTTTGAACTACTGCGGACACTGGGTGATGTCGGAGTATCCAGAGCTCTTCAACGAGCGTTGTCTGTCGTTCCTTTCTAAATAACGCCTGTCCACACAAGCGAGAGCCACGCATGAGCCTTACATCCGCCGATCACGAAGCCCTTGGCCGTACGCTCTATGATGCAATGCGCGCTGAAGCACCGATCAAACCGCTCCTTGAGACATATCCTTCGATTACCATCGAAGACGCCTACCAAATCTCAAGAATCATGCTGTCACATCGCATAAACAACGATGGTGAGATCGTCGTAGGCAAAAAGATTGGCGTTACATCTGCCGCTGTGCAAGAGATGCTGGGCGTTTTCCAGCCGGACTTTGGCTTTTTAACCGATGCCATGGCCTATGCAAACAATGCGGAGATTCTTGTTGCTGGCAATATGATTTCGCCGCGCGCCGAGGGTGAAATCGCCTTCCGGCTTAAATCAACACTTACCGGCACGGAGAACACCGAGGCTGACGTGATCGCTGCAACAGAGAGCATTATCCCCTGCTTTGAGATCGTTGATTCTCGCATCGAAAACTGGCAGATCGCGATTCAGGACACAATTGCCGATAACGCGAGCTGTGGCGTGTATGTGCTAGGCGATGCAGAAATCGACCCGCATGCCACAGACCTTCCTAATATCAAGATTGATGTCAGTAAAAACGGCGAGCCGCTTAGCACCGGTTTGGGTAGTGCGGTCCAAGGCAATCCGCTGACG
>CBFIHK010000180.1:0-1475 GCA_965662305.1 Luminiphilus sp.
GACAACACCATCGATCAAATAGCTGCCAAAGAAGTTGCCATCGTCCTGAATGAGAAGGCGTATCCAGTCGCCGTCAGCCGCATCGCTTGCTGCAAATCGGTTGCCTTGCTGCGACGTGCTGTCCCTATCAATTTTGAAATCCTTGAAGCCACCACCTTGCTTTTCAACCCTAAGCACCATGCCACGCTCTAAGCCGGGAAGGCTTGCGTTGGCGACGAATGTTCGGCCATTGTTTGATCCCGCTTTGAACGCCCGACTACGATCGAAATAGCCCAGTGCCACGGGCGTTGCGGCATCTAACGGGGGTAGGGCACCACGTGCCGCCAAATCTTCGATAGAGCATTGTGTTTCATAATTGCTGATAGGGTCGGACCCTGCAGCCCCGGGGGTGATTTGTAATGTCGCTGACGACTCAGTGACGTCGACCTTTGCAAGGGTTGGCGCGTCGGGAGGCGTCGTTCCCGTGATTAGCTCGAAGCTTGCACTTACAGAGCAGTCTTGCGTGACGGGCTCCGTCGTGTAGGACGCGCCGGATAGCGAGCCACCACAGGTTCCCCCTACTGGTAATTTTGTTTGATAACCACTGTCTGGCGTAATGGTAAAGGTCGCAGTGGCGCCTTGCGTAACACTCTGCGCTGTTCCCGGACTGATCGATCCATTAGCGCCTACACTCGGTGTGACCGTATATTGCGTCGAGGGAATAAGCTCAAAATTGGCGTTAACAGTGCAATTCTGAGTCACCGGACTTGTGGTGTAGGTGGTGCCAGACAGTGTGCCGCCGCAGGTGCCTCCAACCGGGAGTTTTATCTGGTAGCCGCTATCTGGGGTAATCGTGAAAGTCGCTCTCTCGCCCTCTGCCACGGTTTGATCGGTACTGGGACTAATCGAGCCATTGCCATCTGCAAATGGGGTGACCACGTATTGCGTTGCGGGTACTGGCTCGAACGACGCTGTGACTGTGCAGTTCTGAGTGATGGGGCTGGTTCTGAAGACGTTACCTGATAAATCACCACCGCAGGTGCCCTCGATGGGTAATTTTATCTGGAACCCGCCGTCTGGAATGAGGGTAAACGAAACCGTATCACCCTCGATCACTGTTTGAACGGTGCTTGGGTCAATTGAACCGTTTGCATCCGCAACGGGGGTAACTTGGTACTCTGGTGTGATGGGGCCGAAGAGAGATTCGGCAACATTGTTCAGTGACCACGAGCCTCGGCCCAAGGTGCCCGCTACAAGCACATCGTCAGTGCGGTCGTAGTCCATATCCCACACGGGAACGATAGGTAGGCCGGTTCCTATTTTTGACCAGCTACTAAAGTCATTATCGGTGGCGACATACACGCCGTTAATACCGCCAACAAGGACCGCACCGCGTGAGCCCGCACGAACAAAATCCAGTGCGTGAAGATCTACCGTTGTAAAGCCCGCAGGGAGGTCTCCAGTGATATCTGTCCAGTTCACGCCAGCGTCTGTGG
>CBFIHK010000181.1:0-1433 GCA_965662305.1 Luminiphilus sp.
AGGCGGCATTGATACATGTCACTGGGGTTTTGACATGGGTACGTGCGCCAAGCTGGACTGCAATTGCCGCACCTGCGGAATGACCAACAATGTGCGTCGGCACAATATCCAACTGGTTTAATAAGTGGGCAACGCCATCGGTAATAGTCTCAAGGGTACTCCGACCAAAGCGCGGCACGCTTGAAAATCCATGGCCGGGTAAATCTATCGCCAAAATTTGGTAACGCTCGCTTAATTCATGGATCAATGGCGCCCAACTATGTGTTGATGCACCTGTCCCGTGGATGAGTAAAACACAGGGCTTTCCCGCTCCAATCAATTGAAAGTGCCATTTATATTCTAGTACGGTTAAAAACCGTGAAGCGGAT
This sequence comes from Luminiphilus sp., assembly GCA_965662305.1. Classification (GTDB taxonomy): domain Bacteria; phylum Pseudomonadota; class Gammaproteobacteria; order Pseudomonadales; family Halieaceae; genus Luminiphilus. The sequence continues at coordinate 369 of CBFIHK010000181.1, forward strand.
TTATTTGGCCACCAGTTTGGAATGCTGTCGTTCATGGTTATTCCAAATGCGATTGCGCCAAAGCCGAAATTGCCTGTGCATTCGCGCGTGGTAGGCACAAATACGCGCCACCCATTTTGTCTGCGATATTCGCCAATTCGGGGTTCCCGCGTCGTCCACAATCAATAAAGATTGCAGGAATATTCAATGTTCTGCCCATCTCTGCGATTTGTGCAGCATCGCTCATCGCTTTTTGTCGTCCTGGTTGCCCCTCTAGATCAATGTTTCCTTTTCCATCTGTCAAAAAGGCCATGCTTGGTAATTTACCGCTTCTGCGCACAAGTGTGGCCAGATTCAATGCGCTGTTCATTCCCATTGCCAGCGGAGTTCCACCACCCGCGGCAAGTGCTGCGAGATTTTTTTTCGCCTGCACAAGTGACCTTGTTGGGGGAAGTAAGATATCAGCACGCCCATCTCGGAAGCCGATCAAAGCCACATAATCGCGTTTTGAATACGCTTGGGCCAACATCAATTCAACGGCGCCCTTGGCCTCTCCCAGACGGTTCATTGCGGCAGAACCAGATGCGTCGACAGAGAATATAACGACACGTTCGGACCGATTTTGGAACCTTTGAATATGCAGGTCACTTGGGAAAATGATAATGCGCGCGTCACTCGACGACTGCGATCTGCGCAGCTTTTGCCAGGGCGCAGCTGTGCGTAAACTTGATAAAATATCGATCCGCGCTTGGTCGTTTGGCCGCCCGATGAGCGCAGGAAGAGGGCGTCCGCGAAGTGCAGATTTCTGCGCAAGTCCAAAGCCGTCCCCATTTGATTTCACTTTGGAGTTTTTCTTCGCAGTGATCTGATTTAGGATATCCTTTGGCAATATGGCTTTGACCGCCTCAATTACCAAGTCTTCTGGCAATTCCAGAGTATCATTCTCTGCACCGGAGTCCGCGGGGTCATTCGGCTCGGTGGGCTCGTTTTGTGGTTCTGCATTGTCTTCTTCTGCGGGTATGCTGGTGGCCCGATGCGCATAGATAAGTTGCGCCGCCGTATCGATGTCATCTTGCGAAACTGCAT
>CBFIHK010000182.1:0-1359 GCA_965662305.1 Luminiphilus sp.
TTTTGCAAATGACTGGCATGGCTTTTACTGCAGTATCTGCTAGCGGTTGTGTGACGCGTCCACTGCCAAATCAGCCTTTCACCAGAGCGATTGGTTATGGGGAATTGAACGCGGATCCGGAGGGACTGCTTGATCTGCCTAAGGGTTTCTCCTATCGCGTTCTCTCAAGCTTGGGTGATGTCATGAGCGATGGGGCTCCGGTTCCGAATAAAGCGGATGGCATGGGTTGCTTCGATTTAGGCGACGGGCGTCTGGCCTTAGTTCGTAACCATGAACTTGTATCGACTGACGAGAATGGTGGCGCCTTTGAGTTGGGGTTCGGTGCCAAAGATGGGGTTCTCGTACCGGGCGGCACAACTCACTTGGTGCTTGATCGAGACAGCCTTGAAGTTACTGATCAGTTCCGATCGCTTGGTGGCACTATTCGTAATTGCTCTGGCGGTACTACCCCCTGGGGAAGTTGGCTTACCTGTGAAGAGTCGGTGACTGGCCCCGGACAAAAATACGGTGAGGGACTGGATAAAAATCACGGTTGGGTTTTTGAAGTGCCGGCCGCTCAAACGGGTTTGGTTGAGCCCGTCCCACTTGTTGCAATGGGGCGCTTCAACCACGAAGCAGCCTGTGTCGATCCAGCCACGGGTTATGTCTACTTAACCGAAGACCGGGAAGACAGCGTTCTCTATCGCTTCGCACCATCCGAGCCGGGCAACCTGAGCCGCGGAGGACGCCTCCAAGCGATGAAAGTGGAAGGAGTAACCGATTTAAGAAATTGGACCGATAAAAGCATTGCCGTCGGCGCAGTCGGTCAGGTCAGTTGGATCGATTTAGATGGGGTTGAGGCGCCAGAGGATGACCTTCGATATCAAGCTGCTTCCAAAGGTGCCAGTCTGATTTCGCGAGGTGAAGGCATTCACATGGGTGAGGGTGAGGCGTTTGTCTGCTCGACCAGTGGCGGTGATGCGGGACTCGGGCAAATTTTCAGGCTCTCGCTCAGCGCCTCCGGTAACGACGATCGATTAGCACTGTTTTTCGAGAGCGTGTCCTACCATCAATTCAATTTCGGCGACAACCTGACGGTTGCTCCCAACGGTCATTTGGTCGTGTGTGAAGACCAGTACACGGTCAAGGTCGATAATCATCTCCGGGGCATTACAGCCGATGGCCATGCTTATCCCATCGCGCGATTAAATCTTCAAACCGAACTCGCGGGCGCCTGTTTCTCGCCGGACGGCAAAACACTGTTTGTGAACGTCTATGCGCCCACTAAGACCCTGGCAATAACAGGGCCTTGGGATCAATTCAATTCAGGATTGATTACGGTTTAGGGCCTCGTAGGGCCACTGGTCTGACAGCCTATTT
>CBFIHK010000183.1:0-1348 GCA_965662305.1 Luminiphilus sp.
GTTGAGGTCTTGTCCCCCGAGGCAGTGAGGTTCAGGTGGATGCTCGAGGAGTTCAGGGTGTCGCTGTTTGCCCAGCAGCTTGGGACAAAGCTACCGGTCTCTGCCAAGCGACTTGACCAGCAGTGGCAATCCGTCGAGCAGTGGATGACGAATAATCCACGTTAGTGCGTTCACTTTTTGGTACAGTTAGTCAGACGGAAATGTAAGGTGCAACTTGTGCGTAATTTACTCTCCATGCTTACAAGACACTGCTCGGTATTCATACTTCTCGTGGCGCCCGTCTTGGCCAGTGCGAATGACGATCCGTTTGAGTCGTTAAACCGCGAAATACTCGAGTTCAATGATGCGGCCGATGCTGCGATTTTGCGCCCTATCGCTGTCGCATACGATGATACGGTGCCCATGCCCATTCGTCGCGCGCTTATGAATGCCTACGATAATTTGACCGACATCAATGGTGCTCTCAATGCAATACTCCAGGGTCGGCCTGGGAGGGCGTTTAAAAATACGGGTCGAGTGCTGGTGAACACAACGTTTGGTCTATTGGGAACCATCGACGTGGCCTCAGATATGGGAATCGATCGCTATAAAACCGACTTTGGCCATACGTTGGCCCGCTGGGGCGTGCCGGAGGGACCTTATGTCATGGTGCCTTTTCTTGGCCCCTACACCATCCGCTCAGGCTTTGGTGATATCACCGACAGTTTCATGTCGGCCAACGATTACTTGGTCGATGACGACCTGATCACTTGGGGTTCGCGGGGGTGGAGGGCACTCGAATACCGTGCTGATCTACTAGACGCGGAAGATCTCATCACCGGAGATCGCTACGTCTTCATTCGTGATGCTTACTTGCAGAACAGAGAGGCTTTGGTGAACGACGGCGTCGTTGTCGATTCCTTCTCAGACTTTGAAGACGAGGAGTGGGACGAGGAATTCTAGGCTCGACGACGCGCTATCAGTGCTTCGGTCTGCGAAATCGCCTGCTCAAACAGCTCAATACCAGCACCTTTCGCGTGCATGCCCTCACTCAAAATCCGTCTGAATTGTTTCCCGCCCGGCTGTCTCTGATACAGCCCCAGCACGTGGCGCAGCACGTGGTTGAGCCTGCCTCCCTCAGAAATGACTTTTTCCAGGTAGGGCATTAATGCTTCAGCCGTTGCACGTCGTGAAGAGAGTGATGAGCTCTGTATCGAAGTATGTGATTTATCGCCCGCACGAGGCTCCTCAAACAATCGTTGGTCAACCTCGCTGAGAAGCCACGGGTTCTGATAAGGCTCACGTCCCAACATAACCCCATCCACATGCGCTAGATGTGCTTGGCACTCCTCGAGGGTAGTAATGCCAC
>CBFIHK010000184.1:0-1345 GCA_965662305.1 Luminiphilus sp.
GTACTACTATTCCACTCACCCTAAGCACTGACTTTGCTTTGGTTACTGTATCTGAAACAAACCTGTCGAGTGTAAGTATTTCTCAAGGAGGAACAGATACCTCTTTAACAACCAATAATGGTTTCTATTACGGGTATATTAATTCTGCATTTTCTGATTATACCGTAACCTTTACCTCTGTAGAGGATCAATCTGCTTCAGATACCATTACCACTCCTTCAGCGAGCACTCATTACAACTATACCATCTCCTATGAAGGTGGAACCTCTGTTACAGTGGCTCTGTCTGATACCTTTCAACTTGAAGAAAGAGATGTGACCATAGGTAGCTCAGTTAATTTATCTAGTGGGTTAGTTGCTTGGTATCCATTCAACGAGAATGCGAATGACGAGAGTGGGAATGGAAATAATGGCACTGTAAATGGAGCAAGTCTTACAGCTGATAGATTCGGTAATACTGATAAAGCTTATCTCTTTACAGTCTCGGGTTCTGGTGGTTGGGGCAGCGCCCAAAATCGAATTACAGTCGCTAACCCTTCAATCCCAAACACTAACAGCTTCTCTATTTCTGCTTGGGTAGAAATTGATTCAAAACCTTCTCCTTTCGATAACCGTCCACATACCATAATGGGTAGATGGGATGGTAATGGCACTGCGGTTATCAGACACCAAATCGATTATTCAGGTCAAATTGGCACGAACTTATTAAGCGGGGCTACTGACAATACTCTTTCTGGAGGAAGCCTACAATATGGTAATTGGGAACATGTTCTGATTTCTTACGATGGTTCAGTTTTGAGGCAATATCAAAATGGTAATTTAGTTAATTCCACCACGCTCAACATCCAGATAAACACATCTACGACTGAATTGACCTTTGGAGAACTGCATATGAGCAATGGACATTGGTATCTTTTTAGTGGAAAAATGGATGACTTAGGGTATTGGAGTAGACCTTTAAATATTTCAGAAATACAAGCGCTTTACAACGAAACTGATTCTGATTTAACCAACTAAATTCCATTTAAAATGAAAAAACTAATCATCCCATTTATAGCCCTTGCTATTTTATACTCTTGTGAAAAATCATCAGAAGTTGATGTAATCGCTGAAGAAGGTCTTATTGGTGTCTCTCTTCGTCTTGACAAAGGTTTTGCTGTCAGAAATACTGATAGTAGTGTGGACTCTTCTTGGCCTCATATCTTTCAAGATGCAGTAGATATTACTTTTAGTTCTACTACTTCTAGTTATTCGAAGACGGTCTCGTTTAACCCTAATGATGTAAGTAGCTTTCCTAACACATCACTACCTTATGACACTTACAATTGGTCTATAGCCAATACGGG
>CBFIHK010000185.1:0-1327 GCA_965662305.1 Luminiphilus sp.
CCTTCAGTAAAATCATTTATTTCAGGTACGTGCGCATAAACATTATTTCCAATGATCAAGTCTGCTTTACCATGAGACTGCGCAACTAGTTTACCGACAGTGGCTCCGAAAAACTCTTTCAATACTGGAATGCCAATTTTCTCCGCTTGAGATGCCGTACTTTCCGTAGGCTCTATCCCCAGACAGGGTATCTCTCTCTCTAAAAAATTACGCAACAGATAACCATCGTTGCTTGCTAGCTCCACAACGAACGACTTTTGACTTAATGAGTATTCGCTTGTGACAAAATCTACGTACTTTGCAGCATGTGCCAACCACGATGATGAAGTACTGGAAAAATATGCATAGTCAGAGTCAAAAAGGTAATCAGCCGCATTGTAATCCTCGGTCTGCACGAGCCAGCAACTAGTGCACACCAAGACGCGAAGAGGAAAGGTCATCTCGGGCTCTCTAGCGTCGCATAACTTCACATATGCATTTGAGGCAGGCGCATACGCCAGATCAACCAACTCGAGTGATAAGTGTTCACCACAGTGTCTACATTTCAAAATCAATTCCCTCAAATTCTTTACTTAAATGTGAAAAATTTATATCTCGTTCGGAGAGATTGTGCGGCGTTAAAGGCCATTGAATAGATATACTAGGATCAAAAATATTAATGCCGGCTTCATTTTCCGGGCTATAGAAATTATCGTGAAGATACAAAAGCTCAGTGTTGTCCTCTAATGCTTGAAAGCCATGTGCGAATCCTCGCGGTATGAATAAAGCATTCTTATTTTCGGCTGACAATTCCGAAGAATAATTTGCGCATAAAGTACGGGAGGTTCTTCGCAGATCAATAGCTACATCCAGAACTTTCCCCTTAATACAAATCACTAACTTTGCCTCTGCCGATGTTCCTGACTGGTAGTGAAATCCCCTGGCAGTGCCAGCAGCGTGTGTAATCGTATGATTTATTTGAACAATTTCTCTGTTATTAAAAAGTTGCTGCAGGAGGTCTGCGCAAAATAGCCGGGACAACGAACCTCGATGATCCCCCCGGATGGTTCTGGTGACAAGCGTGGGTCCATCACCTTCTCCAAGTTGAGACAGTTTGAATCTTGACATCGTTAAATTCCATACGCAGACAAATCTTGTACGCAGAGGTCATATGCATTCTCACCAGCCAAGTACGCCAAGTACCAATCAGCAGTGCGAGAAACACTTTCTTTTAACTTCCAACGACAGGTTACTCCCAGCTCCCTCTGTGCTAACTCGGTGTTTAGAGCTAAAAGAGAAGCCTCTTTGGGCTGACCTACCTGTGAGGCAAACTCATGAGTCAAGTGGG
>CBFIHK010000186.1:0-1318 GCA_965662305.1 Luminiphilus sp.
GCATGCGACGTCTGTCAGCAGCGATTAGCTGAACTAGAGTGCATCGGCGCTGCGTTATTCGAAAATGCCGACCCCGTGGACGTTGACGCCTCGCTATTCGATTCTGTGCTGGCAAAGCTTGATGAAGTCGAAGAGGCGCCTGCTGCGAACGACGCTAATGCTTCAGATTTAGCCTGGACTGTTAAACAGGTCAGACAGGGCAACCTACAGGGCCTAAATTGGCGGAAGGTCACCAAGACTCTTAGGATTGCGGATCTTGGCGCTATTGATGGCGCAGCGGAGTTCTCGCTTTATCACATCGCCGAGGGTGGCAGCATTCCTCAGCACAATCATTCTGGAACTGAAACCACATTGGTTCTACAAGGTGGCTTTAGCGATGAGAGTGGTACATACCACGCCGGCGATTTTATTACTCGTGAAGCGGGCGAAGAGCACTCGCCAACTGCTATCGCTGGTGGCGATTGCATTTGTCTTGCAGTTCTCGAATCACCACTGCGCTTTACACGCTGGCGTCATCGCTTACTCAGCCCACTGCTGCAGCTGCGAGCGGGCTAGCCCCAAAGCCGCTGATAACATCGGTTCTTTTCGGGGGTTTAGGTTTTAGACAAATCACCCAGCGTTGAGACATATTTCGGCGCCACCAGGCGCTAGCCTCCTGTGTAAACTGATTTATACGGTGTATAGACGTTATTGTGGATTTATGTCGCGACAGGGCGGACACAATGAGATCCTGTTGGGTAAGATTTACGTACATCCCACCAAACTTTAAAAGCGAGCATTATCCATGCGTATTGTTATTCCTCGCGAGTCGGTAGCGGGCGAGCGCCGCACCTCTGCAACTCCGGAAACTGTAAAGAAAATGATCCGTCTCGGAGCAGAGGTTGCTATTGAGTCGGGCGCGGGCGCCGCAGTTGGCTTCGACGACAGCGTCTATTCCGAGCTGGGTGCAGAAATTATCTCTGATAAAGTGGCACTTCTTGGTTCTGCAGATATGGTCTTGCGTTTGCGCAAACCTGATTCTGACGAGATCGATATGATGAAGGCAGGCTGTATCCACGTCTCATATCTCGATCCCTTCAACGAGCGTGATCTGATCAAGACGCTTGCAGATAAAGGCATTACTGCCATCAGCATGGAAATGATTCCCCGCTCAACGCGCAGTCAGAAAATGGACGCTTTGAGTTCGCAGGCAAACCTCGCTGGTTATGTTGCCGTGATGCTGGCCGCGGCGCAGCTTCCTAGCATTTTCCCAATGTTGATGACACCTGCCGGTACTTTGAAGCCCGCCAATGATGAATACCTTGGCGCGGGCGTTGCG
>CBFIHK010000187.1:0-1235 GCA_965662305.1 Luminiphilus sp.
GGTCGTGTAATGGCGACCGAACTCCAATCGCTTTAAAGTGACTGAAGCCTGCGTGCCTCTTCGCCAGCAAGGCGGATAAGGTCACGCATATATGGTTTAGCAAGATCATCATCGCGCGTGGCGGCGAATAATCCACGCGTAATTATTTCCTTTGTCAGTGGACGTGTGACATAATCGGAACTGTATTTCACCTCGCGCACCACCCAATCTGGCAAGACGGATACCCCCCTATTCGAGGCAACCAACAAGAGAATGACGGCAGTCAGCTCCACCTGTCGGATGGATGCAGGTTCCACCTTGGCAGGAATCAAAAGTTGTGAAAACAAATCCAATCGGCTGCGTTCAACGGGATAGGTGATCAGGGTTTGATCACGGAAATCCTCGGCCTCGATAAAGGCTTTTTCCGCCAGTGGATTTTGTGCCGATGCCACAAAAACAGGTGCATATTCAAACAGATGCGAAAATGTGATGCCGGATAGGTTTTCGGGGTCTGATGACACGACCAAATCCACATCCTCTTTTTCCAAGGCTGGCAGGGCGTCAAATGCCAAACCTGGTCTGATATCTACATCCACATCGGGCCAAGATTTACGGAATCTTTCAAGCACAGGAAACAGCCATTCAAAACAGGCGTGGCATTCAATCGCGATATGCAAGCGCCCTGATTTACCGCTGCGCAATCCTTCGAATTCGGCCTGAATGGCATCGACCTCGGGCAGGATTTTATCGGCCAAGCGCAACAAACGCATACCCGCCGCCGTCAGGCGCAGGGGTTTGGATTTGCGCACAAATAATTCAATCCCTGTTTGCTCTTCTAGGTTTTTGATCTGATGGCTTAGCGCGCTTTGCGTGATGTTTAAAATATCCGCCGCATTCGATACGCCCCCACTTTCATGAATGGCTTTGACCGTGCGCAGATGACGGAATTCAATATGCATTTTCATATGAAACTCATAACTTTCTTTAATTTTATGAAGTTGATTCACAATCACATATCTGGGACAAAGTGGCAAGACAACTTATGGATATGATAATGACCCGACCCCAAATTTCGTTTGAATTTTTCCCACCCCAAAATTTTGAAGGGGCCTATCGCCTGTGGGATACGGTAAATACGCTTGCCCCGTTAAACCCGCGCTTTATGTCCGTCACCTATGGCGCAGGGGGCACAACACGCACCCTGACCAAAGAGGCCACGCGCGTGTTGCACAAACACACTGGGTGCGATGTGGCGG
>CBFIHK010000188.1:0-1208 GCA_965662305.1 Luminiphilus sp.
CAAGATTTAGGGAAACTTCATACAGATTTATCCTTTGAGGTATTAGGGCGTTTTGACGCCTCAGATGTTCGAGGCTGCAACCAATTAATTTCTTAGAGAAATGACATACTATTTTCATTTTTTGCGACTATTGTGAGAACTGTTAATTTATTTTAATTTACCAGTAAATTAATAATCATGAACAAATATTTAATTAAAAGAGAAATTCCTAACGCCTCAAGTATTCCAAGTGATAAATTAGATAGCACCGGAAAACACTCAGAAGGTATACTCATAGATATGAGAAATGAAGGAAAAAATATTGAACAAGAACATAGTTATGTTGCCGGGGATTGCGTGTACTGTGTTTATAATGCTGAATCTGTTGACTTGTTAAAAGAACACGCCCAAAGAGCAGGTATGCCTGCAAATGAAATTACACTCATATCAAATGAACTAGAGCACAACACCAATAACTAGCTCAAGCATTTAAATAAAAAGGCATCCAAATGGACGCCTTAGCTCTCTGCCTAGATATGGGTATCATAGCCTTATCTATATCTAGTAATAGAGAGAATATTATAGTGAGCAATTCATTATTCTCTTCTTATTACGGACAACATACAAAATATTATCAGGACTTCACAATTGTGTTTAGAATGATCAGATTGATTCCTTTAGTGATAGGACAAAAAAAAGACGCCAGAGATGACGTCTTTATATTGTTATAGGTTCATGATTTACTCTCAAAAGTACTTTTTTATCGTATACATAAGGAAAATATAATGGGACAACTGTAAGATATCCCCTATTTATCCAAATCTTAAACCCCTAAACAAAAGCTATACGACCTCAATCAAAAAGTAGTTCTTTTTGCCTCGTTGAATTAAAATGTACTTGTCTTGGATTAAATCTTGAACACCGATTACAAAGTCAGCAGACACCTTGTTTTTATTTACAGAAATAGAGTTCTGTTTCAATTCTCTGCGGGCATCACCATTAGAATTTAAAAAGCCCGTTTTGGCCGAGAGCGCAGCAATCATATCTAAACCTTGGTCGAGTTCATCGCGTTGAATTTGCGCTTGGGGAACTCCTTCAAAAACATCGAGTAATGTGTCAACGTCTAAGGCTTTTAAATCCTCTGTAGTTGACTTGCCAAATAAGAGTTGACTCGCTTGTTTGGCCTTATCTAAATCTTCTTGACTATGAACGAGAATAGTGATTTCGTC
>CBFIHK010000189.1:0-1198 GCA_965662305.1 Luminiphilus sp.
CCCTCTAAAGCAAAAGGCCGCTCTGGTGAGCGACCTTTCGTTTGGTTTTGTGTCGAAGATTAAGCAGTAATCTTAGAAACGACGCCGGCACCGACGGTGCGGCCGCCTTCGCGGATCGCGAAGCGTAGGCCTTCTTCCATCGCGATCGGTGCGATCAGCTCGACGGAGAACTTCAGGTTGTCGCCTGGCATCACCATTTCTGTGCCGGATGGCAGCTCAACTGTGCCTGTCACATCCGTTGTGCGGAAGTAGAACTGTGGGCGGTAGTTGGCGAAGAATGGTGTGTGGCGGCCGCCTTCGTCCTTGGTGAGGATGTATGCTTCTGCCTCGAACTTTGTGTGCGGTGTCACAGAACCTGGCTTGCAGAGAACCTGACCACGCTCAACCGCGTCACGGTCAACACCACGCAGAAGCGCACCGATGTTGTCGCCAGCTTCGCCGCTGTCTAGCAGCTTGCGGAACATTTCAACACCTGTACAGGTCGTCTTCTGTGTGTCGCGGATGCCGACGATCTCGATCTCGTCGCCCACGTTGATCACGCCACGCTCAACACGGCCGGTCACAACTGTACCACGGCCAGAGATGGAGAACACGTCTTCCACTGGCATCAGGAACGGCTGGTCAACAGCACGGGCTGGTGTCGGGATGTAGTCGTCTACAGCCTGCATCAGTTCAGCGATCTTGTCTTTGCCGATGGCGTCATCACGGTCTTCCAGAGCTGCCAGAGCAGAACCTGCAACGATCGGAATGTCGTCGCCTGGGTACTCGTAAGAGGACAGCAGTTCGCGGATTTCCATCTCAACCAGTTCGAGCAGCTCTTCGTCGTCGACCTGATCCACTTTGTTCATGAAGACAACCATGTATGGGATGCCAACCTGACGGCCCAGAAGAATGTGCTCACGTGTCTGCGGCATAGGGCCGTCAGCTGCGTTCACAACCAGTATCGCGCCGTCCATCTGCGCCGCACCGGTGATCATGTTCTTGACGTAGTCCGCGTGACCTGGGCAGTCGACGTGGGCGTAGTGACGTGTCTCTGTCTCGTACTCGACGTGCGCAGTAGAGATCGTGATGCCGCGGGCCTTCTCTTCTGGCGCGCCGTCAATCTCGTCATAAGCCTTGAACTCTTTCGAGAACTGCTTCGTGATCGCCGCTGTCAACGTGGTCTTGCCGTGGTCAACGTGACCAATCGTGCCGATGT
>CBFIHK010000190.1:0-1192 GCA_965662305.1 Luminiphilus sp.
CTATGACCAAGGTCTATTACCCGATTTCGATCATCAGGTGAAAGACTACATTTGGGACGGTACTTTTAGGGGTGCCCACAACGAGCAAATCACTTGGAAGCACTTACTGCATCAAACCTCTGATTGGTCAGGTAGCCTATGGGGTATTCGTGATTGGGCCGACCGCCCACCCCGAGAAGGTGGTATAGACGATTGGAAGTATCGCGAGTTACGAACCCCTGGAACGGTGATGGAATACAACGATGTTCGCGTTAATGTACTCGCCTATGCACTCACGCATTTACACAGAAAGCCACTGCCTCAGGTACTAAAACCTTTGATGGATCAAATCGGGGCAAGTGACACTTGGCGTTGGTTTGGATACGAAAAGGCCTATACCCTTATCGACGGTGTGCAAATGCAATCGGTCACTGGAGGAGGACATTCTGGAGGAGGACTATTCATAAGTGCTGAAGATTTAGCTCGACTAGGATTACTCTATGCCAACAATGGAATCTGGAACTCTACTCAAGTATTGAGCAGCTCTTTCATTGAAAAGGCGATTACACCATCAGAACCTAATCCGAATTACGGATTCATGTGGTGGTTGAATCAAGAGGGTGGTCGCTACTGGGAAGGCGTACCAAAACACGTTTTTTACGCCGCTGGTTTCGGAGGTAATTACATCATTGTAGATCAAGAGGAAGAGTTGGTAGTTGTACTCAGGTGGCTTGAACCCCGAAAAGTATCAGACTTTATGAAGTTGCTGTATCAGCAGTTGTTCCCAAAGCGCTAATGCGAGAAAGGGCGGTTTGAATGTCACTGACCTGGTCAATTCTCAAAAAGAGACGAAGCCCGTTTTTGGTCTGCTTTTCTTTGAGTTGACATTTAAAATTCACCTGTGTTGTTTGCTTGAGTACATGGTGAAAGGCTTCACTTTGGAAAAATTCAGAGTCGTGATCAGCGATGAAATAAGCCAGTAAGGTGTCTTTTTTCAAAACGATTCGCTCAATAGCAAGCGCTTTGAGCATCCACTTTAAAGGTAGGGTCAGCAACAAGTTTTCAGCCTCCAACGGAAGTGGACCAAATCTATCGACCAGGGTGTCTTTGTAGGCATCGAGTTCTTCTTGATTTTTAAGGCTGTTTAGTTCTTGATAGAGTCTTAATCGCTCGGCAACCACGTTGATGTAGTGATCGGGAAATAAGAGTTGAA
>CBFIHK010000191.1:0-1168 GCA_965662305.1 Luminiphilus sp.
GTATTAAATTCATCTATTGTTTCTGTTTTGATGTATTCTTTTTCGGCATAAACACCTCCGTTTAAATACATCTGCATGAGCTTGTATAGTTCTAAACTGTTTGAAAACAATCCAGCATGAGCAGCAATACCACCTAAAATGGCGGCTCCTTTATCGTGAACATAGCCCTGAATTTTTTGTTTTCTAAACTTTTCTTCTAAGACCGTCGGAACGATTTTATCTTTTGAGTACCACTTGTTCGGATTATAGCCTATTCGCTTGAATCCAGCAGGTACGTATAAAAATTTAGTAATCAATTGCTCCAAATTAGCCTGGTATTTATCTTCCAAATAATGCTGAATTAAATAGTAAGGCACATCACTATACGTATAAGCTTTAGGTACAGCTTTTGCTTCTCCGATTTGATCGAGAATAAGATTTCTGATTTCATCTTTTATGTACAAATCCTCTGCTACTTGGAGGGGGAATTTTTCGCTTTGTTCAGAGGAGTAATACGACTCGAGCGGATCAAATGTATCTTCGTCAATGGTTTGCTTGTAAAAAGGAATCCCTGCAGGAAATTGACCGTAATGAGATAAAGCAGTAGTGAGGGTTTGATGTGCAAACTCAGAATCTGACAAGCTCGGAATCAATGATGACAAAGAATCAGAGAGTTCCAATTTTTCATTTTGAACCTCGTTCATCAACAAAGGCAGTGTGGCGGCAATTTTTGTCACTGACGCTAAATCATAAAGGTTGTCCCATTTAACTTTTGTTTGTTTTTCATAGGAGTGGTAGCCAAAGGATTTGTGATAAATAATTTTACCTTTTCTACCTATAACAATTTGAGCACCTGGAAAAAGCAGTGAATCTAAACCGATTTGTACCAGTGAATCAACTTGCGTTAATTTTTTTGAAGAGAATCCTTCGGCCTCTGGAGTATTAGCTATTGATATCGTTTTTAAAGCCCTTGTTTCTAAGCCCATACCTTGCTTAAAATAGGCATTCACATCCACCGGTAAACGGCCAGACCCCACAAATGCTCCAAATATTAATTGAGCTGTTTTTGATTGTGCAATTTCACTGTTTTGATACGACAGCACAATTTGATCTAAGGCCGAAACATTTGGAATCTCATCCAGAGAATAGGGTTTTGAGAATAATACCAACGCCTTTTTTGCTGACCATT
>CBFIHK010000192.1:0-1162 GCA_965662305.1 Luminiphilus sp.
GATAAGGAAACCGTGACTTGATGCCTGAGTTATGTGACATAAGCTATGGGTACCTATCCAGCCAATGAGTTAAAATTGCAAGTCATGTTCCGAGTATTCTGTATTTTTCTTATGCTTTCGTCAGCGGTTTCGACCCTATGGGCCGAAGAGCGTGCGTTGGAACGTGCATTTTCCGAAATGAATGCAGGAAATTGGGGGGACGCATTACGCCTTGCGCAAAGTGATGGCGCGGTTGCACGGGACATCATTGAATGGCATCGTTTGCGTGCTGGGCAGGGTACCGCGCAAGAGGCGCTTAAGTTTTTGGAAAGGAATGGGGATTGGCCTGGATTGCCCTATTTGCGGAAGCAATCTGAAGTCGCGTTAAGCGACGCAAACTATCAAACAATCCTAACCTACTTTGAAAACTCCGCGCCCAAAACAGGTGCAGGTGCGCTTGCCTACGCGTTGGCCTTATCCAATGATGGGCAGACAAACAAAGCCGCGTTGGTTGCACAAAATGCTTGGATCACGCTTCCTCTGACAGCGCCTCAACAAGATGCATTTTTGTCTGCTTTTGGTTCGGTCCTGACGCCGCTGCATGAGTTGCGTTTGATCGAAATGTTGTGGATGGATGAACATGCCTCGGCGCAACAGATGGAGCAATTGGTGGGGGCCGACCTGTCGGCATTGTTGCGTGCCCGAATTGCGTTGCGAAAGGGACAAGAGGGCGTAACCGCATTGATAAATGCGGTTCCAAACGCGCTGGGTAATCACCCCGCGTTGAACCACGCCAGATTCGAATGGCGTTTGAAAAATGGATTTCGCGATAGCGCAATTGAACTGTTGCGTGTTTCAAGCGAGCGTGCCAGCCGATTGGGGCAATCGGAACGCTGGGCCGATCAGCGTATCCGTATTGTCCGCGATCTTTTGTTCGACGGCAAAAACAAGCAAGCCTACACATTGGCGGCCAACCATCACATCGCAGAGGGGTCCAGCTATGCTAAATTAGAGTGGTTGGCAGGTTTTGCAGCCTTGCGTCGGCTAAACGATCCAAAACGTGCGGTTCAACATTTCACGAATTTTCTGTCTGCGGTTGATACGCCCATTTCTCTTGGTCGCGCATATTACTGGTTGGGACGTGCGCATGCCGCATCAGGGAATAAGGACGCAGCACTCGCTG
>CBFIHK010000193.1:0-1119 GCA_965662305.1 Luminiphilus sp.
CGTAATGCACCCTCTTGCAGTTCGCTTGGCATAAAACCTGAAGTTGATGAGGCAACAATGGCATCAGCGTCGCAATCCGCTTGGATGGTTTTCAACACCGCGCGCTTTACGTCGATGCGCTCGGGCGTCGACTCCTGAATATAACTCGCACCGGCCACTGCGTCCGCCGTTGAGCTCGCAATGGTGAGCGTTCCCTCTTCCGGGACAACATCGCAAAGCGCTGGCATGGCTTCGCGCCCACGCTCGATAACCGCGTGCAGTATCCGCTCTGCGTCTTCACTCGGATCAAAGAACCGCACGTCCCAGCCATTCAGTAAAAACCGTGTCGCCCAGCCTGAGCCAATAACGCCACCACCAATAATGGCGGCCGTCTTTCGCGTATTTGCCATTAAACCGGGTCTCGCTTCACAAGATTGAGTTCGGCACGGACCTCGGCAGGGGTCATGATTTCCACACCCATCGCCGTGATAATGCCGGCGGCCTTCTCAACCAGCTCCGCGTTAGACGCTAATCTTCCTCGCTCGAGCCAGAGGTTATCTTCCAAACCCACGCGCACGTTACCGCCCGAGAGAACCGCAGCGGCAACGAAAGGCATTTGGTTCTTACCGATGCTGAACGCAGAGTGCACCCAGTTACTCGGCACGTTGTTGACCATGGCCATGAAGGTATTCATATCGTCGGGCGCACCCCAGGGGATGCCCATGCAAAGCTGGACCATCACAGGGTCTTTAATAGCACCCTCTTCGACCAACTGCTTTGCGAACCAAAGGTGCCCAGTATCAAACGCTTCGATCTCGATCTGAATACCAAGATCGGTCATGCGCTGCGCCATATCCCGGAGCATCCCAGGTGTATTCGTCATCACATAGTCGGCTTCGGCAAAGTTCATGGTGCCGCAGTCCAACGTCGCGATCTCGGGTCGGCACACTTCGAGGTGCTCAACGCGCTCGGCCGCCGCCACCATGTCAGTGCCTTCGTCTTGTAGAGGTAAGGGCGCATCGGGAGGACCAAAGACCAAGTCGCCGCCCATACCCGCAGTGAGGTTTACCACCACGTCAGTCTCAGAAGCGCGAATGCGCTCGACTACCTCTCTATAAAGGTGAACATCGCGCGCTGGTG
>CBFIHK010000194.1:0-1116 GCA_965662305.1 Luminiphilus sp.
TTTTACTTTTTTCGATAAACGGTAATCATGAGCACTAAAATTGCAGTGATTGGAGGAGGAAGTTGGGGTACAGCACTAACTAAAATTTTAATGACCAATGGGTATCAGGTGCATTGGTATGTACATAGCGAAGTAAGCCTAAAACACTTGACCTATTACGGACGTAACCTGAATTATCTAAATCAAGTACAGTTCGATTTAACTAAAGTCCATCCAACAACCTCAATTTCCGAAGTATGTGAAAGTTGCGATACTATTATTATTGCAGCCCCATCAATCTATGTGGTAGATATCCTTAAGCCCGTTGCGAATAAATTAACTCAAAAAACGGTTGTTTCAGCAGTAAAAGGTATCGTTCCACAATCTGGACTGCTCGTAGGAGAACATCTCACCAAAAAACTTGGAATTCCGCAACAGCAAATCGCCGTCATCACAGGACCTTGCCATGCTGAAGAAGTCGCTTTAGAAAAACAATCCTATTTGACCATTGCAGCCGAGCAAAAACCAATGGCGAAAAAAATAGCAGCACTCTTAGCCTGTTCCTTTATCAAGGTCAACACCACCGACGACATTATGGGCACTGAATACGCGGCCGTACTCAAAAACATTTATGCTATCGCCTCAGGAGTTGCTGAAAGCCTTGATTATGGGGATAATTTTCAGGCGGTACTAACTTCTAACGCCATTAGAGAAATGAAGCGCATTATCGATCGCGTACACCATATGAAACGCAATATCAATCGATCTGCTTATTTAGGAGACCTATTAGTGACAGCCTATTCTCGTTTTTCTAGAAATAGAAGGTTTGGGATTTTGCTGGGTCAAGGGTATTCTGCCAAAGAAAGTATTTCTCAAATGAAAATGGTTGCCGAAGGGTATCACGCCCTTGAGGCCATTTATCAAATCTGCAATTCACAAGAGGAGCGTCTTAAAACGCCCATTTTAAATTGCGTTTACCAGATTGTATATAAGCAGAAAAAAGCAGAAACGGCCTTTGAAAACTTAGCTCAAAAATTGACCTGATTTTTGATTTGCTCAAATGTAATTCTTGTCTAAAAAGTATTGAACAATAGCCTCTTTTACCAAGACACTTTGTTCTCCAGGTTTGAGCAATGG
>CBFIHK010000195.1:0-1099 GCA_965662305.1 Luminiphilus sp.
TAATTAATTCCTGCAACAGCATCGTCATAAGAATCACTAAAAATCGAAATTACATCAGCAGCATCTTGTGTTGGAGTTGGCGCAGCCGTAGTTGGTGCATCATTTCCTCCGCCGCCGCCGCCGCCAGCGATAACTTCAGCATTATCAATATAGAATGTTTCTCCTTGACCGTTTGTTCCAAAGTCAGGGAAGACTACAAACACATCATAACTGTTCATAGAATTAAATCCGCCTGCACTACTCATATCCCATGTTAAAGTCTCCCAGCCATTAGCAGTAGTTGTAGTCGCATCTAATTCAGCAAATACCGAAGCATTTCCATTTTGGTCTGGCGGTGAACTTGAATCTTCTATTTTAATACGAACTGGAATTCCTGATCTTGGTGACCACACATCCATCTGAATCGTAGTTCCAGCTGACCAATCAATAC
The DNA here is from genome assembly GCA_965662305.1 of Luminiphilus sp. Classification (GTDB taxonomy): domain Bacteria; phylum Pseudomonadota; class Gammaproteobacteria; order Pseudomonadales; family Halieaceae; genus Luminiphilus. The sequence goes on from CBFIHK010000195.1 coordinate 431, forward strand.
CTCCATCAAGAGCTAAAGATGCACCAGCCCATACTTCAGAATTAGCATTTTTAGTAATTGCTGTAACATTTGCAGATGTGTTTCCGTTAGTATCAGGGTTGGTAGTAACCTCTGCTGGATCTACTCCTCCGAATATTCCCCAATTGTAATTCACTGTAGATGACTCAAAGTCTAATGGTAACTGTGGTGCAGTATTTCCTCCACCGCCACCGCCGCCATCAGCAGTAACTTCAATATTATCAAAGTAGAAGGTTTCTCCTCCACCGTTTGTTCCAAAGTCTGGGAAGATTACAACGGCATCATAGATAGTCGTAGTAGCGAATCCACCTTCAGCACCTGTCATATCAAAATAAAGTGTTTCCCACATATTAGCTTGAGTAGTCGATACACTTACTTGTGCGAAGGTTTCAGCTCCACTTCCAGAATTTGTGCTTGAATCTTCAAGTTTCAATAAGATTGGTGTACCTGCTCTTGGTGACCAAACATCCATTTTAACTGTTGTTCCAGCTGACCAATCAATTGCTCCATTTAAATTCAATGAGGCACCTGCCCAAACTTCTGCTCCGGCATTTTTAGTAATAGCTGTAACATTTGCAGATGTGTTTCCGTTCGTATCAGGATTAGCAATAACCTCAGCAGGGTCAACACCTCCAAATACACCCCAAGTGT
>CBFIHK010000196.1:0-1097 GCA_965662305.1 Luminiphilus sp.
TGAGGGTATTCGATATAGACGAAAATTTGATTGGGTATGTTGTCTGGAAAAAACTCAATCTTGGTTCTACCGCTTCCCACAGAAGCGCCAAAACTCATAAAGGCAGCGATGAGTAACATCAAGGTCGCCGCAAAAAAGAAATAAACGTTTCTTCCTCTAAGCGCAAATTTTAACTGTTTCTCGTAAAAGTTTTCAAAACGCACCAAGGTAATAGTCTGAAATTTATATGCCCAGCGGCGAATTCCGTATCGGTAGATCCAGAACATGGCCGAAACAACAATCATCAGTGTTCCAAGGCCTCTTAGCGGCCCTCCAATTAAGATGATAAACAGTCCAAGACCTCCAAAAATTGAAGTCATTCGCACCAGTGTTTTGAAAGGGATTACAGTGTCTCCAACAGTCATGAATTTTGAGACCAACATCGAATTGATAAATATGGCTACAAAAAGCGATGAACCTAAAACCACAGAGAGTGTGATCGGAAAATATATCATGAATTGACCCATAACTCCAGGCCAAAGACCTAAGGGAACAAAAGCCGCTACTGTTGTAGCCGTTGAGATGATAATTGGCACTGCAATTTCTCCGATACCCTGTTTTGCCGCTTGAACGCGACTCATGCCTTCTTGTTCCATCAGTCGATAGACATTTTCAACCACCACTACTCCGTTGTCTACCAACATTCCTAAGCCCATAATTAATCCGAACAAAATCATGGTGTTCAGCGTATAACCCAAAGCACTGAGGATCATAAAAGACATAAACATCGACATCGGAATGGCGAAACCGACAAAAATGGCGTTTTTGAATCCTAAAAAGAACATTAAAACACCTACCACGAGTATAATTCCGAAGATGATGTTATTGACTAAATCATCTACTTGACTCAAGGTTCTTTCACTAGAATCGTTGGTGATACTCAGGTCGAGATTAGGCGGAAAATAATTTGCTCTTGCCTCTTCTACAATGGCTCTAATTTTTTCAGAAGCTTTGATGGCATTGGCTCCTGATCGTTTTTTGATATCGAGCATTACCACACTTTGGCCCTTTTCTCGAGCATAAGTGGTAGTCTCTTTTGGTTTGAATCGCACCTCTGC
>CBFIHK010000197.1:0-1045 GCA_965662305.1 Luminiphilus sp.
AATTAAATCTTGTGTTTTAATATCAGCCATATTTGAAAATTTGTTCTTACAAAATTAGTGTATTGTTTGCATTCTATGCGAACATCATTAGTATCTTTAGCTAAAAAAAATGAAGAAGCATCTCTACTTTTCTTGTTGCGTCGCAATCGTATTCGCACTCTCATCATGTTCAACCAAAACAAAAGAGCTATCTAAGGTTCAAGAAGTTCAAAAATCTGCTGTTGAATTGTTCACCGATAAGGTTGCCGAGGCACATGGTTTTAAGCAGTGGTCAGCAGTAGAAGAAATCAGTTTCAGTTTTAATGTCAGCCGAGCGAATGGCAACACATTTAGTCGTCTTTGGATGTGGCAACCTAAGTCAAACACAGTCGGTAGCATTCAAGACAAGGACACGATTCGGTACAACAGAAATCAAGAGCTAGATAGTTTAGAGAATCGTCTTAATGCAGGGTTCACCAATGATAAATTTTGGCTACTCACACCGTTTAATCTCATTTGGGATAGAGGAAATTACAAGGCTACCCTAACAGAAAATAGCAGTTCTCCGGTTGAAAATAAAAGCTACACCAAGCTCACCATCGTTTATGGTCAAGAAGGTGGATATACACCGGGAGACGCCTATGACTTTTATATTGACCAGGATTACATCGTAAGAGAATGGACCTTTCGCAGAGGTAATCAAACAGAACCTAATATTAGTTCAGCCTGCAAAGATTATATAGAAATTGGAGGTTTACGACTTGCGCAAAACTACGCTCGCGCCAATAACGAACGCGCCCTGTTCTTTAGTGATTTGAAGGTGGAAACTTCGCAAAAATAATAGCGACAAGCATCGCTATCGCCACGACAAACATTAAACTGAAGCTTTCGGTCAAGGAGTATTGCTCTGCGATAAATCCTAAGACAACCGGTGTAAAAAGAAATCCTAAATCGCCGGATCCCGCAATAAAAGAAACGCCCGTAGAAGCAGGAACATCTTTCATTTTTCCTCCTATTCGAAAGAGTTCTGGAATGATTACAGAAAAACCTAAACCGCCCAGTGAAA
>CBFIHK010000198.1:0-1028 GCA_965662305.1 Luminiphilus sp.
CTGTGCAGTACCGTCGTCTTCGTGAAGCCATTGATTGATTACTGACTTATAAATTTGTCTAAAATCAAATTCTGAAGGCAGATTATCTTGATAGGTAAAATTGGGATCAATTTGTGGGTTACTCCCCAAAATATTTGAATTCACCTTGTTTCCAACAACAAAAAGAGGGGCTGCAGTTCCGTGATCTGTTCCATTGGCGCCGTTGGCAATAATGGTTCTACCGAATTCAGAATAAGTCATTAAAAGCACATCATCACTTCGGTTACTGTAATCCATATTGCGCATAAACGTATGAACGGCCTTGTCAATTTCTCCGAGCAAATAGGCGTGCTGCCCTTGAGTGGTGTCATTGACATCAACCTGGTTGTCATGAGTATCGAAGCCTCCAAAGCTTACGAGATATACTCGGGTATTGAGTCCGCCATCAATCAGTTTGGTGATAATGTCAAATTGCCTTCCTAGGTAGTTGTTGTTGTACCCGTATCTGGTAAATCCACCTCGATGCGCATTCTTGACCACATCACCATAATCATTGGTTTGACGGGTAATTAAATCGATATAATTTAATTTGTCGCCGGTATGGGTCTCGGGATAATTATCTTGAAAATCTTCTAAAAGACGTTGAAAATCATCAGGATTTTGGGCGATATAACTCGTAAAGGAATTGTCTCCAGTAAACAACAAGGAGTTGCTTCCGCTAAGCTCAATTGAGAGCGGATGCGGATATTGATCGTTTGGATATTGCTCAGGATATTGCGGATGACGTTCTTCTAAATATCTACCCATCCAACCTGAGGTAAAGTACTCATTTGAATTCGATGCGGACTCCCAAATATCCATTGATCTAAAGTGAGAGAAGTCAGGGTTTGGATAACCTACGTTTTGAACGATTTTCAGTCTACTCTCATCGAATAGATCTTTAAAACCTGTCATAGCCGTATGCAAGCCTAAATCGTGATTTTGCAAATCAATTACTTTGTTTTCTGGCAGATAAATGTTAGAGCGTACTGATGTAATTCCGTCCATTT